>NZ_JAFEHE010000027.1:0-78853 GCF_016887925.1 Pseudomonas sp. MIL9 | reverse complement strand
CCAAGGACGGTGAAAATTTCAAAAACCCGATTTCCGGTGGACCGTAAGGCTGCTCCGCTTAAGTGAACAGCATTACGCAGTGATGCGGGCCTTTTTTTAGTTCTTCGGATTACCGGGTGGACACCCTATACACCCGCTCCTCAAGCCGGGTAACCCCCGCCTCCAGAAATTTCCCGCTCTCGCTCAGCACATCCTGATCTTCCAGGATTTTTAGCGACCATGCCTGGCCAAATAATCGCTGCACTTCGTCATCCAGCACGGCAAACGGTGGGCCGTCCATTTGAGCCTGGTCATAATCGAGGGTGATCAAAAGCCCATGGCAATCCTTGGGCAGGATCCGCTTCAAATGCGTGGCATATTGCTCGCGCATTGATGGCGGTAGCGCAATCAATGCGGCCCGGTCATAAAGCGCAGAGCAATCAGCCACATCGCCAGCTGTCAGCTCGAAGAAGTCACCGCACCAAAGCTCGATGGAGCCTGCGCGATAAACCTTGAACGGCCCCTGCTCGCTCACCGCGGGGTCAAAGTGATGCTCGCTGAAAAAGTCCTCGATGGCTTTTTCCGATAGTTCGACGCCCAGAACCTCGTGCCCCTGATGAGCGAGCCACAACACATCCAGACTCTTCCCACACAAGGGCACCAGAACGCGACTGCCCACTTCCAGGCCCAACGCTGGCCAGAACCGTTGAAGATAAGGATTCACTTGCGGCAAGTGAAAGCCGATCTGATTCGACGCCCACTTCTTGTGCCAAAACTCCGGCTGCATAAGTAACCCCAAAAATTCGATCAAAACACCCTAAAACTTATATTAGATTTAGATCAATGATCTGACTGAAGATGGTGCCATCTTAACTCTCCGGAGCTCGTTCATGTTCCCCAGCCTGTACATATCCCATGGTTCCCCGATGCTCGCCCTGGAACCCGGCGCCAGCGGGCCTGCCCTGGCTCGCCTGGCGGCCGAGCTGCCGAAACCCAAAGCCATCGTGATTGTTTCCGCGCACTGGGAAAGCAATGAACTGTTGGTCAGCGGCAATCCACGACCTGATACCTGGCATGATTTCGGCGGTTTCCCTAAAGCCTTGTTTGAAGTCGAGTACCCGGCACCCGGCGATCCACAGCTGGCAGCCGAGGTCGTCGAACTGTTGAAGGCCAGTAATCTTCCCGCCCGCATCGATTCCAACCGACCTTTCGATCATGGTGTCTGGGTTCCGTTGTCACTGATGTATCCGCAGGCGGACATCCCGATTGTTCAGGTTTCACTGCCAACCCGTGGCGGTCCTGCCCTGCAGGCCCACGTCGGACAGGCGCTGAACAGCCTGCGCCAGCACGGCGTACTGCTGATCGGCTCTGGCAGCATCACCCATAACCTGCGGGAACTGGATTGGCATGCCGGCCCTGAGAGCGTGGAGCCGTGGGCACAGGCGTTCCGGGACTGGATGGTCGAGAAGCTTGCGGCCAACGACGAAGCGGCCCTGAACGATTATCGCCAACTGGCACCCAATGCCGTGCGCAATCATCCCAGCGATGAACACCTGCTGCCGCTGTACTTTGCCCGCGCGGCCGGGGGGGATTTCAGCATCGCCCACCAAGGATTCACCATGGGGGCACTGGGCATGGACATCTATCGTTTCGGCTGACCGGCACACCAAGTCGCCCCGCCATCCGGACAAAAAAAATCCCCGAGCCAGTCGGGGATTTTTTATGTGCGATCAATCAGCCCGAAAGCGGATCAATCTTCGCGGTAGCGACGCAGCTTCAACTGCTTACCGGCAACGCGAGTGTCCTTCAGCTTGGTCAGCAGACGCTCCAGGCCATCTTCCGGCAGCTCAACGAGGCTGAAGCTGTCACGCACCTGGATGCGACCGATGGCTTCACGAGCCAGGCCACCTTCATTGAGGATGGCGCCCAGCAGGTTCTTGGCAGCGATGCCATCACGCGCGCCCAGCGCGGTACGGCAACGAGCACGACCTTCGGCCAGAGGCATTGGTGCGCGACGCTCGCGGTCACCACGCTCAGGACGATCACCGGAACGCTCTGGACGATCGCCACGCGGTGCGTTGTTCGGCACCAGTGGACGCTCTTTCTCGATAGCGGCCAGGTTCAGCGCTTGACCGTTGGTAGCCTTGCGCAGCAGGGCTGCGGCCAGGGCACGCGGGCTGCAACCGATATCGGCAGTCAGGCGATCCAGCAGTTCACCATGGGTCGATTCAGCTTCAGCCACCAGCGGCGACAGGCTGTTGGTCAGTTTCTTGATGCGCGCATCCAGAACGGCTTGAGCGTCCGGCAGGCGAACTTCAGCAACTTTCTGACCGGTGACACGCTCGATGACCTGCAGCATGCGGCGCTCACGTGGCGTCACCAGCAACAGTGCACGACCTTCGCGACCGGCACGGCCGGTGCGGCCGATACGGTGAACGTAGGACTCTGGATCGTACGGCATGTCAACGTTGAACACGTGAGTGATGCGCGGAACGTCCAGGCCACGAGCAGCAACGTCGGTCGCCACAACGATGTCCAGACGGCCATCCTTGAGGGAGTCGATCACGCGCTCACGCTGGTTCTGGGCAATGTCACCGTTCAGCGCAGCGGCTTTGTAGCCTTTGGCTTCCAGGGCGCTGGCCAGGTCCAGGGTCGCTTGCTTAGTACGCACGAACATGATCAGCGCGTCGAAATCTTCCACTTCCAGCAGGCTCAATACAGCCGAGGTCTTCTGGTCAGCGTGAACCAACAGGTGAGCCTGTTCGATCGCGGTAACGGTCTGGGTCTTGCTCTGGATCTTCACGTGCTTCGGATCGCGCAGGTGGCGCTCAGCGATGGCACGGATCGATTGTGGCAAGGTGGCCGAGAACAATACGGTCTGACGGGTTTCCGGCATGGCCTTGAAGATAACTTCCAGGTCGTCCATGAAGCCCAGTTTGAGCATTTCGTCGGCTTCGTCGAGAACCAGGTGGTTCACGGTGGCCAGTACTTTTTCGTCGCGACGCAGGTGGTCGCACAGACGGCCCGGAGTGGCGACAACGATCTGTGCGCCATTACGGATTGCTTTCAATTGTGGGCCCATCGGCGCGCCGCCGTAGACAGCCACAACAGTCACGCCCGGCATTTGCTTGGCGTAGGTTTCGAAAGCGGTTGCAACTTGTAGCGCCAACTCACGAGTTGGGGCCAGGATCAGAGCTTGCGGCTCGCGCTTGGACGGATCAATGCGGTGCAGGATAGGCAGGGCAAAGGCAGCGGTTTTACCGGTACCGGTTTGCGCCTGACCAATCATATCGTGACCGGCGAGGATGATCGGGATCGACTGCTGCTGAATGGCCGAAGGCTCTTCATAGCCGGTAGCGACTACTGCAGCGACAATATTGGGATGAAGTTCAAGAGCGGCGAAGCCGCCGATTTCCTGGGTCATGGGTCTGCCTCTAAGTGCATCCGCAAAGACCCATGCTCCAAAGCTGCGCATGCCGTGTTGAGACTCAAGAGTCGCCCTGGCAGCTTTGTCGGCGGGGATTTGCGAAAACGAATGAATGAAAAGAATCGTCAAGGAAGAGTCCGCGATGCGGACGTGCAGCCGAAGCTGACTTCGGGGAATTGCTCTACCTAAACGCGGCCCGGCTAAAGGCCGGCGCGCACTATACCGGAATTTGCTGAAAAAGGGAGCTTTTTTTATCGCAAAACTCCTGCGTACGGCGTTGTGTCACAGGCTTTGCGGATAATCATGCGAGCGTCTATTTTTCAAAGGCCCGGCCCTGCGGGCGATGGCGCTAAAACGGTTCATCTTGAACAGGCAGACCGTCGGTCTGACTGCCCTTCCCGCCCGAGGAAATGCACCATGAAAGAGCTCAACACCAGCCGCGTGAGCCGCGAAAAACGTGGTCATGTCCTGATGATCGGCCTGGATCGGGTCGCCAAACGCAACGCCTTCGATCTCGACCTGCTCAACGAATTGAGCCTGGCGTACGGCGAGTTCGAGGCTGACAGCGAAGCGCGGGTGGCGGTGGTCTTCGGTCATGGCGAGCATTTCACCGCCGGACTGGACCTGGTCAATGCCAGCGCCACGTTGACGGAAGGCTGGCAGGCACCGCCCGGCGGCTGTGATCCATGGGGCGTGTTCGCCGGTCCGAGGGTCAACAAACCGGTGATTGTCGCCGCGCAGGGCTACTGCCTGACGATCGGCATCGAGTTGATGCTGGCCGCCGATATCAACCTGTGCGCCAGCAATACCCGTTTTGCGCAAATGGAAGTGCAGCGCGGCATTTTCCCCTTCGGGGGCGCCACCCTGCGCCTGCATCAAGTCGCCGGCTGGGGGAACGCGATGCGCTGGATGCTGACCGGGGATGAGTTCGATGCCCATGATGCCTTGCATCTGGGGCTGGTGCAGGAAGTCATGGCCAGCGAGGATTTGCTGCCACGGGCAATCGAGTTGGCCGAGCGAATTGCCCGGCAGGCGCCACTCGGAGTTCAGGCGACGTTGATGTCGGCCCGGCAGGCGCGTTATGAAGGGGAAACGGTGGCCGCGCAAGGGTTGCCGGCGCTGGTGAAGAAGCTGATGAGCAGCGAGGATGCCCGGGAGGGTGTGCGGTCGCTGGTGGAGCGGCGGCCCGGAGTCTTCAAAGGCATGTGAAATGTGTGTTGGCCTCCATGGCCTCATCGCAGGCAAGCCCACGATGAGGTCCGGTCGAGCAACAAATCAGCTCGCCGGCCGAATTGCCTTGATCAACGACTGCAACGAATACCCCAACCGTGGCGCCAGCCCTTCGGCCCGAGCGATCAGGCCGTCCATGTCCAGTTGCTGATCCAGCTCCGAAGGCACGATCAGGATCACATTGCCCTCCTTCACCGGCAATTCCCAGTAATGCCGGTGGTAGAGCCCGCGCAGCAACGCGGCACCCAATGGCTTGCCATCATCGGTAGCCCATTGATTGATCACCAGCCAGCCGCCCGGATTCAGGCGTTTCTGGCAGTTTTCCAGGAAAGACCAGGCCAGGTGCCCGACTCCGGGACCGACATCGGTATACAGGTCGACAAAAATCAGGTCCGCAGGCTCGGCAGTGTCGAGCAACTCCAGCGCATCACCCACGCGAATGTACAGACGCGGATCGTCATCCAGCCCGAGGTATTCGATGGCCAGGCGCGGCACGTCAGGGCGCAGCTCGATGGCTTCGACATCCTCCAGCGGCAGGAACTTGAGGCACGCCTGGGTCAGCGTCCCGGCACCGAGGCCCAGAAACAATGCACTTTCCGGCTGCTCGTGGCACAGCGCACCAATCAGCATCGCCCTGGTGTAGTCGTACTCGAGCCAGCTCGGATCGGCCGTGAAGACGCAGCTTTGTTCGATGGCATCACCGAATTCGAGAAAGCGGTAATCGGCCACTTCCAGCACGCGAATCACGCCAAATTCGTCCTGCACCTCGGCGAGCAGATGCTCGACGCGCTCCTCAGTCATTTCGTCTCCTGATCGTCACCGGACCCGGCAACGCAATAACACCGCGAACAGGCTGCGGCAAAGGCGCGATTGTCCGCGAAGCGACGGGAACAGGTCACGCACTAATTGCTGATAACATAGCTGTCCGAGCGTAAAACATTAGAGACTGCGATGAGCCAACCCTGGAGCCCTGACAGCTGGCGCGCCCTGCCGATCCAGCAACAACCCCAATACCCCGACGCGGCGCATTTGCTGCAAGTCGAGCAAACACTGGCCAGCTACCCGCCGCTGGTGTTTGCCGGTGAAGCCCGGGAGTTGCGCCGTCAGTTTGCCGAAGTGACCCAGGGCCGGGCGTTTCTGTTGCAGGGCGGCGACTGCGCCGAAAGCTTCGCCGAGTTCTCCGCCGCGAAAATCCGCGACACCTTCAAGGTGCTGCTGCAAATGGCGATTGTCATGACCTTTGCCGCCGGCTGCCCGGTGGTCAAAGTCGGGCGCATGGCCGGGCAATTCGCCAAGCCGCGCTCGGCCAACGACGAAACCATCGACGGCGTGACCCTGCCCGCCTACCGTGGCGACATCGTCAACGGCATCGGTTTCGATGAAAAAAGCCGCGTACCGGACCCGGAGCGCCTGCTGCAGTCCTACCACCAGTCCACAGCCACCCTGAACCTGCTGCGCGCCTTCGCCCAGGGCGGGTTTGCCGATCTGCATCAGGTACACAAGTGGAACCTGGACTTCATCGCCAACTCGGCCCTGGCGGAAAAATACAGCCACCTGGCCGACCGCATCGATGAAACCCTGGCCTTCATGCGCGCCTGCGGCATGGACAGTTCGCCGCAACTGCGCGAGACCAGTTTCTTTACCGCGCACGAAGCGCTGCTGCTGAACTACGAAGAAGCCTTCGTTCGTCGCGACAGCCTGACCAACGACTACTACGACTGCTCGGCGCACATGCTGTGGATCGGCGATCGCACCCGTCAGCTCGACGGTGCCCATGTCGAGTTCCTGCGCGGGGTGAACAACCCGATCGGGGTCAAGGTCGGCCCGAGCATGAACCCTGAAGACCTGATTCGCCTGATCGACGTGCTCAACCCGGACAATGATCCAGGCCGCCTGAACCTGATCGCGCGCATGGGCGCGAACAAGGTCGGCGATCACTTGCCGCAGCTCATCCGCGCCGTACAGCGTGAAGGCAAGCAAGTGCTGTGGAGTTGCGACCCGATGCACGGCAACACCATCAAGGCCAGCAGCGGCTACAAGACCCGTGACTTCGCGCAGATTCTTGGCGAGGTGAAGCAGTTCTTCCAGGTTCACGAAGCCGAGGGCAGCTACGCCGGCGGCATCCACATCGAGATGACCGGGCAGAACGTCACTGAATGCATAGGCGGCGCGCGGCCGATTACCGAAGATGGGTTGTCGGATCGATACCACACCCATTGCGACCCGCGGATGAATGCCGATCAGTCGCTGGAATTGGCGTTTTTGATTGCCGAGACGTTGAAGCAGGTTCGGCGCTAACTCGCATCGCCCCCCATCGCTGGCAAGCCAGCTCCCACAGGAATTACGTCGTTGGGCAATAATGTGCACGACGCAACATCTGTAGGAGCTGGCTTGCCAGCGATGCCCTCAGATCAAACCCCGCAAATGCTGGCCAATGCCACCCGCAACCTGTCCGCACTCGCCCGCGGGCAATTCAACTGAACCTGCGCCAGCCCCAACCAATCCGCCATCTGTCGCAGATTGGCCGCCAACGCCAGCATCCCTTCGTCGTCCAGCCCCGGTTGTTCCTCATGCACCGCGTGCACTGCCAATCGACCGACCGCCCGTTCGGCGCGCAGATCAACCCGCGCGGCAATCCGCTCGTTGTGCAGGAACGGCAAGACGTAATAGCCGTAGACCCGCTTGTCCTGCGGCGTATAGATCTCCAGCCGATAGCGAAAGTCGAGAAGGCGTTCGGTACGACTGCGTTCCCAGATCAGTGAATCAAAAGGTGAAAGCAAGGCACTGGCCTCGACCTTGCGCGGCACCTTGGGCTCCGGCAGGCAATAGGCCAACTGGCGCCAGCCCTGGACTTCGCAGGTGAGCAATTCACCGGCCTCGACCAACTCCGCAAGACGTGGACGGCTGTCAGCGGGATTCAGGCGAAAGTAGTCGCGCAGATCCTTTTCCGTGCCGACGCCCAACGCCGTCATGGCATGCAACAGCAATCCGCGCTGGGCTTGTGCCTCATCAACCCGTGGCTGCGCAAGAATCGCCGAGGGGATCACCCGCTCCGGCAAATCATAAAGCCGTTCGAACCCACGCCGGCCGGCCACGGTCACTTCACCGGTGGCGAACAACCATTCCAGTGCATGCTTTTCCGCACTCCAGTCCCACCATGGGCCCGCCCGCTCCTGGCGGGTCGACAGACTGCCGGCCCCCAGCGCGCCCTGCGCCTCGACGGAGGCCAGCACCCGGCGAATGACGTCCTGCTGCTCACGACCAAAGCGAGCCAGCTGTTGATAAATGTCTTCGCCACGACTCGCTCGCTGCATGCGCCAGCGCATCAACGGGTACATCAACAGGGGCAGTAAAGAGGCCTCGTGGCCCCAGTATTCGAACAATGTTCGACGCCGGCCCTGACTCCAGGCAGCCTGGTCGAGCACATCGCAAGGGTAGTTTCCAAGGCGGGAAAACAGCGGAAGGTAGTGCGAACGCACCAAGGCATTGACCGAGTCGATCTGCAGAATGCCCAGTCGTTCGATCAGGCGGTTGAGCTGAAACGGCTTGATCGTCGCTGGCGGCTGACGCCCGTTGAACCCTTGGGCGGCCAGCGCCAGACGCCCAGCCTGTTTGAGGGTAAAGGACAACGTTGCGGGCATGAGCATCTCCTTGTCTGCTCGCAACCTACCTCACCGGTAAGTGGTTTGTGTAGCGTGGCACTCATCATTTATGCATCGGGTCATTCCAGAACGGCTTGACCGACTCGAACTCGACATCCGCACGGCTCATGCCGATGTCTTTCAGCGCTTCATCACTCAGGCTCGCCAGCAGTTCGCGTTCCTTGTGCAGTTCGTACCAGCGACTGAATTTGTGCAGCAGATCGGATACCAAGTGGATCGAGTGTTTTTCTACCGCTGGGTATTCATGTTGACCTTTCATCTTGTTGCCCTCCGTTTGGATAGCTCCAGTCTCGCGCCGGGACTAAGATCAATCCAACGAATGTTTCTGATGTCACATATCTCGGAGATTGATGAATGTCCGCCTACCCGAGTATCGACACCGAAGTACTGCGCACCTTCGTCGCCATCGCCGACCAGGGCGGCTTTACCCGTGCGGGAGAATTGGTCAACCGCACCCAGTCGGCCGTGAGCATGCAGATGAAGCGGCTGGAAGAAGATGTATTGCAGCGCCAGCTGTTCCAGCGCGACGGCCGGCAGGTTCGGCTGACGGCGGAAGGCCAGGTATTGCTCGGGTATGCCCGGCGCATCCTCAAGCTGCACAGCGAAGTCTTCAACACCTTGCGCGAACCGCACATGGTCGGCACCGTACGGATCGGTACACCGGACGACTATGTGATGCGTTTTCTGCCGGGGATTCTGCGCCGGTTTGCCCAGTCCTATCCGCTGATCCAGATCGAAGTGCACTGCGAGTCGTCCAAGCAATTGCTGATGCGCCAGGACCTCGACTTGTCTATCGTGACCCGCGAACCGGGTAGTGAAATCGGTCAGCTACTGCGCAAGGAACGCTTCGTCTGGGCCGAAGCCCAGTGTTTCAGTGCCCACGAACAAACCCCGTTGCCGCTGGCGATGTTCAACAGTGACTGCTTCTGCCGCCTGTGGGCCTGCAATGCCCTCGATGCCATGGGCCGCGATTATCGCGTGGCGTACAACAGCGATAGCTTGTCGGCGATCATGGCGGTGGTCAGCGCCGGCCTGGCAGTGACTGCGCAACTGGAAAGCTTGATCACGGCGGACATGCGCATCCTCGGTGAGGCCGAAGACCTGCCGATCCTGCCCGAGGCCAGCATCATGCTGGTGCGCAACCTGCACAACCCGTCCCCGATTACCGAATGCCTGGCCGAGCACATCGTCGAAGGCTTCAAACCTTAAAGGCGAGCATCACCGCGCAGCACACCAGGAAGCCACAGAACAATCCGCGCAGCAACCGCTCGGGCATGGCATGGGCGATCCTCACCCCCCAACTGATGCTCATCAGGCCACCGAGCGCCAGTGGCACGCCAATCATCCAGTGCACCTGATGGTGTACGGCATAGGTGACCAGCGTGACGCCCGTGCTGGGCAGTGCCAGCGCCAGCGACAAGCCCTGCGCCACCACTTGAGTCGTACCGAACAGACTGGTCAATACCGGCGTGGCCACGACCGCCCCGCCCACGCCAAACAACCCGCCCATGGTCCCGGACGCCGCGCCGAGCACACCCAGCCAGGGCCATGAATAATTCATCTGCGCCGAGGCCGGCGCGCTGGCGGTGAACATGCGCACCAGGTTGTAGGCCGACAGAGCGACCAGAAACGCGACAAAGCCGATCCGCATGGTTTGCGCATCAATGCCCACGGCCCAGATCGAACCGATCCAGGCGAAACAGAACCCCATCGAAGCCAGCGGCAACGCGTGGCGCAACTCAATGCGGTTGCGTTGGTGGTAACGCCACAGTGCCAGCATCACATTCGGCACGACCATGACCAACGCCGTCCCTTGGGCAATCTGCTGATCCAGACCGCACAACACACCCAGCAAGGGAATGGCAATCAAGCCTCCGCCGATGCCGAAAATCCCGCCAAGAGTTCCCAGGGCTGCGCCGAAAACCAGATACATCAGAAACTCAATCACAGCAGTTTTTCCCTTTAGGTGAAGCGGTTCATCCTACGCAGTTGGGTCTGGCTCGGAAACGCACAGCAACGCACAATGGCTATGCCAATTTCGCACAGGCATTGACCACGCATGAATCCCAATCAATTGACCGATCAACTGGGCCTGTTCCTGGACGTGCTGGAAACCGGCAGCTTTTCGGCGGCATCCCGCCGTCATCCGCTGACGCCTTCGGCGGTGGCCCGGCGCATCGATAGCCTGGAAAGCGCCGTCGGCAGTCAGTTATTCATTCGCAGCACCCACGCGGTGCGCGCCACGCCGGCGGGGCTGGCTTTTGCAGAGCGCGCACGGCGGATCGTCGCTGAGTTACGCCTGGCCAGGGCGGAAGCCGTGTCCCTCAGCAGCGCGCCGGAAGGTCTGATTCGGGTCGATGCGCCGGCCGCGTTCGGTCGTCGGCATCTGGCGCCGGTGATCGCCGATTTTTTGATGCTTTACCCCGGCCTCGATGTGCAACTGCATCTGATTGACAGTTTTGTCGACATGCAGGGCTTGAACCTGGGCAAGGTCGATCTGGTACTGCGCGCCGGGCTGATGGCCGACACCCGGCTGGTGGCCACGCCGCTGGCGAGCATGATGCGCATCGCCTGCGCCAGTCCCGACTATTTGCAGCGCCGGGGCGTACCCACCGATCCGGCTCAGCTGATTGATCATGACGGCCTCGATTGGGATGGCCTGGCTCCCCCCTTCGCCTGGCGATTCGAGCGAGACGGTCAAATGCAATTGCACCGCCCTTCGCGGGTGCGCATGAGCGCCAACAATGCCGAGGCGCTGGTCTGCGGCGCACTGGCCGGATTGGGTATCGCACATTTGCCAACCTGGCTGGCCAGTGAATACCTGCTGCGCGGCGAACTGTTGCCATTGTTCTGCGAAAACGGTCTGCCGAAACCCGAGAGCTCCGGAATCTATGCCTTGCGCCTGGAACAACAACCCAATTCCCGCAGCCGCTTGCTGCTGGAATACCTGAAAAGCCGTTTCAGCCCGATACCGCCGTGGGACCTGGTGCTGCAAACCCACTTGGGCCGCCACTAGTCGAGAATTGTCTGGCGCATTAAAGATTCGCCCGCTAGATTCTGAAGATCACTGATCAAGGCTTTGACATGACCACCGAGCGCGACACCCCGGATACCTGCGACGACCTGCTGCTGGACAATCAGGCCTGCTTCGCCCTTCACTCCACTTCGCTGATGATGACCAAGGTCTACAAGCCTCTGTTGCAGGCGTTGGGCCTGACCTATCCGCAGTACCTGGCGATGTTGGTGCTGTGGGAACAGGACGGTTTGACCGTAGGCGAAATCAGCGCACGCTTGCTGACCGATCCTGGCTCGCTCACGCCGCTGCTCAAACGCCTGGAGGCCGAAGGTCTGCTCAGTCGCACCCGCAGCCGTGAAGATGAGCGCGTGGTGATCGTCGAACTCACCGCCAAGGGCCGCGCCTTGCGCGACCAGGCCCGTGACATCCCCCAATGCATCCTCGGCGCAAGCGGCATGACGCTGGAGCGACTGCAGACACTGCAAGCGGAGCTGCAAGCGTTGCGTCATCACCTGCAAGAAAGCCTGATTTAAAGCAGCATCACCCGTTTGTGGAAACCTGAATCCTGTGGGAGCGGGGCTTGCCCGGCTCCCACAAGAATCGCCTGCGTATTTGAAATCCCGGCCGCATAAATTTTTTTGCGACCCCGCCTTTCCCCTCCCGCGCCTCTAAATCAAGCCTTCCAGCCAATTCGGTCGCATCGACGCGATCTCTGAATAGATTTTTCTTAGAAATTTATCTTGCGCGCTAAATATTGGCGCGATACATTCATTTCGCACTTACTTAGCGCGCAAATATTTAGCGCATACAAAACAACCCGAACGAGGCTTTCACCATGCAAACTCTCTACACCGCAATCGCAACTTCCACCGGTGGCCGTGACGGTCGTGCGGTTTCCAGCGACAACATCCTCGACGTCAAACTCGCCACCCCGAAAGAACTCGGCGGTGCCGGCGGCGCAGCCACCAACCCTGAGCAACTGTTTGCAGCCGGCTACTCCGCCTGCTTCATCGGCGCTCTGAAATTCGTCGCCAGCCAGACCAAACGCAGCATCCCGAACGACGCATCGATCACCGCCCACGTCGGTATCGGTCAGATCCCCGGTGGCTTCGGTCTGGACATCGACCTGCACATCAGCCTGCCGGGCCTTGAACAAGCCGACGCGCAATCCCTGGTCGACGCGGCCCACCAAGTCTGCCCGTACTCCAACGCCACCCGCGGCAACGTTGATGTGCGTCTGCACGTCACCGTCTAACCGCTGATTGCCCAGGCCCGAACAGGAAATGAACATGAACACTTTCAGCAAAGTCTTGACCGGTACCCTTCTCGCCCTGTCCATCCAGAGCGCATTTGCCGGTGACGTTGAACACAACACCCAGGCATTCCTCGATGTGCTCAATGCCGGCACCGGCAAACCGATGGAGCAAATGACACCTGCCGAAGCACGCGCCGTATTGGTGGGTGCGCAGGCCGGGGTGAAGCTGACGCTGCCAAAAGCCGATGTCAGCCAGAAGACGATTCAGGTCGACGGCCAGCCGCTGAGCCTGACCATCGTCCGGCCGGCCGGGGTCAAGGGCGAGCTGCCGGTGTTCATGTTCTTCCACGGTGGTGGCTGGGTACTGGGTGACTTCCCGACCCACGAACGACTGGTGCGTGACCTGGTTGTCGGTTCGGGTGCGGCGGCGGTGTTCGTCAACTACACCCCGTCACCGGAAGCGCATTATCCGGTGGCGATCAACCAGGCTTACGCCGCAACCCAGTGGGTGGCCGAGCACGGTAAAGAGATCCATGTCGACGGCAAACGCCTGGCCGTGGCCGGCAATAGCGTCGGCGGCAACATGGCGGCCGTGGTCGCACTGATGGCCAAAGACAAGGGCACACCGGCGATCAAGTTCCAGGTGCTGCTGTGGCCGGTGACCGACGCCAACTTCGAGACGGGCTCGTACAACCAGTTCGCCGAGGGGCACTTCCTCAGCAAAAACATGATGAAGTGGTTCTGGGACAACTACACCACCGACGCGAATCAACGTAACGAGATCTACGCCTCGCCGCTGCGGGCCACCACTGCGCAACTCAAGGGCCTGCCACCCGCCCTGGTGCAGACCGCCAGCGCCGATGTACTGCGCGATGAAGGCGAAGCCTATGCGCACAAACTCGACGAAGCCGGCGTGCCGGTGACCTCGGTTCGTTACAACGGCATGATCCACGACTACGGTTTGCTTAACGTGGTCAGTCAGGTGCCAGCGGTGCGTTCGGCGATGTTGCAGGCTTCGCAAGAACTCAAAGAGCACCTGAAATAAAAAACCAGTGGGAGCGAGCAGGCTCGCTCCCACATGGGTTAGCGTTGAGCCTTAAACTGCAGACACAAAAAAGCCCGACTCAATGGTCGGGCTTTTTCATTCCTGAAGCTGTGCTTATTTGGCACGGCCTTTGTAGGAACCGCCTTCGCGGGTATCGATCTCGATCATGTCGCCGATTTCGATGAAGTCAGCAACCGACAGCTCGGTACCGTTCTTCAGTTTGGCAGGCTTCATCACCTTGCCGGAAGTGTCACCGCGAGCGGAACCTTCGGTGTAGTCAACCTGACGCACGATTGTGGTCGGCAGCTCTACGGAAACCAGACGGCCTTCGAAGAACACGGCTTCGCAAACGTCGGTCATGCCTTCTTCGATGAACGGCAGTACGCTTTCGATGTCTTCAGCGTTCAGCTCGTACATGGTGTAGTCGGTGGTGTCCATGAACGTGTAGGAGTCGCCGCTGATGAAGGACAGGGTCGCTTCTTTGCGGTCGAGGATCACGTCGTCCAGTTTGTCGTCGGCGCTGTAAACGGTCTCGGTCTTGTAACCGGTCAGCAGGTTTTTCAGCTTGGTCTTCATGATCGCGCTGTTACGACCCGACTTGGTGAATTCAGCTTTCTGAACCAGCCAAGGATCGTTGTCGATACGGATCACGGTACCGGGTTTGAGTTCTTTACCAGTTTTCATTGCGAATATCCGAATTTGGATGGGATTTACAAAAATCTAGGCCGCGTATCATATCCAATTTACATAAAACTGTACCAGCGCCGTGGCAAGATCAGCCTGCAAGGCTTGTTCCAGACACCACGCCTGGGCGTGTTTTTCCAGCTCTGGCCAGTGTTTGCGGGTCGATTGCCAGTGGTCGGTCATTATTTCACCGGCGTTCCACGCCCGCCAGAGACCGCTGATCGCCTCGCCAGCCGGCCCGGAAAGGCCCTTCACATAGAGCGCGAGGAAGGCTTCCAGCTTGTCCAGATGGATATCTTCGTCCTGCTGATAGATGTGCCAGAGCATCGGTCGGCCCGCCCACTGCGCGCGGACAAACGAGTCCTCACCGCGCACGGCGTTGAAATCGCAGCTCCACAGCAACGGGTCGTATTGGTCCTGCCGGACGAACGGCAGCACTTGCACAGTCAAGGCGTCGCGTACATGCACGGCACCCGCCGCCAGCCCTTGCACACCGAGCCAACGCTCGACATCGCCGAGAATCCGCCCTTCCGGCACCAACAGATGCGTGGGCGTCACGTCGCCAGCCAGCGCATCGAGCCAACTGGCCAGGCCGGTATTTTCGTAGGCGAACAGCGAGATCAGTTGCGCGCCGGGTGCGCGATCGATCCCCAGCCCTTGAAGGAAAAGTCGCTGCGCTGCCGGACTCTGTTGAAATTGCTCACGCCGCTCAAGAAGATCGCTTTCACGCAGCAAGCCACCGGTGCCCTTGTGGAACCCGGGGAAGAAAAAGAACTTCTGCACCTGCTTGTACTTCACCGACGGCAAGCCATGACAGCCGACGATCCAGTCCTCGGCGCTCAAATAATCGAGGTTCATCCACAGCGGCGTTTTTTCCCGTTCGGCCATCGCCTCCATGTAGGCACCCGGCAACTGGCAGGCGAACGCGGCGATCACCACATCGGCGGCTTCTGTGGGCTGCCAGTCGGCCATCCACTGCCGCACCTCAACACCTTGCTGCCATTGCTGCGAGGCGTGGATGTCGATGTCCGGGCAGAGGCGCTCGAAGGCGCGCAGATCATCGACCCACAACCGCACCGCCTGCGAATGCTCGGCAACCAGTTGCCGGGCCAGGCGCCAGGTCACGCCGATGTCGCCGAAGTTGTCGACGACGGTGCAAAAAATATCCCAGCGGGGTTTCATTTCAGGCATTCCAGGCTCCCGTTGGCAAAAGCCCCGATTGTCCGCATAAATTACCCCGCGCAGAAGAGCCGACGGCGATTAATCTTCGTGCGACAATCGCCACTCGCCCGCGACCACCGCCAGGAGGCAGCCATGCCCTACCGCCCCAACCCGCGCCGCCCTTTGCCGATCCAGCTGAACACCCTGCAATTGAGCGGCAGCATCGCCCTCGGTTTGTGGCTGGGATTCATTGCCATCGCGCTGACCTGCTGGCTCGCTTCACGCTTTTTGTTCAACGAGCAATTGGCGCCCGTGGCCCAGGCCGTGCAGCAACTGGCAAACCCGCCTGCTGCGGCACAACCGGTGCCGGAAATTCCGCCACAGAGCCCGCTGTTCGAGCAATACGAAGAGAACCTGCGCAAGAACGAACAAGCACAACGGCTCGATCAGGCTCGCAGCAGCAGTCGCAACCTGTCGAATCCCAAGTGCCAGTTCTGGCTGCAACAGGACCACACCGCACCGAGCGAAAAAAGTCGCGCCAACGTTTTGCAATTCTGCGATTGACCATGAACAAACAAACTGTCCACCAACTGATTCTCGACAAGTTGCGCATTGATCTCGACATCGCGGAACGCGCCGCGCAGACCGCTTACGAAACTGCGACCCACGAAGAAAACATCGCCGAGAACAAGTACGACACGCTGGGACTGGAGGCGTCCTATCTGGCCGCCGGCCAGGCCAAACGGGTCGAGGAAATCAGGCAGTCACTGGCACTTTGCCAGAACCTGATACTGCGCCCCTATGATGAGCAGCGCGGGATCGAGGTCGGCGCACTGCTCGGCCTTGAAGACGAAAAGGGGCGCGAGCAATGGCTGTTTCTGGCACCTGATGCGGCAGGCCTGAAGGTCGATCTGGTGGGGCAACTGATCACGGTCATCACCCCGCGCTCGCCGCTGGGCAAAAGCCTGCTGGGCAAGTTCGAGGGCGATGAAGTGGAGATTCTGGTGGCGGGTACCCGGCAACAGTTTGCTGTCACCGAAGTGGTCTAGCGGCGCCCACTGATCAATGGACCGGCAGTTCGACGCCGTCGAACAGCTCTTCCAGCTCCTGCTTGTTGTGGCACTGGATGGCCTTGGCCATGACTTCGCGAGTCAGGTGCGGAGCGAACTTCTCGATGAAATCGCACATGAAGCCACGCAGGAAAGTGCCGCGACGGAACCCAATCTTGGTGATGCTGGATTCGAACAGCTCGCTGGCGTCGAGGACCACCAGGTCGCTGTCGAGTTTGGTGTCGACCGCCATTTTCGCCACGATGCCCACGCCCAGCCCGAGGCGGACATAGGTCTTGATCACGTCGGCGTCGGCCGCGGTGAACACCACTTTCGGCGTCAGGCCACGATGGCTGAAGGCTTCGTCGAGCTTCGAACGGCCGGTGAAACCAAACACGTAAGTCACGATCGGGTATTCGGCCAGGGCTTCGAGGGTCAGCTTCGACAGCTTGGTCAGCGGGTGTCCCTGAGGCACGACCACGCAACGGTTCCAGCGATAGCACGGCATCATTACCAGGTCGCCAAACAGCTCCAGCGCTTCGGTGGCAATGGCGAAATCCACGGTTCCGTCAGCGGCCATTTCGGCGATCTGCATCGGCGAACCCTGGTGCATGTGCAGGGCCACGTCCGGGTATTGCTTGATGAAATTGCTGATCACCGGCGGCAACGCATAACGCGCCTGGGTGTGGGTGGTGGCGATCGACAGGGTGCCTTTCTTCTCGTTGGAGAATTCCTGGGCGATCTGCTTGATGCTTTCGACCTTGCGCAGAATCTCGCCAGCCGTGGTAATGATGCGCTCGCCAGCCGGGGTCACGCGGGTCAGGTGCTTGCCACTGCGGGCGAAGACCTCGACGCCCAATTCGTCTTCCAGCAGTCGGATCTGTTTACTGATGCCCGGTTGCGAGGTGTACAGGCTTTGGGCGGTAGCGGAAACGTTGAGGTCGTGGTGCGCCACTTCCCAGATGTAGCGCAATTGTTGAAGCTTCATATGAATCCCTCAAAGCAGATAGACGCCACGGGCATCAGCGACGTTATATAACTATATTAATGGTTTGAAGAATAAATCTAGAACTTTTTTATCAAACTGCCACTATTGATGCTCTAGCGATCCCCCTGGCGACGGCGCTCCACCAGCGGCACCAGATAGACCGGCACCCGGGACAGTTGCAGGACGCGCGCCGCGGTCCGCCCCAGCGGCGTTTCCGCGCCAGCCCCATGGCTGTGGCTACCTAGGATCAACAAATCCACCGAGAGTTTCTGCGCCTGGTCGAGAATCACCTGCGACGGATCGCCCTGCAGCACCCGCACGGCACGAATCAGCTCCAGATCCTGTGCGCCCTCCCCCCCCAACTCTTCACGAAAACTGTCGAGCACCCGCTGCTCGATATTGGCAATGACCGTGTTCAGGCCCTGACTGTGAAATTCGTTCAACGCTTGCTCATCGAGGTAACTCTGTAGCACCGACTCAGCGAACAGCCCCATGGGTTCAACCGCGTGCACCACGTAGAGATCGGCATTGAAGGTCCGTGCCAATGCCAAGGCATGCTGCATCACTAGCGGTGCGTACAGGCCGAGGTCAGTGGCATACAGCATCGAATGAATCATATGACCTCCTCGAGTGCCAACATGGCGCAGACTTGAATCAGCTTAGCAGTGCCGTGGCGAGTTCGACGCCCCGCGCAACACGTTGATCGGCGGGCTTAAACCTTTTGCTCGTTGCTTATGCCATGGGGGACATGACCGGTGGCGACGACTTCGCGGGCCAGTTCGCAATGACCGGCCTGATCGTCGAAAAACACGTCGGCGGCGAAGGCCTCGAGAAAGGCCGACTTGGTCAGGCCGCCGAGAAACAGCGATTCGTCCAGGCGAATATCCCATTCGCGCAAGGTGCGGATCACCCGTTCATGGGCCGGCGCCGACCGCGCCGTCACCAGGGCCGTGCGGATAGGACAGGCATCGTCCGGGAACTCGCGCTGCAACAGATTGAGGGCGGCGAGGAAGCCTTTGAACGGCCCACCGCGCAACGGCTCGCGGGCCGCCTCGCGTTCGCTGGCCTGGAATGCTTCCAGACCACCGGCCTGATAGACGCGCTCCGACTCGTCGGAAAACAGCACCGCATCACCGTCAAAGGCGATGCGCAATTCATCGCTGGCCGCTCGGCTGGCGCCTCCCGACAGAATGGTCGCCGCAGCGAAGCCGGCGTCCAGCGCATTGCGCACGTCTTCGGCATGGGTCGACAGAAACAAATCGCAACCAAATGCCTTGAGGTACGGATAGGGACTACGCCCCCCGACAAACGCTGCGCGGGAAATCGCCAGTCCATAGTGATGGATCGAGTTGAACACCCGCAGCCCGGTGTCGGCACTGTTGCGCGACACCAGGACCACCTCGACCCGGGCACGGCCGAGGCTGGCATTGAGATTGAGGAGTTTTTGCACCAGCGGGAAGGCATCGCCGGGTTCGAGGATCTCGTCCTCATGTTCGATCTGATACTGCCGGTAAGCTTCGACGCCACTCGACAGGTAGACCTTGTGGCTTTCACTCAGGTCGAACAACGCTCGCGAGGAAATCGCCAGCACCAGCTTGTCGTCAATTGCCTTTGGCATGCCCTTCCCCCATTGGTTGATCGACTCAGGTGTTGCGTCGATCGATAAAACTCAGACTGCGATACAACGCCTCGATGCGCGGCAACTCACACCCCGCCGCTTTGGCCGCCGCCAACGGACGGGTGTAAATGGCCGCCAGCTCCAGCGGGCGCTTGTGCAGGAAGTCGTGATACATGCTGGGCCAGTAATCGGGCATTCTCTCGGTGACCATGAACAAATGTTCGGCATAGCCCGCCGGAATATCGTGACCGCAAGCGGTGGCGCCCAGGACCACTTCGGCCATCAGTGCCCTGATCAACTCGCGACTGTCGGCATCGGCCATCAACGGCGTAGTGCTCGCCCCCAGTAAAACCGACAAACCGTTATAGGGAATATTCCAGACCAGTTTTTGCCAGCGCGCCTGATGCAGATTCGCCATCGCCTGGGAATCGATACCGGCGGCACGGAACAGTCCGACACCTTCCTCGACAATCGCCGCACGCGCCATCGCATCGGTCGCGGGACCGCTGTGGAAGCCGATATGCACCGCGCCGAGCGCCTGATGGGTAATGACGCCCGGACCTTCGCGATGAACGCAGATGTAACAGAGGCCACCGAGCACATGCAGCGAATCGGGAAGCCGTTCACGCAAGCTGTCTTCGACGTCCAGGCCATTTTGCAGCAGCAATACCTTGGCATTCGGTGCTGCGGCTTGAAGAATGGCGGGGGCCAGGTCCGCATTGCTGGTGGTTTTCGTCCCGACCAGCAGCCAGTCGCACGGCGGCATGTCTTCGGCCGTCGAATAAGCCTGAACCGGACTCAACGTCATGGCACCGTAGGGCGCACTGTCGACGTGCAGCCCACGCTCGGCCACTGCGGAAAACTCGCTGCGCAGCAGGAAATGCACATCGAAACCGGCACGCGCCAGCATCACCCCGTAGAACCCGCCGATTGCACCGGTCCCGATAATGCCGATTGTCGGCTTGGCAACGGCCCCCATCATGGCAACTCCTCTGCTGTTCGACTCAATGCCTTGCGCACCGCTCGATTGAGCTCGTTGCCCGTCAGGCGCGAATTCAATGCTCCAAAGAACTCACCGTCGCGCACGACAAACAGCGCCGGCAAATGAAAGACCTGATAACGCTCAACCACCCCGCCATTGTTCCCGGCGTCGATCCAGCACAGCCGATCGACGGCCAGATCGAGAGAGGGCAATCGCTCACGGGCAAAACGACAACTGGAGCAGCCCACGCTGGTGAAAATGACCAGCGATACGCCGCTCATTGTCAGCAGCCGTTGGTCGGCGTCGAAATCGGTCAGTTCCAATTCGACCACTATACTGGGGGAAACACTGTCAGATGGCCGACACATGGAGTCCGTGTTCATGGGACGATTCATTCCTCATCCTGATGAAGTGCCCGTCGAATTAACGTTGCTGACACCTGAGTGTATTTCACGGCAACAATTGCACACTACCAGCCTCGGGGGCATGGCTTGCAATTATCATCGCGCCTGGCGCCATGGTACGGCGCTGGAAGTGCGCATGCCGACCCTGAACCCCGACATGCGAATTTCAGGCTACGTGGCCTGGTGCCTGCGACGCAAACATGGCTATCTGGTGGGCATTGCCTTCGTGGACGAGCAGACCTTGTTCAGCGCCCGGATGGGCGAGCAGGTATGCCAGATCGAGCGCCTCTGCCGCCAGCATGACGCACACAACGACCTGCAGGAAGTTCAGGCGCTGGCCCTCGAGTGGGTTCAGGAGCATGCCGACGAGTTCTCCGATGACACGGTTCACAGGGCATTTGCGCAATCAATGCTTGATTAAACCGCCCCCTGCCCATTGTCGAGCCACGGTGTAACGCGCTAAGGTTCCGCTCCCCGACGCGCTTAATTTGCTGTGCTCCGCCGCGCGGGTTCGCTGGCGGCCGGCACCCGTGACCTGACGAGTAAACGATGGCTGATTTACCGATCAACGACCTAAACGTCGCCTCCAACGAGACTCTGATCACCCCCGATCAGCTCAAGCGCGATATTCCCCTGAGCGACGCCGCCCTGCGCACCGTCACCAAGGGCCGCGAAGTCATTCGCAATATTCTTGATGGCACCGACCATCGCCTGTTCGTGGTCATCGGGCCTTGCTCGATCCACGACATCAAGGCAGCGCACGAATACGCCGAGCGCCTCAAGGTACTTGCCGCGGAAGTGTCCGATACCCTGTATCTGGTCATGCGCGTGTATTTCGAGAAGCCACGCACCACCGTCGGCTGGAAAGGCCTGATCAACGATCCGTACCTGGATGACTCGTTCAAGATCCAGGACGGTCTGCACATTGGTCGCCAACTGCTGCTGGACCTGGCCGAAATGGGCCTGCCTACCGCCACCGAAGCCCTCGACCCGATCTCCCCGCAATACTTGCAGGACCTGATCAGTTGGTCGGCCATCGGCGCGCGCACCACAGAATCCCAGACTCACCGCGAAATGGCCTCCGGCCTGTCCTCGGCCGTCGGCTTCAAGAACGGCACCGATGGCGGCCTGACCGTGGCGATCAACGCCTTGCAATCGGTTTCCAGCCCGCACCGTTTCCTGGGTATCAACCAGGAAGGTGGCGTGTCGATCGTGACCACCAAGGGCAATGCCTACGGTCACGTGGTCCTGCGCGGTGGCAACGGCAAGCCGAACTACGATTCGGTCAGCGTCGCCCTCTGCGAACAGGCGCTGAACAAAGCGAAGATCAAGCCGAACATCATGGTCGATTGCAGCCACGCCAACTCCAACAAGGACCCGGCCCTGCAACCGCTGGTGATGGAAAACGTCGCCAACCAGATCCTCGAAGGCAACAAGTCGATCATTGGCCTGATGGTCGAAAGTCATCTGAACTGGGGTTGCCAGGCCATTCCGAAAGACCTCGCCGACCTGAAATATGGCGTTTCGATCACCGATGCCTGCATCGACTGGTCGGCCACTGAAACGACCTTGCGCAGCATGCACGCCAAGCTCAAGGATGTGCTGCCTAAACGCGATCGCACCTGATCGCGCCATTGGCTGCAGACAAAAAAACGCCGGGCTGAACCCGGCGTTTTTTTTATGCGTTCGTTTTTTTCAAGCTTACTGGCTCAGCTTGGCGGCATGCCGCTGGTGACGCTCCATGTAGCGCTCGACGTAGGAGCACGATGGAATGACGGTGTAGCCCATTTCCTCGGCGTACTGCAGCGCCTGTTCGGTCAGCGCCGCCGCGATGCCACGACCACGCAATGCGTTGGGCACAAAGGTGCGATAGATATCCAGGGTCTGCTTCCCCAGATCCATATAAGTCAGGTAGGCACGATGACCGTCCACATTGGTCTCGAACTGATGACCAGCCTGGTCATGGTGGATGGACAACGCCTCGCTCATCACTACTCCTCGCGGGTCTTGGATTCCGACCCCTACCTTACCGATGTTTTTCCGGCGAAGAAACATCTACGCCACCCCGTGCCTGAATGGACACCGAGAAGAGCTACACCGATCTCGCGCAACCGAGCACGTACAAATAGTAGGCACCATTGGCAAAAATGCTCAAGGTACACTCGTCATCATGCTGGTTGGCGGGTGCCGCTCCGGGTGACGCAGGGCTGGCTCGACCGAAGATCGCCCCAAGGTCGATAGCCTGAACATTGCCGGATGTTGAGACTTAAGACGAACGCCCTTTGTTAAAGTCACCTGAAGATAGAGAAAGATATGAGAGGCGCCACCCAAGATCCGAACAAAAGTGTAGACGAATCCATCTAGACACTCTTCAGCCAAGACAGAGGAAAAGTGCTACGAGAGCGGTAAGCTTTTCCTCACTGGATCGCTCAGCTCGGGCTTTGCAGCTGTATATTTTTTAAACAGAGCAGTTAAAAGTTGCTCGAAAAAGAATCAACGCCTACAATTTTTTTGGCTTCTTGCTTTACGTCAGTTTACTTACGACAAGTAATGGGTAGTATGTACGCCGGCTAATTCCTCACTGTGAGGAGATAGCTAATTTAATGGAAAGTCCTTGAAGGGGAACACGATGAACAACGTTCTGAAATTCTCTGCTCTGGCCCTGGCCGCAGTTCTGGCTACCGGTTGCAGCAGCGCATCGAAAGAAACCGAAGCACGTCTGACTGCTACTGAAGACGCAGCAGCTCGCTCCCAGGCTCGTGCAGACGAAGCTTACCGTAAAGCTGATGAAGCTCTGGCTGCTGCTCAAAAAGCACAACAGACTGCTGACGAAGCTAACGAGCGTGCTCTGCGCATGCTGGACAAAGCTAGCCGCAAGTAATAATCCTTCGGGATTGTTATCAAGCCGACCCATTTTTGGGTCGGCTTTTTTATTGCCCGGCGTTTGTCGCAAGCAATAAAAAACCCGCCGACGCGGCCTGCGTCGGCGGGTCCTTTTCCAAGCTTACTGCATCGGGTCGAGCGGTGCGCTTGTGACCATCGGCGCGGAAGTGCTCGGCACGGCGATTTCCACCGGCAGGCCGTCTTCAGCAGCAACGACGTCACGCACCACATCCCAGTTCATGCGCAGATTGTTGGTAATGTCTTCACGCTTGAGCATCGCGTTGATGACCGCCGTGTGCTTGTCGACCACCGACGGGTTGCCATTGTCATCCAGCGGGGTGTGCGCTTCGAGATACACCTTGCCGCCACTGACGCCGAACTTGTACGGGTCATTGATAATCCGCACCGACGTACCGACCGGCACCATGCTCGCCATTTCCAGCACGTTGTTGTTGAACATGCGGAAGCAGCCGTGGCTGGTGCGCATGCCGATGCCGAACTTCTTGTTCGAGCCGTGAATCAGGTAGCCAGGTGTGCCCAGGCTGAACTTGAACGGCCCCAGCGGGTTATCCGGGCCCGCCGGCACCACGTTCGGCAACGGATCACCGTCGGCGGCGTGCTCAGCCTTGATCGACGCTGGAGGCGTCCAGGTCGGGTTAGGCGTTTTCGCGGTGATGGTGGTGTGGGCGATGGGTGAGCCCCAGCCCTCACGCCCGATACCCAGCGGGAAGGTGTACACCACATTCTTGCCTTTCGGGTAGTAGTAGAGGCGGTATTCGGCCAGGTTGATCACAATGCCTTCACGCGGACCCGGCGGCAGGATGAAACGGGTCGGCAGGATGACTTCGGTACCGGCCCCCGGCAGCCAGGCGTCGACGCCCGGGTTGGCCGCGACCATTTCCGTGTAGCCCAGGTCGTAGGTGGTACCAAGGTCGGCGAAGGTGTCTTCGTACTTGGCCTTGATGACTTGCACCTGGCCGACGATATCTTCACCGGGCGGTGGTAGTGGCAGCTCCAATGCTGCAACAGGACCCGCCACACAGAGGGCGGCAAGTGTCAGGCAGCGGGTGACGGCAGGAAAGCGCGGCAACATCCGGAAAATCCTTCGCATGATCAACAGAGGGTATAAGGACGCGATTGTACACTGACGCCCGTTATTTCGGGGAGCTGGCCGATAGCTTGCTATCGTTGATGATTTACAGCTCGAACCGCAGCTCTGGCCAGATCGGCGAGGTGCCGCGCTTTTGCGACTCGAGAATCGCCCGGCACAACGAGCACAGGCGCTGGTCCTGAAACACCCGGCGATCGACACTCGACCAGCGTGGCTGCGCCGGCAACAGGCTGCCGCACAAGGTACGGTCCGCCGAGCCGCCCAACTCCAGCTGACGCGTCACCAGATGCACCCGCACTTCCTGGCAGGCGAACAGATCCAGCTGTTCGTCAGGCTCGATCAGTTGATAGGCAAAAAGTGACCAGGCGGGACGCGGCATCGGGGGCTCCAAATCGGGGGCGCCACCTTAGCCGAAAGCCCGCGCCTAGAAAAGAGTCATAACAGCGGTTTTAGGGTAGGCCAGACATTCTCCAGCAACTTGTCCTGGGCCCCGGCTGCCGGGTGTATGCCGTCGGCCTGCATCAAGTCCGGATGACCGCCCACGCCGTCGAGGAAAAACGGTACCAGCGGGATGTTTTTCTCGGTGGCCAGATTGCTGTAGACCTCGGCGAAGGCATCGGTGTAACGCTTGCCATAATTGGGCGGCAACTGCATGCCGAGCAACAGCACCTTGGCACCGCTGGCACGGGAGCTGTCGATCATTGAGGCAAGATTTTGTTGCAATTGAGTGGGCGGCATTCCGCGCAGGCCATCGTTACCCCCAAGTTCGAGGATCACCAACTCCGGTTTATGCTCTGCAAGCAGCGCTGGCAGGCGCGCCTGGCCTCCAGCACTGGTGTCGCCGCTGATGGACGCATTGAACACCTTGTCGTCGAAACCTTCGCGCTTGAGCCGCTGTTCAAGCAACGACACCCACCCCACCCGGGTATCCAGGCCGAAACCGGCGCTGATACTATCGCCAACGATCAGGACTGTACCCGCCGCTGCGTTCTGGGCCATGCACATCAAGGCCAGGCCAGCACTCAAAAACCACACACGCATCGGATTCTCCATGGGCGCAAGCATTCTCACCGCGAAGAACCTCAGCAAAGTGGTCCCCAGCGCGGAAGGTGAACTGACTATCCTGCATGAACTCAGCCTGGAACTGAACAAGGGTGACAGCCTGGCCATCGTCGGCGCCTCCGGCTCCGGCAAATCCACCCTCCTCGGCCTGCTCGCCGGACTCGACCTGCCGAGCAGTGGTGAAGTCACCCTCGCCGGGCAAAGCCTGAGCCACCTCGACGAAGACCAGCGCGCCCGCATTCGCGCCGAACACGTGGGTTTCGTCTTCCAGTCATTTCAGTTGCTCGACAGCCTCAATGCCCTGGAAAACGTCATGTTGCCGCTGGAACTCGACGGCCGCAAAGATGCCCGTGAACGCGCCACCGAACTGCTCGAGCGCGTGGGCCTTGGCCAGCGTCTCACCCATTCGCCACGCCAGCTCTCCGGCGGCGAACAGCAGCGCGTGGCGATTGCCCGTGCATTTGCCGCCGAACCGGACGTGCTGTTTGCCGATGAACCCACTGGCAACCTCGACAGCCACACCGGCGAGCGCATCAGCGACTTGCTGTTCGAACTCAACAAGGAACGCGGCACGACCCTGGTGCTGGTGACCCACGACGAACGCCTGGCACACCGTTGCCGGCGCCTGATCCGCCTCGAAGCCGGCCTGCTGGTCGCCCCCCTGGAGCCTTGATGGCACGCCTGCCGTTTGTGCGCCTGTTCAGCCTCGCCATTCGCCAATTAACGCGCGACGCCCGCGCCGGCGAATTGCGCGTATTGTTTTTCGCCTTGGTGGTGGCCGTGGCCGCGAGTACGGCCATCGGTTATTTCGGCGCCCGCCTGAACGGCGCCATGATGCTGCGCGCCACCGAGTTTCTCGGCGCCGACCTGCTGCTCGAAGGCAGCTCACCGGCGCGCCCGGAGCAGATAAGAAGCGGCACCGATCTGGGCCTCGAACATGCGCAAGTGGTGGAGTTTTCCAGCGTCATCGCCACCGACAACGGCATTCAGCTGTCGAGTATCAAGGCTGCGGATAGTGTCTACCCATTGCGCGGCGAACTGAAAAGCGCCCCAGCGCCATTCGCCCCGGAAACGTCCGGTGGCGGGCCGAAACCCGGCGAAGCCTGGGTCGAAGCACGATTGCTGACTGCATTGGATTTGAAGATCGGCGACAGCATCGATGTCGGTATGAAAACCCTGACCCTGTCACGGGTGCTGACCTACGAGCCCGACCGCGCCGGCAACTTCTACAGCCTGACGCCACGGGTGCTGATCAATCTCGACGACCTTGCGGCAACCGGCGTGGTGCAGCCGGGCAGTCGGGTCAGTTATCGCGAACTCTGGCGTGGCAATGCCCGGGCACTGGAAACCTATCGCCAACTGATCAAGCCTGGCCTGGCAGCCAACCAGCGCATCCAGGATGCCCGCGATGGCAACCGGCAGATCGGCGGTGCGCTCGGCAAGGCCGAACGTTATCTGAACATGGCCAGTCTGGTGGCGGTCTTGCTCGCCGGCGTGGCGGTGGCATTGTCAGCGACACGCTTCGCCACCCGCCGCTTCGATGCCAGCGCGCTGCTGCGCTGCCTGGGCCTGTCCCGGCGCGAAACCATGATGCTGTTCAGTTTGCAATTGACCGTACTCGGATTGCTCGCGAGCATCAGCGGCGCCGCGATCGGCTGGCTGGCGCAACTGGGGTTATTTGCCTTGCTGCACGACTTGTTGCCCAGCGACGTGCCACCGGGCGGCCTGTTCCCGGCCTTTGCCGGAATCGGTACCGGGCTGGTGGCATTGGCCGGGTTTGCCTTGCCGCCATTGGCGGCGCTGGGCCGGGTGCCACCGTTGCGGGTGCTGCGCCGCGACATGCTGCCCATTCCGTCCAGTACCTGGATGGTTTATGGCGCCGCGTTGGCTGCACTGGGCCTGATCATGTGGCGCCTGAGCCTGGATCTGCTGCTGACGTTCGCCCTGTTGGGCGGCGGTATGATCGCCGCGCTGGTGTTGGGTGGCCTGCTGTTACTGCTGCTGAAAAGCCTGCGACGCATGCTCGCCCGAGCCTCCCTGCCGTGGCGCCTCGGTCTGGGCCAATTGCTGCGTCATCCGCTGGCGGCCGCAGGCCAGTCCCTCGCGTTCGGCTTGATCCTGCTGTCGATGGCGTTGATCGCGCTGCTTCGCGGCGAATTGCTGGACACCTGGCAAAACCAGTTACCCAAAAATGCACCGAATTATTTCGCGCTGAACATCCTGCCCGCGGATAAACAGGCCTTTACCGATCGCCTGATCTCACTGTCGGCGCAATCGGCGCCCCTTTACCCGGTGGTGCCAGGGCGGCTGATCAGCATCAACGGT
Organism: Pseudomonas sp. MIL9; assembly: GCF_016887925.1. Lineage (NCBI taxonomy): Bacteria > Pseudomonadati > Pseudomonadota > Gammaproteobacteria > Pseudomonadales > Pseudomonadaceae > Pseudomonas > Pseudomonas sp. MIL9. The sequence continues at coordinate 50,972 of NZ_JAFEHE010000027.1, read as the reverse complement.
GAACCGGTGCAGCAAATCGTCAGCAAGGATTCGGCCGGTGATCGGGCGATCCAGCGTGACCTGAGCCTGACCTGGGCGGCGGACCTGCCGGCGGGCAACAAACTCACCGCGGGCAACTGGTGGCAAGACCAGATTCCGGACGAGGTGCCTGGCGTATCGGTCGAAGGCAAGGTCGCCGAAAGCCTGAAGCTCAAGCTCGACGACCACATGGTATTCAGCGTCGGCGGGGTCAACCGCGAGGCGAAGGTCACCAGCCTGCGGGAAATCAACTGGGACAACTTCCAGCCGAATTTCTTCATGATCTTCCAGCCCGGCACCCTCAAGGATCTGCCGGCGACCTATCTGACCAGCTTCTATCTGTCAGCGGGCCACGATCAGCAGATTGTCGATCTGTCCCGCAGCTTTCCAGCGGTGACGATCCTGCAGGTCGAAGCGTTGCTGGAGCAACTGCGCAGCATCCTCGCCCAAGTCACCCTGGCGGTGGAATACGTGTTGTTGTTCGTGCTGGCGGCTGGCATGGCGGTGTTGTTTTCCGGCCTGCAGGCGACGCTGGATGAACGCATTCGTCAGGGCGCGCTGCTGCGGGCACTGGGGGCGGAACGCCAGTTGCTGGTCAAGGCGCGGCGGATCGAATTTGGTTTGCTGGGCGCCGTCAGCGGATTACTGGCCGCGCTGGGGTCGGAAGTCGTGAGCCTGGTGCTCTACCGGTTCGCCTTTGACCTGCCCTGGCATCCGCACCCATGGCTGTTGCTGCTGCCACTGATCGGAGCCGTGCTGATCGGCGGCGCCGGCGTGTTCGGCACCCGTCGCGCCTTGAACGCCAGCCCCCTGACAGTCCTGCGCGAGGGTTGATCCATCAACCCTCCTCCACCCCATGACGATGCCGTTATCCGAGTGTTTCATCCTGTTTTCGGTATGAAATCCCGTTGATCCACCACAGCACTTCTCCACTGGGTGTCTGCACAACGGCCTCGTCCCCCACCTCTTTCTTCAACAGCGCACGGGCCATGGGGGAATCTATCGAGATGTAATCGTTGCGACCGTAGATCTCGTCATACCCCACGACCCGGAATTTCTTGATATCCCCGGCCTCGTTTTCGATCTCGACCCAGGCCCCGAAAAACACCCTTCCTTCCTGTTCGGGTGAATACTCGACAACCCTTACATCCTCGAGCCGTTTGCGAAGGTAACGGACGCGCCGATCGATTTCCCGAAGCAGCTTTTTGTTGTACTGATAATCCGCGTTCTCACTGCGGTCGCCGAGCGATGCCGCCCAGGTGACCTTGCGTGTCGTGTCCGGGCGTTTTTCTCGCCAAAGGAAATCAAGCTCCTGCTTCAAAGCCTCATGACCTTCCTTCGTGATGATGTTGGTGCTCAAGACGGGCCTCTCACTTACGGTTATCCGGGCACGATTGTGTAGCGCCCTGTCCACAGGTTCACAGCGAAGACGCCAGCATCCCGGCGCGTTCGTATCATAACTTCAGCCAGCTGCATTCAGGTAAACCGCATCAGGGATGAACCTTAGACGCTCCTGGCCATGCAGGTTGCGTGTCGCTTATACGGCCCACACCGGGAGCCAATGACACGGAGAAGAGTGACGACCATTGTCAGTCGGTTTTTTTCGGCCTATCTTATACAAAACCTATACAAGTAGTTATGACATGTATAACAAACAGCCATGGCCACTCACACTGTACTTTGACGGTGAATGCCCGCTCTGCGCTCGGGAAATCAGGTTCCTGAGCCGACGCGCGATTAACGCCCGACTGCTGTTTGTTGACATCAGTGACGAAGCGTTTGACGCAAAGGCCCTGGGGTTCACTGTCGAGCAAATGCAGTCCTCCCTTCATGCCAGATTCGCCGATGGCCGCTGGATGACGGGCCTGGACGCCACGCTCTGGAGCTGGCGAGCAGCCGGCCTGGGGATTTGGGCCACAGGGCTTTGACCAAACCCGCGTAAAACCTTGAGTGACCAGCACTCCCCTGCTCCAGGGGTGTCCCTTTCCTGAAGGCCGTATGGCTGAGAAAAATCAACGTGACCCCATCATTAGCCGAGCACTACCGTGAAATTCTCGTCAGCGTCGGCGAGAACCCTGAGCGCGAAGGACTGCTGGACACACCCAGGCGCGCAGCCAAAGCGATGCAATACCTGTGCAACGGCTACACGACGCGCCAGGAGTTCCTGCAACTGATTGGGCGCCGATAGCGGCAGTTTCTTTGCTTTTGACGGCGAACGCCTACCCGGGTAGGCAAGGAGTGCACCTTGAATCTGCAAGCGTTGACCGAGCGGGCCTTGAAGCGTGAAGTCCGCGAACTGGAGCTGCTGTCGCTGGAGGGCGGTTTTTATCTGGCTCGCGTCAGGCTGGATCACGGCCAGTTCACCCTGCTGGATGATGCAGCGAAGCCGATGCACCTGCGCTCTGTCAGTCATCTGCGTGAAATGCTGCAGCTTGTCCCGCCCTTTCCCTGCGTGCTGGTGCAGCAATGTGTCCACGATGAGATGTGCGGCGTGCGTGAAGGCCCCATCGAGTCGATGCGCATTCCTTTTTCACTGGCTGCGCCCTGGTGAACCTGTGACCCCGGCCCCTGCCTCATGAAAAACACCCGTCGGCTGTGCCTGGTGCTGGGCGACCAGTTATCGTTTGATCTGGCCTCATTGAAAGGGCTGGATAGCAAGCTCGATGCCGTGTTGCTGGTAGAGGTGATGGAGGAAGCCAGCCATGTCCCTCATCACCCGCAAAAAATCACGCTCGTCTTCAGTGCCATGCGCCATTTTGCCGAGGCGTTGCGCCAGCGTGGCATCCATGTGCAATACGTTGCCCTCGATGATCCGCACAACACCGGATCAGTGCCCGGCGAGCTACGGCGCTGGCAGTCACTGTTGCAGCCGCGCGAACTGCACCTGACCGAGTGCGGTGACTGGCGTCTGGAGCAGTCGCTCAAGGATGGCGGGCTACCGATTCAGTGGCATGCCGATACACGCTTTCTCTGTTCCCGTGACGAATTCTCGGCGTGGGCGAACGGCAAAAAGCAGCTGCGCATGGAATTTTTCTACCGGGTAATGCGGCGCAAGAGTGGCCTGTTGATCAATGGCGATGGCACGCCGGTGGGCGGCGCCTGGAACTTTGATGCAGAAAACCGCAAGGCCTTGCCCAAAGGCGTGAAACCGCCGTACCCGGCACGCTTTGGCGCAGACTCGATCACCCGAGACGTGATGGCACTGGTGGGCAAGCATTTCTCTCACCACTACGGTTCCCTGGATAGCTTCGACTATCCCGTGACCCACGCCGAGGCACAGGTGCTGTGGGACTACTTTCTAGACTATGGCCTGGCCGCCTTCGGCGACTATCAGGATGCCATGGCCAGCGACGAACCCTTTCTGTTCCATGCCCGCATCAGCGCCGCGCTCAATATCGGCCTGTTGGACCTGCGCCAACTGTGCAGTGATGTGGAGGCCGCCTATTGGTCAGGCAGCATTGCGCTGAATGCGGCCGAAGGGTTTATCCGGCAACTGATCGGCTGGCGTGAATACGTGCGTGGCGTTTACTGGCTGAAAATGCCGGACTACGCCGATGGCAACCTGTTCGGCAACAGCAGGCCGTTGCCGGCGTTCTACTGGACCGGCGACACACAAATGAACTGCATGCGCCAGGCAATCGGCCAAAGCCTGGAACTGGCCTATGCCCATCACATCCAGAGGCTGATGGTTACGGGCAACTTTGCGCTGATCGCCGGCGTGGCCCCGAGCCAGGTTTGCGACTGGTACCTGGCGATCTACATGGATGCCTTCGATTGGGTCGAGCTCCCCAATACACTGGGCATGGTGATGCACGCCGATGGCGGATATCTGGGCTCGAAACCTTACTGCGCCAGCGGACAGTACATAAAACGCATGTCTGACTACTGCCGTGACTGCGTGTACAAGGTGAGTGAAAGCACAAGCGAAGATGCCTGCCCCTTCAACTCGCTCTACTGGCATTTTCTGATGCGTCATCGCGACCTGCTGCGCGGTAATCAACGCATGGCCATGGTTTACAAAAACCTCGAACGCATGCCTGACGCCAAGCAGCAGGCGCTCTGGCAACGGGGCCAGGCCCTGCTCGCCAGACTGGACGCCGGGGAATCGTTTTAACACTCTGAGTTTCAGCGACGGGTGATAAGTCCTTGGCGAGCCACACGGGTCAGCTGCCTGATCACTTCGACCGCCTCGGCGGCGCTGGGCGATTGAATCACCGCCAGATCGAAACTGTCGCTGGCAAACCGGGCCAGGGACTCTCCGTCTTCGACGAACTGGATCAGAAACGCTGCGGGCCCACCGGTACGGCGTGGCCAGCCATCGAGATAACGCAAGAGCGTTGGCTGGTGTTTACCGCCAAGCAGGATTTTTGGATTGCGCTGGGTGAGATGTGCCGTGATCGGCGCGGGGCGTACAACGGGGCTTAGTGCATTCATCGTGTCGTGTCTCTGCCTCAAAAGTCTGCATGGCAGGTGAGAGGCAACACCGAACCAGCGCTTTAGCGGTATTTCGAAGCCTGTTTCAAGCTTCTATCAGCAACTCAATGAGTCACCTGGCGCCCCGCAAGTAGCTGTTTAAATCGGCGCATGGGCAACATCCTATTGAAGCTGACCGGACAGTGTCAAGAATGACGCGCAACAAAAAGGCCCGCTCGAAGCGGGCCTCATTCGTTGAGCCAGAGCGGTCAGCCGGCGATGGCGCGGTCGGCTGACAGCTTGCCGGCACCTTCGATCATCACGGCGATGCTGCCACCCAACAACGCCAGGGCGAACTCATAACCGTTGTTCGCCATAAACAGACCGTTGTGGATGTGCACCGAGAAGATGGCGACCAGCGACAGAAAAGTCAGGCCCAGTGCCGCCGGACGAACCAGCAACCCGATGATCAAGGCCAGGCCGGCGAAAAACTCAGTGCCACCCGCCAGTGTCGCCATCAGATAGCCCGGCGCCAGGCCGATGCTTTCCATGTACTGTGCAGTGCCGGCCAGGCCATAGCCGCCAAACGCGCCGAAGAGTTTCTGCGAGCCATGGGCAGCGAAGATGATGCCGACAAAAATTCGCAGAACGGTCAGGCCGTAGCCAGCGCGGGTAGACAGAACCTTGTTAATCAGTGTGCTCATGCTGCGTCATCCTTAGAGAGTATGGGTGGGTTGGCCGCTATATTAATCAGTAAATTTCATGTTAAAAGCGCAAAAAATCCGCCATAACAATCAGTTTATTCGATCACTTTCGTAGGGCAACCTTCTGCCCCTGGGGCTCCAACGACTCCCGCTCCCGATCGAACGCCAAGTAATACTTGTTCACACTATTAACATAGCTGACAGGTCCCATCCCCACCTGCTCCATGGCGATGCGTTCAACCTGAAAAAACCATTGATTCGGATTCAACCCTCGACGCCGTGCCTCGGCGCGCATCCCCTGGACCCGCTCCGGCCCTATGTTGTAGGCCGCGAGCACGAACGCCATGCGCTCACGTTCGTTGAGTTTCGGGCTGGAGAAGAACTTGCGGCGAATCATCGCCAGGTACTTGGCGCTGGCCTGCACGTTCGCATCCAGATCCTGAATATTGTTGACCCCTACCCGCTGAGCCGCGGACGGGGTGATCTGCATCAGGCCCGTCGGCCCGCCACCACCTCGAGACGAGGGCTGCAAGGCGGACTCCTTGAACGCCAGTGCCGCCAGGTTCAGCCAGTCGATGCCTTGGGCATCCGCGTGTTTCTGCAGCACCGGTCGCAGCTGTTCCAGGCGCTGCCGGTGAGCCTTGGCCAATGGATCGTGCACTTGATACAGGCGCCGATAAATCCGCAGGAAAGCGACATCCTGGTCCGACGGCTTCTTGTAAGTGGTCAGGAAGCGATCGATGCTGGCCCGCAACATCGACGCATCGCGGCGCACGAACCAGAACTCCTCCCCAGGATTGCTGATGTGCACCTGACGATCGAAACGCAACTTCGGCAGAATTTTGCCCCAACGTTCGGCGATCGGTTGTTCGACGATGGTCAGGTGAAAAATCCCGCCCTGAATCATTTCCAGCACATCCTCGACCGCCAGGGTCGGATCGACCCATTCGATCTTCACTGGCGGCAGTTTGTGCAAGGCGAGTTTCTGATTGATCTGGCTGATGGCGTCCCCGGCGGCGCTGCCGGTGGGCAAGGCCAGGGTTTTACCCGAGAGTTGTTCGAGACGGGTGTAGCTGCGCTCGCCCTTTCTGCCGACCAATACCAGCGGAATGCCGCTGGCAATCGGTTCACTGGTGCTGACGGCTTGACCCGCTTGCATATCGAGCAGTTCCCCTGGAGCCACCAGATCCCCTTCCCCACGCTGCAACGCGCCGAGCAATTGATCCTTGGCTTTGGGAATGATCTTCAGGGTGATGCCCTGACCGTCACGGGCATACCCATTGAGGTATTGCTCGAAGGCGCGCAAGCGATGGTACTCGACGCCGATGGCCTGGCCCTGGACTTCGCCGGAGCTGTTGCGGCTCTGGTTGACCAGCACCCGCAGGACGCGACTGCTGCGGATTTCCGTCAGATCACGCGCCTTGCCCGCCGGAGCGGCTTGCAGCGGCCCGGGCAGACGCGCAACCGCCGGCATCGGCAGTAGCAGCGAACAACACAGCAGTAGCAAAACCGAGGAACGCTTCATCCACTCTCCGGAAAGAATTCGGGTTGATCCCATGAGTTTTTTCATGAAATCAAACGAAAAAAACAGAGCGCCTGAAGCGCTGGCAACGGGCGAAAGACTGGCACAGTGATAGCACACTAACCACTCCCTCCTGGCTCGCAGCATCAAAAGACAGCTTTAACTCGTTGTAGTTCTTGGCTTTTCTTATAAATCGACAGCTCTGATATGCTTTCCGGCCTTTGGTCCGAGGTAGCACCATGCAACTCATCGATATCGGCGTCAACCTGACCAACCCCAGTTTCGCCGACAAACACCAGGCTGTACTCGACCGCGCCTACGCCGCCGGCGTCTGCCAATTGGTGCTCACCGGCACCAGCGTCGAGGGTAGCGAACAGGCGCTGGAGTTGTGCCAACAACTGGATGAAAGCGCTCAACGGCTGTTCGCCACCGCCGGTATTCACCCCCATTCGGCCAGCGACTGGAATGCAGACAGCGCCCGGCGTCTGCGCAGCTTGCTCAAGGAACCGAACGTGGTTGCCGTGGGCGAGTGCGGACTGGACTTCAATCGCGACTTTTCTCCGCGCCCGCAGCAGGAAAAAGTCCTCGAGGAACATCTGGCGCTGGCAGTCGAATTGCAATTGCCCGTGTTCCTTCACGAGCGCGACGCCAGCCAGCGTTTGCTGGACATCCTGCGCGACTTCCGCGATCAACTACCCGCCGCCGTGGTGCATTGCTTCACCGGCGAACGCAAGGCGCTGTTCAGTTACCTCGACCTGCACTTGCACATCGGTATCACTGGCTGGATCTGCGACGAACGCCGAGGCACTCATTTGCATCCGCTGGTGAAAGAGATCAAGCGCGGACGCCTGATGCTGGAAAGCGATGCCCCCTATCTGCTGCCACGCAGCCTGCGACCCAAGCCGAAGAACGGTCGCAATGAACCGGCCTACCTGACCGAAGTGCTGCGCGAAGTGGCGTTGCATCGCGCAGAGAGCCTGGAAGATGTGGCCGCCCACACGACCGCCTGTGCGCGGGCGTTCTATGGTCTGCCTTCCATCCCGGAATAAAACACACCTCCTGTGGGAGCAAGTTTGCCCACAGGGTAAAGGGTGGCCCATTGACGCATGTCAACATTCGTCAGGCTGCATAGCGGCACAATAATGGCACCTTGCCAATGCTGTTTCCGCTATCAGAGAAAACCTCCATGGGTGCCTGGCTTAGCAATATCTCGCTGAAATACAAATTCTGGGCGGTGAATGCCGTCGCCTTCGTCACCACGCTGCTGCTGGTGCTGTACGCCGTGCAGCTCGAACAGCAAGCCCGGATTCAGACCGCCCAGGCATCGGCCCAGGCCCAGGCACGATTGCTCAGTGCCTGGCCCATGGGGCAGCCACTCCCGAAAGCGGACAATGTCCTGATCTCCGATCACGGTCGTGCCCCGCTGCTCAACGAGCAGCCTGTGCTGGAACTGACCGATGCCAAGGGCTGGGTCGAGATCGACAGCATGCCCTTGTTCGGTGACAACCTGCTCATAGGCGCCGAGGTATTCACCCGCGCCGACGGCCAACAAGTCGCGGTGATTGCCCATGGCCCGAGCCTCAGCCAAGTGTTCAGCGAGCGTTTTGCCAACTACGCGGTCGCCGTGTTCATCCTGATGCTGGCGATGCTCGGTGCTTCGCAACTGCTGATCCGCTTCCTGCTCAGCCAGCTCAACACCTTGAAAGACGTGATGCTCCACGTCGAAAAAACCGGCGACCTCTCGGCCCGCGTCCCACTGGCGTGCAGCGACGAAGTCGGGCAAATGGCCAATGCCTTCAACGCCATGCAGGCCGGCTATCAACGGGTGGTCAACACCGTCGCCAATACCGCCCGGCAACTGGATGACGGCGCCGCGCAGCTGGCGTCGAGCATGAATGACGTGCGCCAGGGCATGCTCGGTCAGCAAAGCGAAACCGATCAGGCCGCCACGGCAATCAATGAAATGACCGCCACCGTCTACCACATCGCCCAGCACGCGGGCGCCACCCGTGACCTCTCGCAATCGGCCGACACCCTGGCCGGCAGCGGGCATGAAGTAGTGATGCGCGTGCAGAAGTCGATTGCCGGGTTGTCGACCGGGGTGCAGCAGACCGCCGAAATGATTCAGCGCCTGGCCGAGGACAGTCAAAAAATCAATGGTGTGGTCAATGTGATTCACAGCATTGCCGAGCAGACCAACCTGCTGGCGTTGAACGCTGCGATTGAGGCGGCCCGTGCCGGTGAAATGGGTCGAGGATTTGCCGTGGTCGCCGATGAGGTACGCAACCTGGCCAAACGCGTGCAGACCTCCACCGACGAAATCACCGTGATGGTGTCCGCGTTGCAGGCCGGTACCCGGGATGCCGTGGACTTCATGCAGGAGAGCTCGTTCAAGGCCGACGACTGCGTGCAACAGGCGCAGGAAGCCGGCGCGGCGCTGGCGGAAATCACCGGCGCGGTGGCGCAAATGCGTGAAAGCAATACGCAGATCGCGGTGGCGGCCGAGCAGCAGAGTCAGGTGGCGGAGGAGATGAATCGGGCGGTGGTGAGCATTCGCGATGTCACCGAGAACACGGTGCGGCAGACCGTCAATTCGGCAACAACCAGCAATGACCTGGCGGCGTTGGCCGGGGAGTTGAGCAGGGCCATAGGGCAACTCAAGCTCTAAGGGACTCATCGCGAGCAGGCTCGCTCCCACAGGGGATAATCAGCGGCCACATATTTTGTGTCTGACAAAACGCCATTGTGGGAGCGAACTTGCTCTCGAAGAGGCTGGCCCGCTCGGCATCAATATTGACCATGACCTCTATCACCTCCATAGCCAACCTTGATTCGCCGCTCGCATCAGCCAGACCTATTCTTTATTCATGTGTTCAACATGGATCGAGGATAAACATCATGGGTAAACGTCACCCCAACCTTCCCGCCTGGCAATGGCGCGCCTACCCGAACAATCATCAGCATCCGACCAATCTGGTGTTACACCTGATTGCCGTGCCGCTGTTCATCCTGGGGTTCCTGTTGATTGTTACCGGGGTGTTCGGCTTGAGTTTCGTGAACATCGCCATCGGCGTGATCGGCCTGTTGGCCGCGCTGGCCTTGCAACGTCACGGCCACAGCCTGGAGGCGCAAGCGTCCGAGCCGTTCAGTGATCGCAAGGATGCCGTCTCGCGCCTGCTGGTCGAGCAGTTCCTGACATTCCCACGGTTTTTCTTCAGCGGCGGCTGGTGGCGCGCCTGGCGGGAGCGCCACCGCCGTCATTGATCAGGCGAACACCGTCACGGTCTGCCGGCTCATGGCAATCAACCGCCCCCGCGCATCCCACAGGTTCGCGGCGGCATGGCCGTAGCCGTCGGCGGCGTGTTCGGTTTCGACGAGGTATTTGCACCAGTCCAGGGTGCTCAGTTCGAGCAATGGCTGCACGAACTCGATGGTCCAGGTCAGGGTGCTGCCCATCGCCGGCTTCTTCAGAAACGGCATCAGCGCCGGCGGCCAGGCGTCGACCAGGGCCAGGATGTGCGACTCCGTGACCGCCTCTTCCTTCACATCGCCACGCAAGCGCACCCAGCCGCCCATCTCACGGGATGTGTTGCCCGTGAACGGCAGCCCGCCGACACTCCAGCGCATCGCCAGATGCCGCATGAATTCCGGGGTCACGCCCTTGACGTAGGGCAGCTCCTGGCAGTCATCCCAGTTTTTCATTTCCGGGGCCGGTTGCGCCGTCACCGCCACTTCCGAAGGGCGCGAGGCGCCGAAACTGCCCTGGATCAAGGTCACCACCTGCCCCTTCTGCATCGCCCGGCCCAGCACCTGGCTGACGGCTTTGCCTTCGCGCAGCACATCGACTTCGAAACTGACCGGTACTTCCGGTTCGACCGGGCCTACGAAGGTGATCGCCAGCGAACGCACCTGCCGATCCGCTGGCACCCTGGCGCGCATGGCTTCGTATTGCAACGCAGCCACCAGACCACCGAAGCTGGCTCGCCCCTGTGCCCACTCAGCCGGAATCGACAACGCCAGGGGCTGGCGGCGGACGGCGTCAAGCAAATCGGAAAAACGCATGCAAACCTCAAGGGCAGGAAAAGGATCAGGGAATCTTAACCAGCCGGCGCGTCGGCCACAGTGATGATTACCGCCAAAGTGCACGACAGATAAGCCGTGCAGGAGGGCCGAGGAACAGTCAGGACTTGAAGCAGGCCTTGCTGAACTTGTCCAGGACACGATCGGCACGGAGCTCTGCCTTGACCATGGTGGTTTTCCAGACCGCGACACAAGGATGCAAATCCGCCTCCTGCTCGGCCCTGACCAGCCATTGCCAGCAATCGTGCCAATCGCCCAATGCCGCCTGGGCCGATCTCAGCCTGGGCAACGCCGCCTTCGGCAAACGGTCCAGCTCGGGGTAAGCTTCGATGCCATAGCGCACCCGCTTGATCAGCAGGCGCAAACGATGGCGGTCGTGGGCAGGATCGTGCAGCGCCTCGTCGAGTTTCTTCCACTGCTTGGCCAGGCGCCTGACGATGCGCTTGCGCAGGCCCTTGAGCAGATCCTGACGCTGGGCGGCCCGCAGGAAGCGCGGAAAGGCATCGAGAATTATCAGCAGCTGGTTGAGCTCGGGGCTTGCCGCCACCGCCGGATAGGCTTCGTCCATCTGCGCCATGCGTCGCTGAGCCGCTTCGGGTTGACCGTGCTGGAGCAAATACGCCGCCAGCACTTCGCGATCACGCAAGGGGGTGGTCAGGCTGCCGACCGCAGACGCTGCCGCTTCCAGCTGTTCGACACCGGGCAAGCCACGCAAGGGACGTAACAGGCTGCGCATGCGGCGCACCGTGGTACGCAGATCGTGCAGCGCTTCCGGATCGGTGCGGGCACTCAGGCGAGCCTGACAGGCCAGCAGACGAACCTCCAGCCCTAAAACCTGCGCCACCAACCGATCAATCAAGTCAGACATTGCTAGCTCCTTGAATCGAACTTCCCCAATGACCTTACATCATGCCTCAACGCCCTGCCCGTGACTCACGAATATAGAACCGGGCTTTCTCGGCCTTTTTGGTGCAACCTTCGAACCCTTCGAATTGCTGCTGGGTCTTGGCCGCAGTCAACAGCGACAAGGCCTTGGAGTAACTGACCGTCCCGGCGAAACCCTCGGCTTTGGCCAGGTCCAGTTCATGCCACGCCGCGTCAAGGTTGCTGCCACAACTATCGCGGTACGCGGTTTTTCCGGCGCAACCGGCCAGTGCCAGGGCAATCAAAGGCACACAAATCCAGGCTTTCATCACTCACACCTCAAAGATAGGTAAACAATTGTGCAGGTAGGACGGCCTGGGGCATGAAAAGTGCCGTCCATCGCCACCGCAAACTATAGCGTTCGAGAGAATAACCATCTGCCGCCATGGAGTATCGAAATAACGACGCGTTGACCCATCGAACGACCTTAACGATTGAAGCACGCCCCTCGATGGGTGCATTGTTGAACCATTCAAAACGAGGGCGATTCATGAAGAAGCGTGTCGCACTGGTACTGGGCTCAGGTGGAGCCCGCGGCTATGCCCATATTGGCGTTATTGAAGAGATCGAGCGGCGTGGCTACGACATCGCCTGCGTCGCCGGTTGCTCCATGGGCGCGGTGGTGGGTGGCATTTATGCCGCCGGCAAACTCAAGGAGTATCGCGACTGGATCGAGAGCCTGGATTACCTCGACGTATTGCGTCTGGTGGACGTCAGTTTTCGTCTGGGGGCGATTCGTGGAGAAAAGGTCTTCGGACGGATCCGCAAGATTGTCGGCGAGATCAATATCGAAGAGCTGCGCATCCCCTACACGGCGGTGGCCACCGACCTGACCAACCAGCAGGAAATCTGGTTCCAGGAAGGTTGCCTGCACCAGGCCATGCGGGCTTCGGCGGCGATTCCCAGCCTGTTTACCCCGGTGATGCAAGGCAATCGCATGCTGGTGGACGGCGGCATTCTCAATCCGCTGCCGATCGTGCCGGTGGTGTCGAGCCATTGCGATTTGATCATCGCGGTCAACCTCAACTCCACCAACCAGCGCCATTACCAACTGCCGGTGATCCAGCGGCCCGCCGCGTTCAGGAGCCGCTTCGACAGCCTGATCAGTTCCCTCGGTTCGAAGCTGCCGTTCCGGCGCAAGCAGGCCGAACAATTGTTGCTGCTGGAAAGAGAAGCGTTGATGGCCGAAGCCGCCGAGATCAACCCCTGGGTCGAATCCGCCGAACCCGAAGCCCAGCAACCGGCTGCCGCGCCGGAACGCGACGGAGCACCGAAGTCAGCCACCGGTTCATTCATCATCGACAACGTCGGGCCGGCGTCGTTGCTGGATTTGATCAACCAGAGTTTCGAGGTGATGCAGACGTCCCTGGCGCAGTACAAGATTGCCGGGTATCCGCCGGACATCCTGATCAACGTGCCGAAGCGGGTGTGCCGGTTTTTCGAGTTTTACAAGGCGCCTGAGCTGATCGCACTGGGACGGGAGATTGCGCGGGATACGCTGGATCGGTATGAGAGCGAGCGCGAGTCCTGAGATTTCTCGAGTCGACGCAATGGCCTCATCGCTGGCAAGCCAGCTCCCACAAGTTCAGTGGCCTTCACAAATGTTGTGTTCAGCTCAAGCCTGTGGGAGCCGGGCTTGCCCGCGATGGGGCCCGATCAGCCAGAACCTGCCTGAAGACCACCCTCACTCAACAACCGATACCCCACGCCCGCCTCGGTCACGATAAACCGCGGCTGGGTCGGGTCGTCCGCCAGCTTCTGCCGCAAATGCCCCACCACGATCCGCAAATAGTGACTGTCCTCGGTGTGGGTCGGTCCCCAAATGTCCTTGAGCAATTGCTGCTGGGTGATGACCCGCCCCGGATGCCGCGCCAGTTGCGCCAGCACCGCGTACTCCTTACGGGTCAGCGCGACTTCGGCGCCCTCGAGCAATACCCGGCGATAGGCCAGGTCCACGGTCAACGGGCCGAAGGTCAGCGCCGCTTGCTGAGCCTCACCCGCCGGCGCTTGCCGTAACAACGCACGTATTCGCGCCAAAAACTCTTGAATGCCGAACGGCTTGGTCACGTAGTCGTTGGCGCCACCATCCAGGGCTTCGACTTTCTGCCCTTCGCCGGCGCGAACCGAGAGCACCAGCACTGGCACCGTCGACCACTCGCGGAATTCGCGCAGCACTTGTTGGCCATCCATATCCGGCAGCCCAAGGTCGAGCACCAACAGGTCCGGTTTGTTCAAGGCTGCCTGGGCCAGGCCTTCGGTGCCAGTGCCGGCCTCCAGCACTTTGTAGCCCTGGGAAGCGAGGCTGATACGCAGGAATTTGCGGATCTGCGGTTCATCGTCGATGACCAAAATGGTCGCAGTCTGGCTCATGGTTTCCGGTCGCGGCATAGAGAGATCCAAAGGGTATCAGGCTTCACTTTCAACGTTCACTTTCAAAGGCAGGCTGTTCCTGCAACGGCAAGTGCAAGGTGATGCAGGTGCCACGTCCTTCGATGCCGTCGGCGACGCTGATACGACCGCCATGGGCGCCGACCATGCCCTGACAGATCGCCAGCCCCAGCCCTGTGCCCTGCCCGCCGCGATCACCGCGCGCGGCGGTGTAGAACATGTCGAAAATCTTCGCTCGCTCAGCCTCGGGAATGCCCGGTCCTTCATCGCTTACCGAGAAAAACAGCTCTTGGTCAACGACACCGGCGCGCAATTGCAGACGGCCATGCAACGGCGAGAAACGTGCGGCGTTTTCCAGCACGTTGATCAGTGCCTGTTCGATCAGTGCGGCGTGGACATACAGCAGCGGCAACTCCGCCGGGACCTCGACACTGACCTGCAACGGCGCCAGCACCGCACGCAGGCGATTGAGCGAACTGCCAACGATGTCGGCCGGCGACACCCAGTCCCGCGCCAGCTTCAAGGCACCGTGACCGAGGCGGGTCATGTCCAGCAGATTTTGAATATAACGGTCCAGGCGCTCGGCCTCATCGCGGGTGCCTTCGAGCAATTCGCGGCGATCCTCCAGCGGGATCGCTTCACCGAGGGCCAACAAACTGTCGATGCTGCCGCGCATGGAAGTCAGGGGCGTGCGTAAATCGTGGGACACCGAGGCCAACAAGGCGCTGCGCAGTTGTTCGGTCTCGCCGTGCAGCCGTGCGGCTTCCAGATCATCGGCCAATTGCGCGCGAGCCAGAGCCTGGGCCAACGGTTGACTCAACGCGGTCAACAAACGACGACGCTGGCCGCTCAAGGTCTGGCCTTCCTTGGCGCACACGCCGAGCAGCGCCAGCGGTCCATCCTCCACCGACAATGGCCACCACCACCAGCGCCCAAACGGCAGCGTGCCGGTGCCGGCACCGGCCGGTTGATCGTGTTGCCAAGCCCAATCGGCGGCGGCGCGTTCGGCCTCGGTAAACTCCAGCGGACCACCGGTTTCGACTTTCCAGCCGCTTTGACCGTCGCGATTGAGCAGGCACAGTTGCAGGTCACTCCAGCCGTTGAGGTGCTGGGCGGCGGCGCTGATCACGGCCTGACGGTCAGTGGCGGCGGTGAGCTTGCGTGACAGGTCGAGCAGTTCGGTGGTTTCTTCCTGGGTATCGCGCAAGGCTTCCAATTGCCGGCGCTGGCGCGCCGCGAGGTTGCCGGTGAGGGCCGCCATCAGCAGGAAGAACAGCAAGGTGAGCACGTCTTCTTCGCGCTGGATGCTGAAGGAAAAATTCGGCGGAATGAACAGGAAGTCATAGGTCAGAAACGACAACGCGGCGCAGGCCAGCGCCGGCCCGAGACTGCTGCGCACCGCCACCAGCAACACCGCGGCGAGGAACACCAGCGAGATGTTCGGCAACGGCAAAATACTGGCCACTCCCCAGGCCAGGGCACTGGCCAGAATCGTCGCCACCACCGCCAGCGCATAATCGAACCAGACCAGCGAGTGCGCCGGTCGTTGGCGGGGCAGATAATTTTCTTCGTCACTGGCAAGGATGTTGATTTCCAACCCGTGTGCATCGCGCAACAAGCGTGCCGCCAGCCCGCCACCAAACAACCGCCGACGCAGTCGCGGCCGGGACTGGCCGACCAATACCAGGCTGGCGCGGCGCTCGGCAGCGTGCTTGATCAGCGTCTTCGCCACCTCGCCAGCGCGCAGTTGCACCACCTCGCCGCCCAGGCGTTCAGCCAGTTGCTGGGCACTTTGCAGACGCAGGCGCGATTGCTCGTCACGCACACTGCCGTTGTCCACATGCACCAGGCTCCAGGGCAGGTGCCGGCGCTGGGCGACACGGCTGGCGTGTCGTACCAGGCGCTCGGCCTGGGCATCGCCGTCGACCCCTACCAACAGGCGTCCCCGTACGGCCGGCGCGGCTTGACCCATCTGGCGATAACCCTGGGCCAGATCGTTATCGATCTGGGCCGCCGCGGTTTGCATCGCCAGTTCGCGCAGGGCGGTGAGGTTGGTCTGGGTGAAAAATGCATCGATAGCCGCCCGCGCCTGCTCCGGCACGTAGACCTTGCCGTCGCGCAGACGCTCGAGCAGTTCCCGTGGCGGCAGGTCGATCAGCAGCAGTTCGTAGGCTTCTTGCAGCACCCAGTCCGGCAACGTCTCGCGCACCTGCACGCCGGTAATGCCACGGACCTGATCGTTGAGGCTTTCCAGGTGCTGGACGTTGACGGTGGTGAACACGTCGATGCCGGCGGCGAGCAATTCCTGAATGTCCTGCCAGCGTTTGGCGTGGCGACTGCCGGGGGCGTTGCTGTGGGCCAGTTCGTCCACCAGCACCAGTTTCGGTTTGGCCGCGAGCAGGCCGTCGAGGTCCATCTCTTCGAGCATCACGCCACGGTATTCCGAGCGCACCAAGGGTTGCTGTGGCAAGCCGCCGAGCAACGCTTCGGTTTCGGCGCGACCGTGGGTTTCCACCACACCGGCAATGACTTTCACGCCTTGGCGCAGTTGGGTGTGCGCTGCTTGCAACATGGCGTAGGTCTTGCCGACACCGGGTGCCGCACCGAGGAAAACCTTGAGTCGGCCACGGCCATCCCGGGGCAGGTCTGCTAACAGCGCGTCGGCGCGGCCGGAGTCGCTCATGCTTGAAGCTCACTTATTCAGATATTGATGGGGCGATTGTTCTATTGCCATCGCGGGCAAGCCCGCTCCCACAAGGTTCTCCAAAAACTGAAAAACCCTTTGGGAGCGGGCTTGCCCGCGATTGGCGGCGCCATTCACTTACAGCTTTTCGAGGGCCAGATTCAACGCCAGCACATTCACCACCGGCGGCCCTACCAACGGTTGCTCGATGTGCGCATTCATCAATTGCTCAAGCGTAGACACCGGTACGTTGCGCGCCGCCGCGACACGCGCCAGTTGATAGGCAATCGCCGCCGGTGGCAAGTGTGGATCGAGACCACTGCCGGAGGTGGTAATCAGCGCCAACGGCACCGGGCCCTGACCGGGTACGAGCAGTTTATTGGCATCGTCGATCACCCGAGTGGCCAGCGCCGGGTTGCTCGGCGACAGGTTGCTGGCACTGCTCGACACGGTGGCAAATGCACCGGCCGATGGCCGTGGGTGGAACCAGGCGTCGCCCACGAAATCCTGGGCGATCAGTGCAGAGCCCCGAACCTTGCCCTGGGCATCGCGCACCAGGCTGCCATTGGCTTGATCCGGGAACGCAACCTGGGCCACGCCAGTGACCACCAAGGGGTAAGCCACGCCGGTGATCAGGGTCATCAAAACCAACAGGCTCAAGGCCGGACGTATCATTGTGGACATTTCAAAAATCCTCGAATTCGCAGGAAAACCTGTAGGAGCGAGCTTGCTCGCGATGGATCTGAAGGCGCCGCGCTTTGTCAGAAAGGGCGCGTTATCGTTGACCACCATCGCGAGCGGGCTCGCTCCTACAGTGGGGGGTGTCAGATCAAACCAGGTGCAACGCCGTCAACAACATGTCGATCGCCTTGATGCCCACGAACGGCACCAGAATCCCGCCCAGCCCGTAGATCAGCAGATTGCGTCGCAGCAATGCCGCTGCACTGGCCGCCTGGACGCGTACACCGCGCAACGCCAGCGGAATCAGCACCACGATGATCAAGGCGTTGAACACGATCGCCGAGAGAATCGCGCTCTGCGGGCTGCTCAGGTGCATCACGTTCAACACGCCCAGTTGCGGGTAGATCGCGGCAAACAGCGCCGGCAAAATCGCGAAATACTTGGCCACGTCGTTGGCGATCGAGAAGGTCGTCAGCGCGCCGCGGGTCACCAGCAATTCCTTACCGATCTGCACCACGTCCAGCAGCTTGGTCGGATCGCTGTCGAGGTCGACCATGTTCGCCGCTTCACGGGCGGCCTGCGTGCCGTCGTTCATCGCCATGCCGACATCCGCCTGGGCCAGGGCCGGGGCGTCGTTGGCGCCGTCGCCGCACATGGCAACCAGGCGACCGTCGTTCTGCTCGTGACGGATGCGCGCCAGTTTTTTCTCCGGCGTGGCTTCGGCCAGCACGTCATCCACGCCCGCTTCGGCGGCAATCGCCGCAGCGGTCAGCGGGTTGTCGCCGGTCACCATGACCGTGCGAATCCCCAGTTTGCGCAACTCGGCGAAACGCTCGCGGATACCGGGCTTGACCACGTCCTTGAGGTGAATCACGCCGAGCAGTTTGCCGTCGGCACAGACCAGCAACGGGGTGCCGCCGCTCTGGGCGATCTTGTCGATTTCCCGCGACAGGGCCGGGGCCAGCTCGGCGCGTTTCTGACCAACGAACGCGAGCAGCGAATCCACCGCCCCCTTGCGGTACACGCGACCTTGATAGTCGACACCCGACAGGCGTGTTTCGGCGCTGAACGGCACGCCGGTGAGCAACTCAGCCCTCGGTTCGGGTTGTGGATGCAGGGCACGCAGGTATTCGACGATGGATTTGCCTTCGGCGGTGTCATCGGCCAGCGAGGCGAACAACGCACCTTCGGCCAGCTCTTTCGAGCTGACGCCCGGGGCCGCGTAAACTGCCGTGCAACGACGGTTACCGAAGGTGATGGTGCCGGTCTTGTCCAGCAACAGGACGTGCACGTCCCCCGCCGCTTCCACGGCGCGACCGGACTTGGCGATCACGTTCAGACGCACCAGGCGATCCATCCCGGCAATACCAATGGCCGACAACAGACCGCCGATGGTGGTCGGAATCAACGTGACCAATAACGCCACCAGGAACACCAGCGGCAGGCTGCCGTTGGCGAAGTGGGCGAACGGCTGCAGGGTGACGACCACCAGCAGGAAGATCAGGGTCAGGCCGATCAGCAGAATGTCGAGGGCCACTTCGTTCGGGGTTTTCTGGCGTTTGGCGCCTTCGACCAGCGCGATCATGCGGTCCAGGGTCGACTCACCGGGATTCGCGGTGATCTTCACCAGCAGCCAGTCGGACACCAGCCGTGTGTTGCCGGTGACAGCCGAACGGTCGCCGCCGGATTCGCGGATCACGGGTGCGGATTCGCCGGTAATCGCCGCTTCGTTGACCGCAGCGATGCCTTCGATCACCTCGCCGTCACCGGGGATCATCTCCCCCGCTTCGACGCGCACCACATCGCCCTTGCGCAGGCTGGTGGCCGGCACCACTTGAAAGGTGCCGTTGCTGGTTTTGCGGCGAGCGCTGAGGCCTTCACTGCCGGCCTTGAGGCTGTCGGCGCGGGCCTTGCCACGACCTTCGGCCAGGGCTTCGGCAAAGTTGGCGAACAGTACGGTGAACCACAGCCACACGGCGATTTGCGCGGCGACGAAGGTCGGCACCGCCGTGTCTGGAATGAAGCACAGCACGGTGGTCAGGATCGCAGTCAGTTCGACCACCAGCATCACTGGCGCACGCTGCAACTGGCGCGGGTCGAGCTTGACGAAGGCTTGCACCAGCGCCGGGCGCCAGAGGGCCGATATCGCGGTTTTCGGTTGCTCCGGCGCTTTCGCGGCGACGGTTTTGGTTACGGGCATATTCATCAAATAGTCCTCAGAAACCCATGCTCAAGTGTTCAGCGATTGGACCCAGCGCCAGGGTCGGCAGGAAGGTCAAACCACCCACCAGCAAAATGGTCACGGTCAGCAGGGTCACGAACAGCGGGCCGTGGGTCGGGAAGCTGTTCTGGCCGATCGGTGCGCTTTTCTTCATCGCCAGGCTGCCGGCCAGGGCCAGTACCGGGAGGATGTAGCCGAAGCGACCAATCAACATGCCCAGGCCCAGCATCAGGTTGTGGAACGGGGTGTTGGCGCCGAAGCCGCCGAATGCCGAACCATTGTTGGCACTGGCCGAGGTGTAGGCATAAAGCAACTGACTGAAACCGTGGGCACCCGGGTTGCTCACTGCTGCTACCGGGCCTGGCAGGCTGGCGGCAATCGCACCGAGTACCAGCACGCCGATCGGCATGACCATCAACGTCACCACCAACAGCTGCACTTCCCTGGCCTGCAGTTTCTTGCCGAGGTATTCCGGGGTACGGCCGATCATCAGGCCGGCCAGGAACACGGCGATCAGCACGTTGAGCAGCATGCCGTAGAGCCCGGCACCCACCCCGCCGAAGATCACTTCGCCGACCATCATGTTGACCAGCGCGACCATGCCGCTCAGCGGGTTAAGGCTGTCGTGCATGCCGTTGACCGAGCCGTTGGAGGCCGCAGTGGTAGTCACCGACCACAGCACAGTGGCGGTGGTGCCGAAGCGCGCTTCCTTGCCTTCCAGCGGTGCGGTCTGTTCGACAGCGACGTTGGTCAGTGCCGGATTCGGCTGGTATTCAGCCCACAGCGAGGTGGCGCCGCCGATCAGGAACAGCGCCAACATGCAGGCGATGATCGCGCGGCTCTGGCGCAGGTCTTTCACGTAGTGGCCGAAGGTGAACACCAGTGCTATGGGGATCAGAATGATCGACGACAGTTCGAACAGGTTGGCCCAGGCAGTCGGGTTCTCGAACGGATGCGCCGAGTTGACGCCGAAGAAGCCACCACCGTTGGTGCCCAATTGCTTGATCGCAATCTGGCTGGCAGCAGGACCGAGCGGAATCACCTGATCGACGCCTTGCATCGTCACGGCATTCACATACTGCGCGAAGGTTTGCGGCACACCCTGCCAGACCAGGTACAGCGCCAGCAGCAGGCACAGCGGCAACAAGCCGTAGAGGGTGGCGCGGGTCATGTCGACCCAGAAGTTGCCGAGGCTTTTGGTCGACTTGCGGCCAATGCCACGGCACAGCGCAACCAGCACAGCCAGACCAGTGGCGGCGCTGACGAAGTTCTGCACGGTGAGGCCGACCATCTGGCTCAGATAGCTCAACGACGCTTCGCCGCTGTAGGCCTGCCAGTTGGTGTTGGTCATGAAACTGACGGTGGTGTTGAACGCCAGTGTCCACTCCAGACCCGGCAGGTTTTGCGGGTTGAGTGGCAGGTGATCCTGGAACACCAGGATCGAGAACAGCAGCAAGAACCCTGCGAGGCTGAAGGCGAGCAAGGCCAGCGCGTACTTCTGCCAGCTCTGTTCGGCCTGCGGATCGACACCGGCCAACCGATAACAGCCACGCTCGACCGGGCCGAGGATCGGCGTCAACCAGGTACGCTGACCTTCCATGACCTTGTAGTAGAAGCGCCCGAGAAACGGCGCCGGGACCAATACCAACGCGAAAAACGCGAGGATCAGCCAATAGTCATAACTGTGCATAGCCGCTCCTAGTTCCGGTCCGCGCGCAACAGCGCAACCAACAGATAAATGAACAGCCCCACTGCCAGCAGCAGTGACACCCCGTCCAGAACGCTCATGGAAATTCTCCGTGTTACGGCGCATTGCCGCGTGTGGAGTCATTGTCGACAGGGAGGCTGTAAAGGAACGAGATCGAGGGGTGTGGCGGGGCATAAAGAAAGCGTAAAGAGTGGGTTTATGGCTTTATTACAGCGGTGTTCTGACGGGCGTTATCGCGAGCAAGCTCGCTCCCACCGTTGGAATGCGTCCGCCTTTTCAATGCGACACCCTGTGGGAGCGAGCTTGCTCGCGATGGCGGCATAACTGACGACGACGCTCTCATCTGGAGCAAAAAATACCGGCATACAGAGCCGAACATCCCCGATACGACAGCTTTCATCGCTTTACGACGGCAAATCACGAAATGGCACGCCCACTGCACACGCCCTCCCCCGAGCTGTCCAATCCGTTCAGGGAGCAAACGCATGAACACACAACTCAAACCCACGCTGGGCACCCTGCACTTGTGGGGCATTGCGGTCGGGCTGGTCATTTCCGGTGAATACTTCGGCTGGAGCTATGGCTGGGGCGTGGCCGGGACGCTGGGCTTTCTGGTGACCTCATTCATGGTCGCCACCATGTACACCTGCTTCATTTTCAGCTTCACCGAGCTGACCACGGCAATTCCCCATGCCGGTGGTCCGTTTGCCTACAGTCGCCGAGCCTTTGGCGAGAAAGGCGGATTGATCGCCGGGCTGGCGACGCTGATCGAGTTCGTCTTCGCCCCGCCGGCCATCGCCCTGGCCATTGGCGCCTACCTCAACGTGCAATTTCCCGCCCTCGACCCGAAACACGCTGCGGTCGGCGCGTACATCGTCTTCATGGGCCTGAACATCCTCGGAGTGAAACTCGCGGCGACCTTCGAACTGGTGGTCTGTGTGCTGGCCGTCGCGGAACTGCTGGTGTTCATGGGTGTGGTTGCGCCGGCGTTCAGCTTCAGCAACTTCGCCCTCAATGGCTGGGCCGGTTCCGATGTGTTCGGCGCACCGGCGATTGCCGGGATGTTCGCGGCGATTCCTTTCGCCATCTGGTTCTTCCTGGCCATCGAAGGCGCAGCCATGGCCGCCGAAGAGGCCAAGGACCCGAAACGCACGATTCCCAAGGCCTACATCAGCGGGATCCTGACCCTGGTGTTACTGGCGATGGGGGTGATGTTCTTCGCCGGTGGCGTCGGCGACTGGCGCACCCTGTCGAACATCAACGACCCGCTGCCACAGGCAATGAAAACCGTGGTCGGCGAAAGCTCGGGCTGGCTGCACATGCTGGTGTGGATCGGCCTGTTCGGGCTGGTGGCGAGTTTCCACGGGATTATCCTCGGTTACTCGCGGCAATTTTTCGCACTGGCCCGCGCCGGTTACCTGCCAGCCTCCCTGGCCAAACTGTCGCGTTTCCAGACACCGCACCGGGCGATCATTGCCGGCGGCGTGATCGGCATTGCAGCGATCTATAGCGATGGCCTGATCAACCTTGGCGGCATGACCCTGACGGCGGCGATGATCACCATGGCCGTGTTCGGCGCCATCGTGATGTACATCATGAGCATGCTCAGCCTGTTCAAACTACGCAAAACCGAGCCGAACCTGGAGCGCACCTTCCGCGCCCCGTGCTACCCACTGGTGCCGTTCATTGCATTGGTGCTCGCCGTGGTTTGCCTGGTGGCGATGGCGTGGTTCAACATGTTGATCGGGCTGATCTTCCTCGCATTCATGGCGGTTGGGTTCGTGTACTTCATGCTCACCGGGCAGTTACGTGCCAATGCGCCGGCGGATGCGATGTTGACCGGGCTTTAAAACAATCACAGTGCAGCTGACCTATCAGGCATAGAATGGAACCACTGCGAAAGTCATTCGCTCAAAGTGGTATGCACGCGCGGTTGTCGAACCTCGCCAACCGGCCTGCCTTCAAGGAGAGTCCTATGCCCTGGTATGCCTGGTTGATTCTGGTAATAGCCATCGGCTCCATCGTTGGCGGTTTGATGATGCTGCGTGACACCGCCAACAAGGTCGATCTGACCGATGAGCAACGTCGACGCGTAGCCGAGCGTAATGCGGAAGCGGACGCCAAGGATGCGCAGGACCGCTGAACAAAAAAACGCTGTGACTGACGGTTTTGTTTTGTGTGCGCAAATCAATGTGGCGAGGGGCCGCTTCGCGCCCCGGCGGGAGCAAGCTCCCTCGCCACAGCAGCTCTCCAAGACGTTTCTACTTTTCCCACTCAGCCTTCGCGATGTGCAAGCCGTGCATGCCTTTGTACGCTGCACGCTCAGGCTGGCTCCACCCCTCCAGCAATGATTCCTCCAACCGATAAATCTCCACGCCCAACGGACGGCAAACGCTGAGCGGATCCTGCGCGTCAGGCCCCCACATGGCCAACGACAGGTCTCCCCCCGGACAGGTCGACAGTGCACACAGCAAGTCGATCTCGGCGAAAAATTCCAGGTAATCGCCCTTCTTGGCCGGACAGGCTTTCATGAAGTACATGTCGTCGTGGTTCAGCCCCGTGCACTGGAAAATATTCAACACATCGTGCACGTCGAACTCGGTCAGGCCATGGGGCAGCACTGCACGGGTCAGGTTGGAGTGGCAGTGGTGGTGAAAATCTTCGCCGGTGAGCATTTTGTTCACATAGGGATCACAACGGGTGCCAAGCAAGTCGTGCAAACGACCTCCGTGTTCGTCGATGCCGTAGCCAGCCAGGCTGTCATCGGTGATAGTCACCAGCGGCCGCAAAAACGGCAGGTTCGACCAGAGCCGGTCATGGGTGCTGACGTGTGCGCCCTGTAGTTGCCGGGTGCGCGACGCCCACAAGCGCTCGCGCGGGTCGTTGGCATTCCAGACGTTGAAATCACCCACTTGCGGCCCGATGGGCGTCGTCACGCGAAACACATGGCCGGCCGGGACTTTCCAGGCGCGGCCGGTGCGAATCGGTACTTCGAAGGACTCGATCAGCGTGCGTCCGTCCTTCGCATCACGCACCCGCTCATAAAAGGCTTTATCCACCTGCAAGGCGGAGCCTTTGCTGACTTGATAGGCCGCCGGATAGTCTTTGTACATGGCACGAATCCTCGATCAGTGATGGGAAGAAGGAGCAAGCATTTGCAACAGCAGGTGTTCGGAATCGTCGAGGTACAGGCCCATGGCCTCCTCGGCCGCGCGCTTGTCGCCTTCGACCAGAAGTTCATGGATCTGTCGGTCGCGGGCCAGCCATGGCGCCTGAAAACGTGACTCATCGGGCGCGGTGCAAAACACCAGGCGCAATTGCGCGACGACATTGGTAAAGAACTCATCGAACAGCGGGCTGCGCAGCAACCCGACAATGTGTTGATGAAATTGCAGACTGTGGGTACCGACGGCGCGCCAGTCCTCGCGCTCCCGCGCCAACTCTGTGGCTTCCAGGGCTTCGAGCATCCGGTCGGACTGATAGTCACGCAGGGGGCGACTGGCACCGATGGCTTGCAGTTCCAGCGTGCGCCGGACCTTGAACAGGTCCCGCACATCATCACTGCCCAACTTGCGCACCATGACGCCTTTGTTGCGCACATAGCGGGTCAAGCCATCCTGACCAAGACGATGCAAGGCTTCGCGGATGGTGTTACGCGAGGCGTTATAGGCAGACACCAGGTCGTTTTCCACCAGCGCCATGCCAGGCAGCAAGCGTCCACCGATGATGTCGGCGCGCAACTCCAATGTGATGTGGTCAGCCAGTGACAGTCCGCTGTTCATACTCATTGCCTCGGGATTGTTCAACAATCGTCAGCCAACAGGTAATCACTATTCGTGCCAGTTGCAATGCATCACGATCGGGTTCGACGCATCTGCATGCTTTTTAGAAATAGAAGTACAGTCACCATGCAATTTTCATTGGTTAATATGGCGCATTGATGTGGAGATATCAGATGCGTTATTCGCAGGACCATAAATCCCAGACCCACCAACGCATCATCAAGGAAGCTTCAGCGCGCTTTCGCCGTGACGGCATCGGCGCAACCGGCCTGCAACCTTTGATGAAAGCGCTGGGCTTGACCCACGGTGGCTTCTACTCGCACTTCAAGTCCAAGGATGAATTGGTGGAAAAGGCGTTGCAGGCGGCAGGGGACGAGGTTGATATCGTTTGTGCAGAGCTGTTCGCTCAGGATCGACCGCTGGACGCCTTCATCGATGCCTACCTGTCGCAATGGCACCAGAATTGCCCCAATGAAGGCTGCCCATTGCCCACGATGTCATCGGAGCTCGGCATGCGCGGGCAGCCGAGTCCGACTTCAGATGCGGTGCTCAATGCACGACTTCGACAAATCCAGAACACCCTTGAGGGCGACGATGCTGAAGAACGCAGCATCGTCATCATGTCCACGCTGGTCGGGGCGTTGCTGCTTTCGCGCTGCGTCGAGAATCCCGAGCTGGCCCGGCAGATTCTCGACGTAACCCGCGCGTCACTTAAACAATCACAAGGCTAGCCTTCCCAGCGCTTGAACAACACGCTGGCATTGACCCCACCAAACCCGAAACCGTTGGACAGCGCATATTCGATGGCCATCGGTCGAGCCTGACCATGGACGATGTCCACCCCGTCGGCAGCGGGGTCAGGATTTTCGAAATTGAGAGTCGCCGGTACGATCTGATCACGGATCGCCAGCAGCGTGAAAATCGCCTCGACCCCGCCTGCTGCGCCGAGCAAATGCCCGATCGCCGACTTGGTCGATGTCACGGCAATTTTGTTATCCGTGCCAAACAACGCCTTGATCGCCGCCAATTCCCCCAAATCGCCAACCGGCGTCGAGGTCGCATGGGCATTCAAATGCTGGACCTGCTCTGGCGCAATACCGGCCTGCGCCAATGCCAGCGACATGGCCCGGCGCGCGCCGTTGCCATCCTCAGGCCCTGCAGTCAGGTGATAGGCGTCTGCACTGGTGCCGTAACCGACCAACTCCGCCAAGGGTTGAGCGCCCCGGGCCAAGGCGTGTTCCAGAGACTCGATCACCAGCAGGCCGGCGCCCTCGCCCATGACAAAACCATCGCGCCCACTGTCGAACGGCCGTGAGGCACGCTCCGGGGTGTCGTTGTAACCGCTGGACAAGGCACGAGCAGCTGCAAAACCGGCGAGACTGACCCGATCGATCGCCGCCTCTGCTCCACCACACACAGCGATGTCCGCCTCACCGCAACGAATCAGGCGCGCCGCGTCGCCGATCGCTTGGACCCCGGCAGCACAGGCTGTCACCGGCGCCCCCAACGGCCCTTTGAAACCGTGTTGAATTGATACATGTCCCGCTGCCAGATTGACCAGAAACGACGGGATGGTGAACGGTGACAAGCGTCGCGGGCCACGAGTGTCAGTGGTCCGCACCGCATCGGCTATCGCACCGAAACCACCGATGCCGGAACCGATGATGGTGGCCGTGCGCTCCTGGGCAGTAGCGGTTTGCGCTTGCCAACCGGCCTGTTCAATCGCCTGCCGCGCCGCTTCCATGGCGAACAAAATGAAGCGATCCATTTTTTTCTGCTCTTTGGGCGGCGTTGCCCGATCCGGATCAAAACCGGCCTCGGCATCCTCCGTCAGCGTTGGCACCGCACCGCCGACCTTGGCAGGCAAATCGGCAACCACCTCATCCGGCAATTTCCGCAATCCGGAGCGTCCCGCCAACAGACGCGACCAGACAGCTTCGATCCCACTACCCAGCGGGGACACCAGGCCCATGCCCGTTACAACCACTCGACGATTACTCATTACGCAAATACCTCATGCCGATTACTGGCGCTTCATTTATAACGCGCGGCGGCCTGGCTTCTGGACAGATTCGGCGCCATCGCATGACGCGCCGCTACATAAGACTCCCACTCAGAGAGATTCGGCAAGGAAGGAATGGTGATCAACTCACCTTGATCCAGACCCGACAGCGCCGCATCGACCATCTCTCCTGCTTCCATGACCATATCAGCGGGAATCTGGGTCGCATCGATACCGGAACGCTCCCAGATCTCGGTGCGTGTAACACCCGGCAACACAGCCTGGACCTTAACCCCGGTGCCGTCGAGTTCGGCATTCAATGACTGGGTCAGGCTCAACACGTAGGCCTTGCTGGCGCTGTAGGTCGCGTTGAAACGCTCGGGAAACAAAGCCACGACCGAGGCAATGTTGATGATCGTGCCCCGACCCGCCTTGGCAAAACTGGCGGCCGCTGCCGATGCCAAGCGCGTGACGGTAGTGACATTCAACTGGATCAATCGCTCCAACTGATCGGTATCGGCATTGGCCAGCAAACCGTCCGCCGCAACACCGGCGTTATTCAGCACCAGACTGATACTCGAGTCGCTGCGCAGACGCTGCTCGAGTTTCAGCACATCCTCCTTTTGCGTCAGGTCGGCCTTCAACACTTCGACCTGAACCCCATGCTCGGCGCGCAACTGGCTCGCCGCTTCTTCCAGCCGCTGCAGATCGCGAGCAACCAACAACAAATCAAAACCACGCGCCGCCAGACGCTGTGCGTAAACCGCCCCGATACCGGAGGAAGCACCGGTGACGAGGGCCGTACCTTGGGATTGGGTGGAAGTCATGACTGTGCTCCTGGAAATGCTTGAGAAAAGGTCAGCGCATGAACGTCAAAGCGCCTCGACGGGAAAGCAATTTATTATATGCATAATTTAAACGCCATATGATAGTCATAATTTTTAGGCGGCGGACGGAAGGCACAGCTTTGCGAACGCCAGAGCGCAAAAAGGCCGGTCAATGACCGGCCCCCTTGGCGTTGAATGTTTAGCTTAGTTCACTTCCAGCTTATCGCGATTACGATCCAGAATTGCCTTGCCGATTCCTTTCACTTCGAGCAACTCGTCCACCGAAGCAAACGGCCCATTGATATCACGATACGCAACGATCGCCTGAGCCTTCGCCTCGCCAATTCCGGAGAGTTCTTTTTGCAATGTGGAAGCATCGGCAGCATTGAGATTGATTCTGCCCGATTGTGCTGCTGGAGAAACCTCCATCACCATGGAGGCATTGTTGCTCTCCGGCTTTGCAGCGGGAGCCGCAGTAGCAGCGATAGAGGCAGTGGTCAGAAGGGCAAAAACCAGGGAGTTGAAGTAGCCAGTACGCATAAATGACGCTCCATGACATCAATTGAGAAAACAGCTTTCCGAAGCTGCCTCCCAAACTTAGGTGATGTCTGGAGCCTGTCAAAAATGTGTCCGTTACCGGATGTGAAACAATCAGGGTTCGAGGCGACGCTCTTGGTAGATCCAGTCGACTATTTCCCCGTCGGGGCTGTAACCGCTGACAGTTTCACGCAGGAGTTGGCGCACACGGGAGTAATCATCCTGCTCCACGGCAACCAGCAACTCGGTCAACCGCCCCTTGAGCACATCCCATGGCAAATGATCCTCGCTAGCGCTCATGATCATCGGATGCGGCGTTGCCGATACGTTGTCGCCAATCAGCAGTTCTTCATAAAGCTTCTCGCCGGGACGCAGGCCCGTAAATTCGATCGAGATGTCGCCCTGAAGGTTCTTTTCGGAACGCACGCTCAAACCGGAGAGATGAATCATTTTTTCCGCCAGTTCGACGATCTTCACCGGTTCGCCCATGTCGAGCACGAACACATCACCGCCCTGCCCCATGGAACCCGCCTGGATTACCAGTTGTGCAGCTTCGGGAATGGTCATGAAATAGCGGGTGATTTTCGGGTGAGTGACCGTCAACGGTCCGCCTGACTTTATCTGACGGTGAAACAGCGGAATGACCGAACCGGACGAACCCAGTACGTTGCCGAAACGGACCATCGTGAAGCGGGTCTTGTTGACTCGGGACACATTGGCTTTGTCACCGAACAGCACAGGGGCGATCTCGCGGCTCAAGGCCTGCAGCGTCAATTCGGCAAGACGCTTGGTGCTGCCCATCACGTTCGTGGGACGAACCGCCTTATCGGTGGAGATCAATACAAAGTTCGAAACTCCCGCCTGCAAAGCCGCCTGAGCAGTGTTAAGCGTGCCGATGACATTGTTTAGCACACCTTCAGCGATATTGTGCTCAACCATGGGCACATGCTTGTAAGCCGCTGCGTGGTAGACCGTGTCCACGCTCCAGGTCTTCATAACATCCAGGAGTTTGTGTTGGTGGCGGATGGAGCCAAGGATCGGCAGCAATCGAACGCCGACAGACTCCCGACAACCGCGAGCTTCCAGCTCCGATAAAATACTGTAGAGATTGAACTCACTGTGATCGAACAAAATAAGCGTGGTTGGTCCGAGCGCAAAAATCTGGCGACAGAGTTCCGCACCGATCGACCCACCGGCGCCCGTCACCATCACGGTCTTGCCTTTGATGCAGCGCTCCAGCAAGTCCGGCTGCGCCGGCACTGAATCGCGTCCCAGCAAGTCCGCGATATCCACTTCCTGAATGTCTTCGACCTTCACCCGACCGCTGGCCAGGTCGGTGAAGTTTGGAACACTACGGATGTGCAGGGGGAAATGCTCCAACAGCGTGAGGATTTCCCTGCGGCGTGCGCGGGTCGATGATGGCAGGGCCAGGAGGATTTCCTGCGCGCCGGTTTCGTCGATCATTTGTTGGATATGTTTGGGTTTGTAGACTTGGAGGCCGGCAATCGAACGATCGGCAATGCTGGGGTCATCATCGATGAATGCCACCGGACGCATCACTCGCCCCATACGAAGGGCCGCCACCAGCTGATTCCCGGCCACGCCTGCACCGTAGATTGCAACCTTGGTGAGGCCGTCATCGCGATTGGAAAAGGGTACATGGGAAGCGCCATTGAACCAGTCACCCATGAAGTACTGGCGCATGCACAGCCGCAGGCCTCCAATGATGACAAGGCTGAGCCACCAGTAATTGAAGACGATAGAGCGCGGTACTACGGCTTCGTGATTACTGTACCAATAGACAACGAGCGCCAGAATGAGCGAAGAAAGGCTGACGGCTTTGATAATGGCAATCAGTGCATCATTGCCGAAATAGCGCATGACAGCACGGTACATGCCGAAACGAATGAATAGAGGAATGGCAACAAGGGGCGCGCAAACGAACAGCCAGAAATGGACCCTGAACGGGTTGTACATATCATCGACACCCAGACGTACGATGAACGCCAACCACAGAGCCGCCCAGACCAGAATAATGTCTGTGACCACCTGAATCAGTCGCTTACGACGCCTCGGAAGCCCTAATAAGCGAGCCCTGATCTTGTCCATAAACTCTTCAAACACCTCAGTTTTCTCCCTACAACTGCCTCATCACGGTAGTGGAACCTTATAAGCGCTTCTGATCCACTTTTAAACCTAAATGACAGAACGGTTACTCAGTTTTTCACCGATGGTGCTTCAATCTCACCCGCGCGGAATCTGATAGCCAGCGCGACTAAGGGAGCATAGGCCAGAATCAAACCCAAACTTGAATCGAGGCCGAATCGCACAACGCCCAATGCGATAGGCAACAGCCAAAGCAAATTGATCAATGCGACGACGCTTGTAACCTTCAAATGGCTGCCAAACCGACGAGAGGCATATTGGTAGGCATGACTGCGGTGCGCTTCATAGACCTTGTCCCCCCTGAGCAAACGTCGGAACAAGGTGAACGTAGCATCGACAATGAACACGCCCAGCAGGATTAGCCAGCCCCAAAGCATTTCGGCAGAGGCCCACGCAGCCTGAATTGAAAGTGCTCCAAGCACAATTCCGAGAAAACCGCTTCCGGCATCGCCCATGAATATTTTGGCTGGGGGAAAATTCCAAAAAAGGAAGCCCGCCACCGCAGCAGCCAACAACAACGGGGCCCAGATC
Source organism: Pseudomonas sp. MIL9 (assembly GCF_016887925.1). NCBI lineage: Bacteria > Pseudomonadati > Pseudomonadota > Gammaproteobacteria > Pseudomonadales > Pseudomonadaceae > Pseudomonas > Pseudomonas sp. MIL9. The sequence continues at coordinate 19,785 of NZ_JAFEHE010000027.1, read as the reverse complement.
AAATCCAGATCCTCAGCAACCCAATACAGAAGGCATGCCCCCAGGCAGACGCAAATCGCTTCGACGCTGGCGATACCGTCAATACCATCCATGAAGTTATACAAGTTGAGCAGCCACACCAGGTAAAACGCCGCCAGCACATTACCCAGCCATCCCAGATCAAATGTGTGCCCGAAGAGCTCAACAGCAGGCAAGCCCCCCATCCAGGACAACAACCAGATCGAAGCGGTGAAATGCCCCAATAAACGCCAACGCGCAGCGATGTGCCCGTGGTCATCCATAAATCCGATAATCGCAATCACGGAGCCGGCGCCGGCCATGGCCGCAAACACCGGAGAAGCCATCAATCCTGCAAACAAAAGCATGAACAGTGCCAATGTAAATGCCAGGACTATCGCCACGCCTCCCCCCCTGGGCGTGGGGACCGAGTGAGAGCTACGAGCATTGGGTATATCCATGAGGCTTCGCGACAATGCGTAACGGCGCAGAGCCCAAGTCAGGGAAAAAGACACAGCGACAATGACGGGGATAAACCAGCCATAACTCATGATTTACGGGAATCCAGAAAATGTTGCGCTGTCAGGGCCAACGCTTGTTCAAGAGTGACCGGAGGTGTCCAGCCCAATAGTTGTCGGTTCTTGCTGATGTCGACCTGCAAAGAGCCAAGAATGCGGTCGGCCAACGCTCGCTGCCCCAACATTGTTGCTACACCGCTCATCAGTCCCGCTGGCACAGGCAGTAACCTGGCTGGTTTCCCCAAAGATGCCGCCAGTTTGCGCAACAGTTCAGTGGTTGAAACGTCTTCACCATCGCTTGCCAGAAATACCTGGTTGGCGGCGGCCGGATGATCAGAACAGGTCACGATCAAGTCAACCAGATTGTCCAGAGCAACGAGGCTTCGTTGATTTTGAACTGCGCCGAAGGGTAACGGAACGCCACGATAAAGCCACCGCATCATGCTGAGAAAGTTGGCCTTGACGCCTGGGCCGTAGACCAACACTGGGCGGATGATCACTACCTCCATCCCCGTGGCGGCAGCGAGCGCTGACAATCCCTGCTCGGCTTCAAGCTTGGAGATCCCGTAAGGGTCGATGGGTGCTGGCAAATCATCAGCATGGTATGGGGCACCAAGATCAGTACCTTCACCATTGACTTTGATTGAGCTGATGAAAATAAAGCGTTTGACTCCGCACGCCGCAGCCTGACGTGCCAAATTCAAAGTCGCCTCGACATTGACTTGCCGAAATGCAGCCAACGGGTCGTGAGCCAAATCGTTCATGACATGAACGCGGGCAGCCGTATGCACGACTACATCTATGCCCGTCAGGGCCGTCTGCCAATCGTTTGTGCCATTAAGATCGCTCATGGGCAACGAACGCACGCCCGTCGCCAGCGTTATAGATTGATCACGCAGCGGCGCGACTACGGAGCAATCGGGGTAGCGCGCCAACCGCTCAATCAGCGCCCGCCCCAGAAAACCACTCCCACCCGTCACCAGAAATGCTTTAGATCTCATGCTTGGCCCTTGGAATACAAAACAACGTCAATGCCCGAGCACTGTGCTGCAACACTTCAAAGCAAAGAGCGATAAATCTCTGCATAGGATTTTGCCATCGAATCGGATGAAAACACTTCTTCGAAGCGACACTCAGCAGCCTCTCCCATCGCTGCCGCCAGATCGGGTTGATTCCAGAGCTGGGTCATTGCAGCCGCCAATGCGACAGAGTCTCGAGGAGGAACCACCAGTCCGGTCTCCCCTGCGATGTTGATATACGTGGTGCCCGAGCCGATCTCGCACGAGATCATCGGCTTGCCGTACATCGCGCCTTCCAGCAACGAAATACCGAAAGACTCGGATCTGAGATGCGAAGGAAAAACGAACGCGTAGCACAATGTCAGCAGAGCAGCCTTGTCTTCATCGGGCAAACCGCCAAGGAAATGCACATTGGTCAGGCCTAATTGGCTGGCTTGTGCCTTGAGTTCAGCCTCTAGATGCCCACCACCCAGGATCACGACGGGTAACTGGGTTGTCTTCGCTGCCTCAAGGAGATAGTCCAATCCCTTGTAGTAACGCAGTGCCCCAACGAACAAAAAGAAACGCTCACCTAAACGCTCGCGCCAGAATGCCAGCTTTTCAGGCGATGGCTTCGGATAAGTCTGTCGATCCAGACCGTAAGGCACTACACGCACTTTGTTTTTAAACTGCGTTAGCACCGGACTGCTTTCGGCGTAGTTGGGCGATGAGGCCACCACACAATCGACGCTCGATAAAAAACGACTCATCAAGGGCTGATAAAGTTTAAGCAGCGTCTTCTGTTTAACGATATCCGAGTGATAACTGACTACGGTGGGCTTTTTGATTCGGCTGTAAAAATGCACCAGATCCATGTAAGGCCACGGAAAATGGTAATGAACAATGTCCGCCTTCTTCGCCAACTCGGCAAAATCCTTGAATGCCGATAACGAGAAGCCGGTGGAGGCTACGTGCAAATCGAGCTTGGATCGATGCGTCAGATGGTGCCCGACTTTCTCATTGCGTGCCGCACCTCGCTCACTGAGATAAAGCACTTCGGATTCGAAGCCGTGACGAATTCCGCCCTCGGCAATCTGGAAAATGACTTGTTCGATACCACCCATTGTTTCCGGGTAGTAGGTTTTGAAAAAGTGCAGAACCTTGATCATTGTCCTTTGACCACCTTCTGGTAAACATGAAGAGTTTCCAGGGCGCAGCGCTCCCAAGAAAAACCGGCCGCATGCAGCAGACCTTGCTCAACAGCACTGGCACGCCATGCGTCGTCTTCGAGGCCTCGCCGAATAAGATCAGTCAGCGTCTCGGTGTCTTGGGCATTGCACATCAAGGCTGCATCACCGGCGACCTCGGGCAATGAAGAACTGTTCGAGCAGACCACCGGAACGCCTGAGCTCATGGCTTCAAGTACCGGCAATCCAAACCCCTCATAGAGCGATGGAAAAGTGAAAAGGCGCGCGCCCGCAAACAACAAAGGCAAGTCTTCACTGGGTACAAACCCAAGGTAATAAGCCCAACCTTCGCGCTTGGCACTCTCCAGGCGCTGGTGAATACTTTCGTTTCGCCAGCCGTGATAGCCGGTCAACACCAGCGGCCAACGCTTACGAACGTCAAGCGGAAGCCGGGAATAAGCATCGAGCAATGTCTCGATGTTCTTGCGAGGCTCAATTGTCCCGACAAACAGACTATACCCGCCCACTTCGAGACCATGACGCGAAAGCGTGCTTCTCAGTTCTTCAGCGCTGCGAGGATGAAACTCAGCTGAGCTGGCTAGCGGTACCGTGTGGATACGCTCGATTGGCCAGGAAAAGTAATCCGCCAACTCTTTGCGCGTGTACTCGGAATCCGTAATCAACGCATCCGCTCTTACCAGAGTGGTTTTGAGCTCTTTCTGCAAATAGCGCACAAGCTGCGGCGCATGACAGTGAGACCAGGTAAAAGGCGACAAATCATGGAAGGTTGCAACACTGCGGCCGGTAAAGGGTGGCAGATAATAATTAGGGCTGTGGTAAAGATAGTCACCATGGCCTTTTAATGCTTGCTTCCTGAGCAATGGCATAAGGAGGCGATAGGCCTCGACTGCCAGGAAGTTTTTTTGCACGGCGCGTTTAAGGCCGTAACCGCTGCCAGATGCTTCTGCGGCCGTTGGCAGCGAAGGCAAAAACCGTCGACCCGCAAAAAATTGCAGGTCAGCGATTTCCGGACTCTGCTGCAGTCGCAGCGCCAATTCGTAGGTGTAACGACCAATACCGGTTAGCGGGAAGCGAACCGGTTCAACAGAGAGAATTAACTTCATTTATTCAGCCGTCAGCATCCAGCTCAATGTTTCGCCCAAGGAAGGTGTTGTCCAGCCAGGGACCAGTGCCCGCAATCTGGCATTGTCCCCGCATAGGGTTTTCACCTCATTGGCGCGAACAAAGGCAGGATTTACCTCAACTTCAATATCGTGCCCGGTGAATTCTTTGCACATTTCGATGACTTCACGCAGCGAATGGGTATGGCCTGAACTGACGTTGATAGTCTGTCCAAGCGGATTGACTTCGATTAAACCTCGATAAGCCCCCACCAATGCACGAACATCGCTGAAATCACGCCAGACATCGAGGTTACCCAGCTCAATCTTTGGCGCCTTACGACGGAAATGCGAAACGATTTTCGGCAATAGAAAGTTTTCTGCCTGACCAACGCCCGTGTAGTTGAAGGGGCGAGTGATAACAATAGGCAGGCGATCATGCCAAAGGCTGGCCATGTACTCCATGGCCAACTTGCTCACAGCGTAATCATTGGCCGGCGCCGGTAGGGTGGTCTCTGAAAGAAGTCCACCCGAGGCATTGCCATAGACATTCGCACTGCTGGCGATCAGTACGCAATCCAGTGATTTGCCACTGGCCGCGATGGCTTCCAGCAGATTGCGTGTACCTATCAGGTTTACCTGATAGAACGCATCTGCTGCGCCGTGACCGACAAAGGCCAATGCAGCGAGATGCACAACAACATCCGGCTGAATCTTTGCCAGCAACGCGCGCAAACCCGGGCCGTCGGCCAGATCTACCTGATGATAATTTCGCTCATCGGACGGTTGACTACCCAGTCCGACAACCTCGTAGCCCTGAGCCCGAAGTTCATCAGCCATGTAACGACCAGTGAAGCCTTGAATACCCGTAATCAGTGCGCGTTTGCCAGCAATGGTCATCAGAACGAGAATCCTTGCTCATTTCGACGCAGATCAGCTTCGACCATCATGCGGCACAGCTCTTCCAGGGATGTTTTAGGTTCCCAACCGAGAACTTCCTTGGCTTTGGCAGGGTTGCCGATCAGCAACTCAACTTCAGTCGGACGATAGAATTTCGGGTTGATGGTGACCAACACTTTGCCAGTGGCCGCATCAGTACCCTGCTCGTCTTCTGCAGTGCCGGCCCAGGAAATGGTGATACCCACTGCCTTGAACGCCATGGAAACGAAGTCGCGAACAGTTTCGGTGCGATTGGTCGCCAGCACGAACGTATCCGGCTCATCGGCCTGCAGCATGCGCCACATACCTTCCACGTACTCTTTGGCAAAACCCCAATCGCGCTTGGCGTCCAGATTGCCCAGTTCCATCTTGTCCATCAGGCCGAGTTTGATCTTGGCGACGGAGTCGGTGATTTTACGGGTTACGAACTCACGACCACGCAAAGGGGACTCGTGGTTGAACAAGATACCGCTGGTCGCAAAAATGCCGTACGACTCACGGTAGTTGATGGTCATCCAGTGAGCGTAGAGCTTGGCCACACCATAAGGGCTACGTGGGTAGAAAGGCGTGCTCTCGACCTGAGGAATAGCCTGCACCTTGCCAAACATCTCGGAGGTAGATGCCTGATAGAAACGAACCTTCGGGTTCACGATACGAATCGCTTCGAGCAGGTTTACTGCACCCAGACCGGTGATTTCTGCAGTGGTGATCGGCTGTTCGAACGAAACACCCACGAAACTCTGCGCAGCGAGGTTGTAGACCTCGGTGGCTTCGGTGGTTTGCAGCAGGCGGATGCTGGCCGACAGGTCGGTCAGATCGTATTCGACCAAATGCAGATTAGGGTTGGACTGAATGCCCAACTCTTCGATACGCCAGAAATTGACAGAACTGGTACGACGGTAGGTACCGTAAACGGTGTACCCCTTCTCCAGCAGCAGTTCCGCCAGGTAGGCGCCATCTTGACCAGTGATGCCGGTAACGATTGCTTTCATGCGAATCCTCTAAACTCCATTTTGAGCCTTGGTTGGCTTGCTCATCAATATTCAAAGCGGACGCCGTAGCGACCATTCTAGTTAGTAATGATACCTAAATTGCCGCATCCGATCCACGACCCCCACCTACCGCAACAGGGCCTGCCGCGTTTATGCGGCATCGCTGACAAGAAGTACCACGACAGAAGCCCCCACACACAACCGATAGCACCCGAGACATCCGCTTCAGTAGGTGGCGTTCAGCCCCCTGCCTTCCGGACCTCCCGACACATTTGGGCACGCCATAATTTTCGTTGATTTCCTTTAGACCCTTCCTTCTCTATAGGGGAATACAATGCGTGCAGCTCATTACCTGAAGGGCTTTCTTACTGACAAAAATTCAATAACAACCCGCTCGGCGCCACCGTCAACCGGTACATCGAAGCCCTGATTAACAAATGCTACGTTAACTTCACGATCCACCTCTATTTGAATGCTCTAGCCCACTTCGATCACTAAATGAAGGCCATGAACGTCAGCCTGACGAGAATAGGCAGAATGCTTAACAATTGGCCAACGCTTAGTGGGAAAGAATAGCCATAGCTGGCTTGGTGCGTTTTGGTGAGTTCAAGCAGGATCTCGCCGAGAAGACTGCTGACAAAAACAACCTGCTCAGCCCCCCCTATTCCAGGGTGGTGCGACGTTTCTGACACAGCAAGAACATCAGCAAAGATGTCGCTAGATAGACGCATGTTTCATAGAGTTGTGCAGGGTGCCTAGACAGCGTATCAATTAGGAAAAATACAATTGCCCGCAGGATGTCGGCCGGAACACCGGAGATCTCAGAATTGAAGAAATTGCCCCCCCCGATCAGGCATCCGTCCAAAAGAGCTACTGCGGCAATTCTGTCCAGCAGCCAGAGATAGCCAATATCGGAACGACGCCGGCAGAATAGATGAGGCTAAGGGGGGCCAATAGCGCCACCGCAGCTTGCTAGCCCGCCTTTCCAAATGGCTAGAATTTCTGCAGGATTGCTGAATTAAAGCGCTGAATAACAAAACAGCACGCCCCCCCCCCCACCATATCGGGCGCCCAACACTGTACCGAAGCCGAGCTAGGTCAACCGCCCCCCCCCCTTCAAGCGAACCTTCTCACCTGAAGATAATCATCATGATCGCCATACCGAAGCCAAAGGCGACTGATTTACAGGACGCCATACCAATGGATATCGAGCACTCCGAACCGCATCGGTACAGGGTCGGAGCTCCATAAAAATACTGATCCATCGCATAACCACTCCTTGGCTAGCAGACGCCTCCACTTGTAGCTATTTTTTTCCTTTTAAATCAATGCACTACAGATGAAGCCTCGTGGGTCGCAGGCCCTGTCACAGGAATCAGTTAGCAACCACATCAGCTCATCGCCCATGGAGCACTTAGCCGCAGGGATCAGGATAAATGACATAGAGGTGGCTAGCCGCTTGAGTCACCCGATGCAAGTTTAGTGCACGCTTACAAACAAACATGCGCTTACCACCATTGATCCACGCGAAGCCAAGCGCATAAGCTGGCGGCCGACTCACGCCCTATTGAAGTTTCAAGACAGCTCCTGAAATCATGCACTGACGACAGAAGTAGGCAGCCAGTCGCGCTGCCAATGCTGCCGCATGCTGGAATTTCCGACTTCAGATTATTGCACCCGATGACAAGCGACTTTATTGCTATTCTATTCGCGTTATTGTCGATCCGCAAAAAGGTTCTGCATAGCGCTCCTGCCGGATCCAGTTGTTCGCCAGATGATTTAACGCGTTACCCAGAGCACTTTGTACCATGACCTTCAGTTGAGTTTTAACCAGCCAGATGTTGATCCTAGGGAGGATCGGCAGTTTTTTGACGACCCGCGAAGCGATACCCCTAATTGCGCCACCTTAGGACAATCAGCCCGCATAACAACGGATACACTGGACGGATCACTACCGCCCTTCAGGTAATGTAGCCTGATCAAGGTAATCAAGCCCATCCGCAGCGCGACGTGATCAAACTTTCTCTAGCGAGGTAAAAAGGATGACGCCGTCATAGCTTCGGACTAGAATACAACCTTTTTTGCTATTGATCGCATGGTTGGCACAATGTCTGTGTACAACCTTAACGTCAACACAGTACGTAAACGAGTATATCGTGCAGATAATCATTCCAATGTCAGGTTTCGGCGAACGCTTCCGCCGGGCCGGCTACACGGTGCCCAAGCCCCTTATTGAAATAGACGGCAAGCCAATCATTGGGCATGTCATAGATATGTTTCCCGGTGAAACGGATTTTATTTTTATTTGCAATCAGGACCACTTGGACAACCCTGATTACCGCATGGCTTCTATCCTGCGGCATTACTGCCCTACTGGTCAGGTTATTGGCATTCCGGCTCATAAACTCGGGCCGATCCATGCCGTGCGCCAGGTAGAGCACCTGATAAAACCCGACAGCCCGGTGATCGTTAACTATTGCGATTTTACCTGCTACTGGGATTGGCAGCATTTCAAGCAATTCGTAAAGACTACGGCATGCGTCGGTGCAATCCCTGCCTATAAAGGCTTTCACCCGCACACCCTGGGTAGCACGAACTATGCCTACATCCGCGAAACGCAGGGTTGGGTGCAGGACATTCAAGAGAAGCAACCCTACACCGACAATCGCATGGAAGAGTTCGCATCCAGTGGGACTTATTACTTCGACTCGGGCAAAACCATGAGCGAAGCGTTCCGCAACACCATGGACCAGCAACTCAATGTCGGTGGCGAGTACTACGTCAGCTTGGCCTACAAACCTCTGCTGGCGGAAAAACGGCCCGTCGCGGTTTATCCCCTCCAGCATTTCATGCAATGGGGTACGCCGGATGACGTCCGGGAATACAACGGCTGGTCGGCGGCTTTTGAAACGATGAACCGCCAACTGAAGCATTCGCAGACTTCCCCGACAGGCGCCCTTGTGATCCCAATGGCGGGAATGGGCCAGCGCTTTGCAAATGAGGGTTATGCACTGACCAAGCCGCTGATCCCGGTGTCAGGCAAACCCATGGTCACCCAAGCCACTGGGGACTTGCCCAAAGCCGAACACCACGCCTTCGTTCTTCGCCAGGACATGCCCGGTTACGCCGAGATCGCCAAAGAACTTGAGCGTGTATTCCCCGGCACCGTGATTGAAACAATCCCGCAAGTAACGGAAGGCCAAGCCTGCACCGCGCTGCTCGGGCTAGAGGCTCTGGAGCGTGCCGTCACGGATGTTCAAGGCCCTATTACCTTTGGTGCCTGCGACAACGGCGCCCTTTATGATGAACAGGCATTTCAGGCCTTGGTCGACAACCCTGAGATAGACGTGATTGTGTGGGGCGCGAGAGGGCATGCAAATGCTATCCGTCATCCGCAAATGTTTGGCTGGATCGATGCCGAGAGCGGTCGGATTCGTCGAATCTCCGTGAAGACCCCACTTGAATCCCCGGCGACAGATCCGATCGTACTGGGAACCTTCACATTCCGCCGCGCAGAAGACTTCCGGAATGTGGTTTCGCGGCTGATTCAGCGTGACGGTCGTATCAATGGCGAGTTCTACATTGACTCGACGATTAATGATGCCATCGAATCGGGTCTGCGCTGCGAACTGTTCGAAGTCGATAGTTTCCTGTCATGGGGTACCCCGAACGACCTGCGTACTTTCGAATACTGGCAGTCCTGTTTCCACAAGTGGGCAGGTCACCCTTATCGGCTGCAGAACGATGGTCGAATCCCGCAAGACGCCATTGCCGGACTGGAGTCTCGCTATCAAGCGATGGTGCCCGCGCTGCCAGGCACAACAGCATGATCAAGCGTGAGCTTGCAGTCTTTCTGGTCGTAGGCTCGCTGACTGTCCTGATCGATTTCCTGACCTATCGCGGCCTGGTCTGGACAGGGTGGTTGACTGTCGATCTGGCCAAAGCAGTCGGTTTTCTGACCGGCACCCTGTTTGCGTACTTTGCCAACAAGGTGTGGACTTTCGGCCACCAGGAGCATGCACCTGGCAGCGCATGGCGCTTTGTCCTGCTGTATGCAATCACATTAGGCGCCAACGTTCTGGTCAACGCCGGATGCCTGGCACTGCTCAGCACGCTGCCTATTGCAGTCCCAGTTGCATTTTTGATTGCCACGGGTGTATCGGCCGTTCTCAACTTCCTTGGAATGAAGTTGTTCGTGTTCAAGGCCAGCAACCTTACGGAGAAGTCATGAAGTTTTCGCTAATCATCCCCTGCTACAACGAGTCGGCCAATTTGCCACTGCTGCTGGAACGCTGCAAAGGCCTGGTCGAACAACCTGGCGTAGAGGTGATTCTGGTCGACAATGGCTCCACCGACGACAGTCCGCAGGTTTTAGAGCGCCTGTTACCGTCCTACCCCGGATGCAGAAGCGTTCGGGTCGAGGTCAATCAAGGTTATGGCTTCGGCATTCTTTCCGGCCTGCGTGCAGCTGAAGGCGAGATTCTCGGCTGGACCCATGCAGACCTGCAAACCGACCCGATGGATGCGTTGCGTGGCCTTGCGTACTTTGACCAGCATGGGCCAGACATTTTCGTAAAAGGACGTCGCTTCGGCCGACCATTGGCCGATGTCGTGTTCACCTTCGGCATGAGCGTTTTCGAAACCGTTCTGCTCGGCAAACCGATGTGGGATATAAACGCTCAGCCCACCATGTTTTCCAAAGCCTTTTTCCAGCGCTGGCAGGCAGCCCCATCGGATTTTGCACTCGACCTCTATGCGTATTACCAAGCCCACATGCAGGGTTTGAAGGTTTATCGGTTTGCTGTGCGTTTTGGTGAGCGCGCCCACGGCGTTTCACACTGGAACGTGAACTGGGCAGCCAAAAGAAAATTCATTCGCAGAACTGTTGATTTCAGTTTGCAACTTAAGAAGAGTCTAAGGACATGAAACTCATCTCGCATCGGCGTAACACCCGTCAGGAACTCAATGCCACCGAAGGAAAATATGGCATTGAAGTCGATATCCGCAGCTACGGTAACGACCTGATTATCCACCACGATCCCTGCGTACCAGGTGAATCGTTTGACGAGTGGATTGCCGACTATCGGCACGGAACACTGATTCTGAACGTCAAGGAAGAAGGCCTGGAAGCACGCTTGATCGCGCTAATGAAAGACAAGGGGATCGAAGATTACTTCTTCCTTGATCAGTCCTTTCCTTTCCTGATCAAGTGGTCCAAAGCCGGCGAACGCCGTTGCGCCGTCCGTGTGTCCGAATTCGAATCGATTGAAACGGCACTGACGCTGGCAGGCAAGGTTGATTGGGTGTGGGTTGATTGCTTCACCCAATTCCCACTCAGCCATGACGACGCCAAGCGATTGCAGGATGCGGGCTTCAAACTGTGCCTGGTATCCCCGGAACTCCAAGGCCGTAACGCCGAAACAGAGATTCCAATGCTGGTAAAACTATTAGCTGACCGGAATATCGTTGCCGAAGCGGTTTGCACCAAACGACCGGACCTCTGGGAAACGTTGGCTGCGATCGAATGAATATAAAGCTTCTTTGCCACCCGACCTTTTTGATCGGGTTGGTGCTTCGTCTTGTACTTGTACTATGGATAGCCCCCACACCAGTGACCGAGTGGTATCTGCCATTCCTGGACACCAGCACCAACACGCTGACACTGAACCCGTGGGGAACATGGCTGGATCAAGGTGGCGCAATTACTGCGTTCCCCTATGGCTATGTCATGTGGGCGGCTTTCCTGCCCGCGATTTTGCTATGCAAGGCGCTCTCGCTCCCTCTGATACTCGGCTACGGCCTGACACTGATTGGCGCAGACCTCCTGCTTCTGAACGCACTCAGAAAGATTGTTCCCAACCGCGATAGATTGCTGATCGCAGTGTATTGGCTGTCGCCGATCGTGATCGTTGGTAGCTATGTACTCGGGTTCAACGACCTCATCCCGGTACTCTTGCTTGCAGGATCACTTTACTTCCTCAAGCGTGCACGACTGATACTAACAGGGCTCATATTTGTCACTGCGATCTCGGCCAAGCTGAGCATGGTGCTGGCACTACCGTTTTTCCTGATCTACCTGCAACACAACCGATCTCTGCGCCAGCATCTGCCACGTTTGTTGATCGGCTTGGCCGTGGGTGCAGCAGTGACGATCCTGCCATTTCTGTTGTCCAGCGCAGGCGTCAGCATGCTCCTCAACAACCCGGAAATAGGGAAAGTCTACAAGCTGGCATTCAGCATCGGAGATACCACCCTCCTTTACGTAGTACCCCTCGCCTACTTGCTGATGCTCTATGCTGCCTGGCGGATCAAACGTCCGAACTTCGAGCTCTTCCACTCCATGCTCGGCCTGGTTTTCCTGCTCGTTGTCCTGATGACGCCGGCGTCCCCTGGATGGTTTATCTGGGCCATCCCTTCCTTGGTGGCCTATCAGGCAGCCAGCAACCGGGTTGCGGTCGCCATCACCGGGATCTTCTCGCTGCTCTATGTGGTGAGCGCTCTACTGATTACCCCGGACGCCAAACTGATCGTCGAGCAGACTTCATGGCTGCCGCAAGCGGCCAGCCAATGGTTGTTCGCCGGCAAACTGTCATCGTTGGTTCACACAGCGATGGTCGCGACAGGCGTAGTTCTGGCCATTCGAATCTGGCGAGAGTCCGTCAGCCGCAACGATTACTTCCGCCTCAGCCGCAAACCATTCGTCATCGGCGTGGCCGGCGATTCTGGTGCAGGCAAGGATACCTATTCGGATGCGATAAAAGGGCTGTTTGGTGGCCACTCGGTCACAACCCTTTCCGGTGATGACTACCATTTGTGGGACCGTCAAAAACCCATGTGGCAGGTCATGACTCACCTGAACCCCATGGCCAACGACCTCGAAGGCTTCGCCAATGACCTGGTGGCATTGACCGACTCGAAGAATATCCACTCCCGGCACTACGATCATCAAACCGGCCGCATGAGCCGCCCCTTCATGATCAAGAGTAATGACTTTATCATTGCCAGCGGCCTGCACGCGCTGTACATGCCGATTCTTCGCGAATGCTACAACTTGAGTGTTTACCTCGACATCGACGAAGGCCTGAGGCGCCACTTCAAGCTTCAGCGCGACGTACATCAGCGCGGGCACACCGAAGAGAAGGTGCTGGCCTCCTTCGAACGCAGAGAGCCGGACTCGGCACGCTTTATTCGCCCACAAGCCGCTTATGCAGACCTGGTGCTGTCCTTGCAGCCCATTCATCCGCGCATTCTGGAAGGGGCCGGCAAAAACCACCCCCTGCACTTCAAGATCGTAGCGCGCTCACGTAACGGCCTGAACGAACTCTCGCTCACCCGAGTACTGGTTGGTGTTTGCGGTCTGCATGTCGACATGTCAACACGTAACGACGCGAATGAAGTCGAGCTGACCATAGAGGGCGAAACATCGGCCCAGGACATCGAAATGGCCGCGCGGATGATCTGCCCACGCGTCTTCGAATTCCTCGACCTAAAACCAGAATGGCAAGACGGCGTCATGGGGCTAATGCAACTGATTACCCTCTCCCATATCAACCAAGCACTGACAAAACGGTTTATATAGTGAAGATTTTTGCACCTGAGCGATTCAATCGCCTCCCCGACGCCATACTGTTCGACACCGACAATACTCTGTACCCCTACGATCCGGCACATGCCGCTGCACAGCAAGCCGTCAGGGACAAAGTGGTCAATACCTTTTCCATCAAACCGGAAGTGTTTGACGCAGCCTTCAAGGACGCACGTCAACAGGTAAAAACTCGCCTGAAACACACCGCATCGTCCCATAGCCGTCTTCTGTACCTGCAGCGCATGCTCGAGATCATGGGCCTGGGTTCTCAAGTGCTACTGGCTCTGGATTTCGAACAGACCTACTGGCGCACCTTCCTCAGCAACGCCGTGCTGTTCGATGAAGTAAAAGACTTGTTGGACGACCTGAGACTGCTAGGCATTCCTACCGCCATCGTTACCGATCTGACGGCCCAGATCCAGTTCCGCAAAGTAGTTTACTTCGGGCTCGATCATTACTTCGATTACATCGTCACCAGCGAAGAAGCTGGCTTCGACAAGCCCCACGCAGCCCCCTTCGAAATCGCTCTGGAAAAAATGCGCCCTAAAGGCGATTGCATCTGGATGATTGGCGACAATCCAATCAATGACATCCGGGGTGGTCGAGAAAAAATCAATGCAGTCACCCTACAAAAAATCCACGAAGGAACGCCCCAAGGGGTTGGAGAAAATGCTCCTGATGCTGCGTTTAGTGAGTTTCGTGAACTTCGAAACTTAATTTCCAGACTTGGAGAATGAATATGACCACTAATCCGAGCGCTCTGAGAGACTCTGTCAAAAAATTCTGTACTGATATAGGGGCCGACCCGCTCTTAGTACAGGGCGCGGGCGGAAATGTCTCTTGGAAGGATGAAGATGTTTTATGGATCAAGGCATCAGGTACTTGGCTAGCCGAAGCACAAGAAAAAGACATTTTCGTCCCAGTTGCGTTATCCAAACTACGTTCATCTATAACTTCTGGTGACTTTTCAGCCAAACCGGAGTTGCTGATCGAGACATCGCTCAAGCCTTCTATTGAAACAATTTTGCATGCACTTATGCCTCACAGGGTTGTTGCGCACCTGCACGCCATTGAGATACTTTTCCATCTAGTAAAAAACAATTTCGTCGACCTATTTGAGACTCACATCCCGAAATCTGTTCAATGGGTATACGCAGAATACAAGAAGCCGGGCGAAGAATTAGCGCGCGTAGTAAACAATGCACTTAGCTTAAAAAATGCGAATGTGGTTTTTTTACAGAACCATGGCGTGGTTATTGGAGGAGATTCGACAGATGAAATATTTTCAACTCTAAACATACTCATTGATGGGCTCAAAGCAACCTTACCTCGACAAATCAATAAACAGATCGATTTCGACTCCATCACTACCGGTCCAGAAGCCACATATATACTTTTCCCTGACAACGAAATACATGAACTAGTGCACCATCCAGAGTATTTTTACTCACTAAAAAAACAATGGGCACTATATCCTGACCATGTTGTTTTCTTAGGCGCCCGGCCATTCACCTACACAAGCAAAGACCAGTTTCTTTCATCCATACTTAACAATAAAGAGACACCTGACCTTGTCTTCATAAAAAATACTGGCGTATACATAAAGGAAAATTTCAGTATCGCAAAACGCGTACAACTCCGATGCTATTACGACGTATTGATAAGACTACAAGGCAATGAAAGCCTTCATAGTCTCACGCCTAAACAAATCGCAGAGTTGCTAAACTGGGATGCAGAACAGTATCGAATGAGCATTGCAAGATAATGATGAAAGAAAAATCTACGGACACACTCTCGAATAGGCATTGGCGTCCATTCCTGATCACATTAATCTTTTCAATCTACACACTAGTATCTTTTGGATTTTATTATGAACGCACGCTAAATGGCAATATAGATAACCATATATTATCAAGCGAAATTTTCGGAATTCCAAAGAACATCGAAAACCATGGTGTGAAGCCACTATATCAAGGAGATAAAGATACTGGCTGGGACGGACAATTTTACTACTACATGTCAAACGACATTTTTGGCACCAAAGATGCCGCTGCCCACATAGACACCCCCCCTTATCGATATCAGCGAATTGGCTTATCGCTTTATACAGCTATAATTGCTAAATCAATAGGAAAAAGATGGGTATCGCCTGCCGTTTTTTTTTCAAGCTACTTCTTGTTACTACTAATTGCCACTTGGGCCGGCGCTCGTTTATTTGTAAATCGTGGTGCACCTCCGGAATTGATCCTGCTATGGGCTTTGAGTATCGGAACCCAAATAACATTATTCAACGCATTACCTGACGCAGCAGCTGATGCATTCCTTATCATTGCGTTCCTGACCTGGTTCAGCGAAAGACGGTTTATATCGAGCATACTCTTCACTTTTGCCGCCCTATCTAGAGAAGTTTACATAATATTTCCGATATCTATATTACTCTTGAACTACTTACAAACCTTAAGCATCTTTCCAGACAAAAGCATTAAAGGCCTGATCAGCAACACCTCAAGGCTTATTCCAAAGTACATCCTAACATGGCTTACCCTCCCCATAATTATAACAACCGCCTGGCACGCCTATGTATATTTTCACTTCAAAAAATTGGATTCAAAAGAAGTTGAAGGTATTTTAGGTTTCCCCCTCAAGGCATGGATTGAATATTTCATTTCAGGCGTAAGTGGAAATCATCTACTGCTTGGTCGTGGACTTCCAGCCTATGCAGAAGCGGCATCACTTTTAGTATTCATAATTATTTTAATAATTACATTTAGTCTTGCAATAAGAACATTATTCCTCAACAAAAACAAAGCACCTGATTTCATCAAAGGCGCGGCGTTAACTTGCATTTTGCTCACAGCAATCTATCTCTGCTTCGGCGCCACGGTAATAGCACATTACAGCGGATACTTGAAAGCCATCGGAGTCTTTTTTTTCCTTATACCTTTAATGCTGGAAACTTCGACGACCCGAAAAAAAACAAAAACAATTATCTATCTAGCATTGATAGCTTCAATAATGGCCACATCCACATATAACTTCAGAGCGAGGCTATTGCCATTCCCCCCCGATGACAACATAACTAACATGTCAAAAAACAACGAAACGCGTAGCTTTTCTTGCCTAAAAAAATATGACGCGCAAATAACAATCGACAACATCAAACTGCACAAAGCAAGCTTCTTAAGCAATGCATTCGGCGCCAAAAACAAGATAGTTATAACGCTCAACCTAACTAACACCAGTGATGAATCTTTTGTCTCCGGAAGAAACGCTGGCAATGTTAACATGAGCTCCAACTGGATTGATGATCAAGGTGTCGCAGTCACTGATGGTGTTCGCTCTGCACTGCCTTTTGAACTCCCGCCTGGCCAATCCGTCACGGTAACTGTCATCAGCTATTTGCCGAAAGATAAAGGCCATTACCGCCTAAAATTGAGCCCCGTACAAGAAGGCTGTGCTTGGTTTTATAATGCAAACCCTAATATTGCAGAAACCATAGGATTTGAGCTCAACAACGGATAAGCAATTACAGGCCGAAGATTGAGCTAGTCTCAACTCGGCCTTTCACTTCAAACATACAGCTAAATCATTATAGCCCTTCATTTTGATGTAAACTAAAGCGGAAACTTAAAGATTTTTCCCTCTCACAAGGAACCACTCGATCAGACGCCGAGTCTTAGGAAGATCAGAGACCAAAAATGAAACGTGAAGCTGAAATAAAGCAGTCAATCGTCACTACCATTTTACTCTAGGACTTTGCAATGCAAGCGCCTTTAAACCTCCTAAAAAAAGCCAATAAATACAAACATATATTTGCAACATTTCTGATAACCGCTTCATTCTATTGGGTCCTGGCACTAGCCAATACCTATGGCCCTCTCTTGGGGCAGTTCGATCAATATCTACAACCCGGCGGAATGTGGGCGGCTCCTAACAATATCAAACTTCACGGATATGAGGCGCACTTAAATCCGAGAAAAGATAATCCAGGTTGGGATGGTGAGTTTTATTACTTTATTTCCGACGACCCCTTAATATTAAAAGATACGACCAGCCATCTAGACATGCCTGCATATCGGTATCAGCGCATCGGACTGGGAATTACTGCCAAAATAGTTTCAACCCTAACCCTTTCAAATTGGGTCTCACCAACTCACTACTTTGTCGCTTCTGTGCTCGTTCTTCTTTTAGCTACAATTTCCGCTGCTTTTTTTTTATTCAAGCATGGGCACAAACCTTATTGGGTGCTTCTATGGTCTATGGGAGGAGCACCATTATTTACTATTGTATATGGCTTTACCGACGGAGCAGCTGACGGTTTTTTGATAATCGCAGTAACAGCTTTATCTTCAAAAAGGTACTGTACTTACGTTATTTCAATGTCGCTTGCTGTCTTATCCAGAGAGGTATACGTTTTATTGCCGATACTAATCTTAATATCAACATCTCTCGTACAGTTTAAAAATCCACCGACTGATGACTATATTTCACTGATCAATAAAATACTTAAGAAAATTTCGCCTCATATGCTTGTAATCCTGTGCATGTGCGCATGGCACTTTTACATACATTACCGTCTTGGCACATGGCCGAGTGCATATGCACCATCATCTCAGTTCGCCTTCCCATTCGAAAGTGCAATGAAATATGCCAGCCAAAGTGCCATGGGCCGGACAGTTGCACACTATGGCGACTTAACATCGACCACACCGAAATTCTACCAAGCCATCGGCATCACACTATTTTCACTCATGTTAATTATTGTCATTTACAGCACTGCAAGACAAATCCATAGAAGCTATAATCAGCTCCTTACTGACAACGGTGAATATATCGGAACCCTTATAGGGTTCACGGCTATAGCATTGCTATATAGCGCCCTCGGCGATGTAATGTTCTGGGAACCTGTTGGATACATCAAAGCAGGCACTGTTCTGTGTTTTTTTACCTTATTTGCACACACATCACAAAAAAGAGATATACCATTTTACTTTCTACTCATAGCCATACTTAACACAGGTTTTTCTAGCCACTCTATTTGGAAGCGGATACAAGCGCCTATTACCTCGCTATCCAGCCAATCCAACGCGAATTTCTCATCCGAGCAACCAGGCTGCTTAGTAAACCCATCGGCTACGCTTGAGATAGTAAGTAACAGCAAAATCTCCCCCCCCTTCCCTGTCCTCTCATCGATAATCCCAAAGAGGAACTTAATAACGTTGCATATCACAAACACATCAAAAAACGAAACCTTCTCACCATTTCGCGGGGCAGGCTCAGTCAATGCCAGCTATATTTGGATGAGCTCAGATGGCACCCAAGCAATACAGGAAGGTATACGATCTTTTCTACCCACATCTCTTGATCCAGGAGAAAGCACAGAAGTCCCCGTACTCGTGGAATACCCGAACCACAACGGAAGATACATATTGAGAATGACGCTAATACAGGAAGGGTGTGCGTGGCTTTCTAAACTAAACCCGAGCATTTCGCTGGATATTCCTTACAACCTAGAGTAGCCATTCCAAACAAAAAAGGGATCTGAGAATAATATCGCAATATGCGATCCATAAACCCCACCTACCGCAAGACGGGGCAACGGCTCACCGTGGCATCTCTGGCGTGCAGTTCCACAGCAGTAAGGCTTCGTAGTGTTCGACCGATGAGGCATGCGGCAACCGTTCCAGTACGTGGCGTAGCCACGTACTGGGCTCCTGGCCGTTGATCTTGGCGGTTTCGACCAGGCTATATATCTGCGCACTGGCCGTGGCGCCCTTGGGCGTATCGCTGAACAGCCAAGCCTTGCGGCCGATGACAAATGGCTTGATCGTATGCGATCCATAAACCCCACCTACCGTATGGCCGTGGTATGAAGTCAGGTATCCAAGTCGGATTCATGCTCCACTTGAGTTCTTACCCCAAATAACCGGTCGGCTATCTGCCGGCCGCGCTCCAGCCCTTCAGCCGTCAACCAAATCGATTTGTTCTTGTTCACCGGATTGCTGATGAAACCATGTTCATGCAATCGGCTCATGGTCTCGAAGTCGAACCCTTTCCAAGCATTGCCGTTATCAAAACTGAAGGTTACCAACAGGGCAAGCACGGCTTCTTCAATCAATTTATTGTCGTACTCCATGATCGTTGCTCCGCTTGTATTCTTTAAACTCATCGTAAACCCCACCAGCGATCAAGATGGATCGCGCGTTTAACTATACGATACCGGCGAGCAGTTCCAGGGCAGTAAAGCTTCGTAATCCTCAACCGAAGAAGCTGTCGGAAGGCGCTCAAGTGCGTGGCGCAGCCACGCATAGGGCTCTTGGCCGTTGGCTTTAGCCGTCTCGACCAAACTGTAAAGTTGAGCACTGGCCGCTGCGCCTTTGGGCGTGTCGCTGAACAGCCAGTTCTTGCGCCCGACAACGAAGGGCCTGATCGCACGCTCTGCCGCATT
>NZ_JAFEHE010000026.1:0-79229 GCF_016887925.1 Pseudomonas sp. MIL9 | reverse complement strand
TCCGATGCCAGAGGTCTGGCATCGGATTTTCTAGGAAGCCCGGCTTTGACTCAAATGCTTAAGTGAACAGCATTACGCATCACTGCGGGCCTTCTTGTTTGCCACTGAATCGCTTAGCCCCGGCGACGAGCCAGAGCATCGATGCGCTCTTCCAGCGGCGGGTGGCTCATGAACATGCGGGCGAAGCCCTGTTTGATGCCACCGTTGATGCCGAAAGCGTTCAGGGTATCCGGCATGTGCACTGGTAGCCCCTGTTCCGCACGCAAGCGTTGCAGGGCGCCGATCATCGCAGCCGTACCGGCAAGTTGTGCACCGGCTTCGTCGGCGCGGAACTCGCGTTTGCGCGAGAACCACATGACGATGGCGCTGGCGAGGATACCCAGCACCAGTTCGGCGAAGATGGTCGCCACGTAGTAGGCGATGCCTTGACCTTCTTCGTTTTTGAAGATCACCTTGTCGACGAAGTTGCCGATGATCCGTGCGAAGAACATTACGAAGGTGTTCACCACGCCCTGGATCAGTGCCAGCGTGACCATGTCGCCATTGGCCACGTGGCCGATTTCGTGGGCCAGTACGGCTTTCACTTCATCGGGCGAGAATCGTTCGAGCAAACCCTGGCTGACTGCGACAAGAGCGTCGTTCTTGTTCCAGCCGGTGGCGAAGGCGTTCGCTTCGTAGGCTGGGAAAATCCCGACTTCGGGCATCTTGATCCCGGCTTCGCGGGACAATTGCTCGACCGTTTGCAGTAGCCATTGCTCGTGACGGGTGCGTGGCTGGGTAATGATCTGGGTGCTGGTGCTCATCTTCGCCATCCACTTGGAGATGAACAGCGAGAACAGGGAACCGGCGAAACCAAAGACCGCACAGAAAATCAGCAGCTGATTGAGGTTGAGATCAACCCCGTTGGCCGCCATGAACCCGTTGAAGCCGAAAAGGCTCAGGGTGATGCTGGCAATCAGCACGACCGCCAGGTTAGTGGCCAAAAACAGCAGGATGCGCATCATGGTTGTAGAAATCTCCTTTTGCTAAAGATGTAGCGTACTGCGGGGTATATAAGGTGCTGCACCGGGGTATTCAACCAAGTGACTATTTCAAACTGTGTCTTACGGCAACAGCTTAGCTGCTTGAAGGGCATTTCCGAGGTTTCGGCAGGAAGAGTTTGTAGGCCATTGGACGCCCCGAGCCCCGTCGCCGCTAGTCGTAGGCCGGCAAGTGGGTACAGGTGTGGAGTTGAGGCGTCGGTGAGCCGCAGGACGCAAACATATGTTGCTGAATGAATCACCGTGCGACCCGTCAGGGCGTCGCACGGTGAAAATCCGCTTATTGGCGATAGGACTTCAGGAAGTTGCCAATGCGCCCGATGGCCATGTCCAGATCATCCACGCGCGGCAGGGTGACTACGCGGAAATGGTCAGGCCATGGCCAGTTGAAGGCCGTACCTTGCACCACCAGCAGCTTCTCGGAGAGCAGCAGGTCGAGGACGAATTTCTCGTCGTTGTGAATCGGGCAGACTTTCGGATCGATACGCGGGAACGCATACAGCGCGCCCATCGGCTTGACGCAGCTCACGCCCGGAATGTCGTTGAGCAGTTCCCAGGTGCGATTGCGCTGCTCCAACAGGCGTCCTGGCGGCAACACCAGATCGTTGATGCTCTGATATCCCCCCAGTGCGGTCTGGATCGCATGCTGGCTCGGCACGTTGGCGCACAGGCGCATGTTGGCCAGCATATCGATGCCTTCGATGTAGCTCTGGGCATGGTGTTTGGGGCCGGATATGGCGATCCAGCCGGAACGGAAGCCGGCCACCCGATAGGACTTGGACAGACCGTTGAAGGTCAGGCACAGCAAGTCTGGTGCCAGGGATGCCGTGCAGATGTGCACGGCGTCGTCGTACAGGATCTTGTCGTAGATCTCGTCGGAGAACACCACCAGATTATGCTGGCGGGCCAGTTCCAGCATGCCCAGCAGCACTTCTTTCGAATACACCGCACCGGTGGGGTTGTTCGGGTTGATGATCACCAGCGCCTTGGTATTCGGGGTGATCTTGGCCTTGATATCGGCCAGGTCCGGCCACCAGTTGGCCTGCTCGTCGCACAGATAGTGCACCGGGCTTCCGCCCGACAGGCTGACCGCGGCGGTCCACAGCGGGTAGTCCGGCGCCGGGACCAGCACTTCGTCACCATTGTTGAGCAGGGCCTGCATCGACATCACGATCAGTTCGGAAACGCCGTTGCCCAGGTAGATGTCTTCAATGCCGACACCTTCCACCTGCTTCTGTTGGTAGTACTGCATGACGGCCTTGCGTGCGCTGAACAGGCCTTTGGAGTCGCTGTAACCCTGGGCGGTGGGCAGGTTGCGGATGACGTCCTGGAGGATTTCGTCCGGCGCTTCGAAACCAAAGGGCGCCGGGTTGCCGATGTTCAGCTTGAGGATGCGATGGCCTTCCTCTTCCAGGCGTTTGGCGTGCTTGAGCACTGGGCCGCGAATGTCGTAGCAGACGTTGGCGAGCTTGTTCGATTTGCTGACCTGCATGGCGATGTGTTCCCGAAAATGAACGATCCAGGCGGCGAATGACCAACCGTACTGGGAATCCTGCGTAATCACAGGTCTGAAGCCTTGAGAGGCAGCACCCATAAATCCGTTTGAATGCGCGTGGTCTGGCTGCCAGACTGGCGTTTGACGAGGCGCAATCATACGTGCCGCCCGATCCGTGGAAAAGATACAGATCGGGCTTTTTCAGCTGCTGAGGTGTGACGATGGAAAAGTTGGAAAAAACCCTGGAAGAATGGAAAGCCATGCTCGATCCGGAGCAGTACAACGTATGCCGGCTCAAGGGCACCGAGCGCCCGTTCTCCGGCAAGTACAACGACACCAAAACCGACGGTGTCTACCACTGCATCTGCTGCAACGAGCCGCTGTTCGACTCCAGGACCAAGTTTGACTCCGGTTGCGGCTGGCCAAGTTTCTACGAACCGATCGCCGACAGCGCCATGATCGAGATTCGCGATGTCAGCCACGGCATGATCCGCACTGAAGTGGTCTGCGCCAAATGCGATGCGCACCTGGGACACGTATTTCCAGATGGCCCGCCACCGACCGGCCTGCGTTACTGCATCAATTCGGTGTGCCTGGACCTCGTCCCTCGAGACT
This sequence comes from Pseudomonas sp. MIL9, assembly GCF_016887925.1. NCBI lineage: Bacteria > Pseudomonadati > Pseudomonadota > Gammaproteobacteria > Pseudomonadales > Pseudomonadaceae > Pseudomonas > Pseudomonas sp. MIL9. The sequence continues at coordinate 76,079 of NZ_JAFEHE010000026.1, read as the reverse complement.
GATCCGGGGTGTAGGGATGCCCTGCAGGCGCTGACAAGCCAGCGCCTGCAGGTTCGGGTTCTACCGAATGAGCAGAGTCGATTGATTAATTAAATTGCATGCAATTCAATTGCTCGCTACTTTATGGTTACTTCCCTTCAATCGGTACCTCAAACATGAGCGATAACCTGCTGAGCATCCCTTGCACCACCATCAAGGGCGAGCAAAAGACCCTGGCGGATTTCGCCGGTAAAGCCGTGCTGGTGGTCAATACCGCGAGCAAGTGCGGTTTCACGCCTCAATACAAAGGCCTTGAGGAGCTGTGGCAGACCTACAAGGATCAAGGCCTGGTCGTGCTGGGCTTTCCCTGCAACCAATTTGGCAAGCAGGAGCCGGGCAGCGAAGGAGCGATCAGCGAGTTCTGCGAGCTCAACTACGGCGTGAGTTTCCCGCTGTTCAAGAAAATCGACGTCAACGGCGCCGGCGCTCACCCACTGTTCGTCCAGTTGAAAAAGCGCGCGCCGGGCGTGCTCGGCTCCCAGGGCATCAAGTGGAATTTCACCAAATTCCTGATCGGCAAGGACGGCCAGTTGGTCAAGCGTTTCGCCCCGGCGACCAAGCCGCAGGACCTGAGCCGCGAGATTGAAGCCTTGCTCAAATGAACAGCTTGTCAGTCGATTCGCTGAATCTCGACAGCCAGCTCTGCTTCAAGCTATACGCCGCTTCCCGTGCTGTGATTCGTGCTTACAAGCCGATGCTCGATCAGTTGGGTCTGACTTATCCGCAATACCTGGTCATGCTGGTGTTGTGGGAATGGCAGGAAAAAGCACCCGAACAGCCAACGGTCAAGGCGCTGGGCGAACGCCTGGCCTTGGATTCGGGCACGCTGACTCCACTGCTCAAGCGTCTGGAGCAGTTGCAACTTGTGCAGCGTCAACGCTCGGCGCGGGATGAGCGTGAGGTGCACCTGAGCCTGTCGCCAATCGGTCTGGCGCTGCGCGATCGGGTCGGGCCACTGAAGGCTCGCCTGCTTTGCGACAGCGGTGTGGATCTGGATCGATTGAATCAGCTGCGCGATGGCCTCGACCATCTGTTGGGGCAAATCAAGACTCTGTCGTAAGGGGGATCCACACGTCGAGCAGGGCAGCCAGTTCTTCACGGCTGAAGGGTTTGGCCAGGTAGTCGCTCATACCGGCAGCACGACATCGTTCGCGTTCCTCGGACATGGCGTTGGCGGTCAGGGCGACGATGGGAAGTTGTGGCCAGCGTCCGCTGCGGCGGATTTGCCGGCTGGCTTCATAGCCATCCATCACCGGCATGTTGCAGTCCATCAGCACCAGATCGAATTCCTTGTACTCCAGCTGATCCAGCGCCTCGGCACCGTGCGCAGCGACGGTGACATCGCAGCCGAGTTTCCCGAGCATGCCTTTGGCCACCAGTTGGTTGACCGGGTTGTCCTCAACCAGCAGCACCCGTCCGCGTCGTTGCGGTGAATGGGTGTCGATAGGGGGGGCATTGACGATGCTGGTATCCGGTTGAAGGATTCGCCGTAAGGTCTGGTGCAGTGCGTTGCGTGCCAAGGGGCGTGCCTGTTGTTGCAGGGGGGCGAGGGCGCTGACCTGGTCGCTGGGCATGAAACTGCCGTAAGCGGTCACCAGCAAAATTGGCGCGGTGAAAGTGGGACGCAGGTTGAACAGGCATTCGGGGCAATCGGTAATCAGCACGTCGGGCGCCAATCCGGTCAAAGGGGCATCGATGGCGCACTGATGATATTCAAGCCCCCATCCTGGCAACAAGCTGCCGAGCAATTCCGCCAAACCGCTGCTGGCCGCAGTGATTGCAACCACTCTGCCTTGCAGCGCCGGGATGGCGAGTGCCCGGGTGTGACGGGGGAGTGGCAATTCTGCGCAGAACTGGCTGCCGAAACCCGCTTCCGAACTGATGGTGAGGCGGCCCTGCATGGCTTCGCAGAGGTTGTAGGTCAGGGCCAGCCCCAGCCCGGTGCCGCCAAATTGCCGGGTGATGCCGGCACCGGCTTGAGTGAAGGGCTGGAAAATCTTGACCTGTGCGTCCTGCGGGATACCGATGCCCGTATCGCAGACCTCGATTCTGACGCCGTCGTCAAAGGTAGACAGACGCACATCGACCCGACCGAACCGGGTGAATTTGAGTGCATTGGACAGCAGGTTGCTGACGATTTGCCGGACCCGGGTCGGATCGCCGAGCACCAGCGCCGGAAACTGCGGTTCGATCAGGCAGGTCAGTTCGACACTCGGCGCGGCGTTCTGCGACAGCAGGTTGGCGGTGTCTTCGATCAGCGAGGCGAGGTCGAACGGGATGTGTTCGAGTTCCAACTGACCGGCATCGAACTTCGACAGATCAAGGATATCGTTGAGCAACTCCACCAGAACCTTGCCCGAGTCATGGGCAATGGACAGTTGTTGCTGCTGCTCGGGATTCAGCGGGCCGTCGAGGGACAGCGCGATCATTCCCAGCAGGCCATTGAGGGGCGTGCGAATTTCATGACTCATGTTGGCCAGGAACGCCGAGCGTGCTTCAGCCATGTCCAGGGCAGTGCTGCGAGCGGTCTCCAGTTCCTGGTTGGACTGGCTGAGCCGCGCATTGATCGCCTTGAGTTCCGCCGTGCGGGCCGAGACGATGTTTTCCAATTGACCGAGATAGTCGGTCAGGCGGTTTTCGGCGTTGCGCCGCTGCTGGATTTCGGTGGCGACATTTTCAAACTGCTGGTTGGCCACTTTCACCAGTACGCCGATTTCATCGTCGGCGTGCCCCGCCGGACATTCCAGTGACGTCGGCTCCATACTGCGCGAATCGCGGCCACTGAGTTCGTGGATCAGGCGCACCAATGGTTTGGTCAGCATCACGTAGAACAGCGCCAGCAGGATGCCCGACAGGATCAGACTACGGGCGAAGCCATTAAGCAGGGTCACCTCGGCCCGACGCAGGAAACGGTAGCCGAAGGAGTAAGTGTCGACGTCCAGTTGCAGCGTGCCCAGGGATTCGTTCGGCAAGTGATCCAGATACAAGCGGTCTTCGAACTGGCGATCGGCACCAAACAGGAAGTCGCTGAGCACCCGATAGCCGCTTTGCAGGCCCGGGCGTTTGACGTTGGCCAGCACGTTGCCGTTGTTGTCCGTCAGTTTCGCGCCAATGATCGCGGGTGAGCGCAGCAGGCCCAGTGTCAGTTCCTGAGCCAGTTCGGCATCGATGTTATAGGCGATGCGGGACGCGGGGTTGTGGCTGATTTCCAGTAAAGACTGTATTTCGCGGTTGATGGAAGCGTCTTCACTGGCATAATCGATGCCTATTTGCAGCAGGCTGAGCAGCATGCCCAGAATGAACCCGACCAGCACGGTAAGCCGCGCTTGTTTGTAAGACAGTCGGTTGGTGAATTTAATGTCCATGGGGTGTTGAACCACTTCCGTTTCCCTTCGCTGCTCAAGCATAGTCGATCATGCATGGATTCCGATGTGCCTGGCGAGCCCTTGCACACAGGGCTAGCGGCTCGTCGCCTGCCATGTTTCGTCGCTGTATCGCCATCATTACTGTGAACGTGCCCGAGGAAAAGACGTGGATTCCCGATTGAATGCTTTTCTTGAACGCGCCGATGCCGTTCTGGCTCGTATCGAGCCACTGTTGCCCACCCCTCGGCATGCCATCGACTGGACCCAGAGCCTGGCGGCGCGCTGGCAGCGTGAGGGACGCAGCGGCTTTCTGTTGCCCCTGGAAGTCAGTCTCGACATGCGTCTTTCCGACCTGATCGGCGTCGATCGCCAAGTGGAGCAACTGGGGCGCAATACCCAACAGTTCCTTGATGGCATGCCGGCCAACCACGCATTGCTCTGGGGTTCGCGCGGTACCGGTAAATCCTCGCTGGTTCGCGCCTTGCTGGCCGAGCACGCCAAGGCGGGTTTGCGTCTGATCGAAATCGAGCGCGATCACCTGGCCGATTTGCCGCGCGTCGTCGAACAAATCGCCAAACTGCCGCAACGTTTCGTGTTGTTCTGCGATGACCTGTCGTTCGAGTCGGGCGAAGGTGATTATCGCGTACTCAAGAGCGTACTCGACGGTTCGCTTGAGCAAGCACCGGATAATGTTTTGCTATACGCCACGTCCAACCGTCGCCACCTGGTGCCGGAAAAGGAAAGCGATAACGAAAACTGGAAGCGGGTCGACGGCGAACTGCATCCCAGCGAGGCGGTGGAAGACAAGATCGCGCTCTCGGATCGCTTCGGACTGTGGCTGTCGTTCTATCCGTTCACCCAGGAGCATTTCCTCAACGTGGTCGAACACTGGATCGGCCAACTGGCGGACAAGGCCGGCCTCAAGTGGCAACGTGACGAGCAACTGGACATCCTTGCGGTGCGCTGGGCCACCGGGCGCGGTAATCGTAACGGACGTTGCGCGTATCAATTTGCCCGCTATTGGGTTGGGCTGAAACTGTTGGAGCACAAGGCATGATCGATATACACAAGAGCGGCCAGGGCCTCGAAGGCTACGGCATGCTGCACGCGCAGCTTGAGTCGTTGCTGGCGGACGAGCGGGACTTCATCGCCAATGCCGCACAGTTTTCGGCCTTCCTGTTCAATCAGCTCGATGACTTGAACTGGGCCGGCTTCTATCTCAATCGCAATGAAGAACTGGTGCTGGGCCCGTTTCAGGGGCAGATCGCTTGCGTGCGGATCCCGTTCGGCCGCGGTGTTTGCGGAACGGCGGCAGCGACCTTGCAGAGTCAACGGGTCGAAGACGTGCATGCGTTTCCAGGGCATATCGCCTGTGACAGCGCCTCGAACAGCGAACTGGTCGTGCCGCTGGTCAAGGACGGTCGTTTGATTGGCGTACTTGACCTCGACAGCCCGAAACTGGCGCGTTTCACCGCAGAGGATCAGGCCGGCATCGAGCAACTGGCGGCGATTTTCCTGCGCCTGACCGATTGCTGATCAAACCCGCAAGCCTGCCTTGATCAGCAGGCTTGACGCATCGACCGCATCGATTTGCCGTGGGTCGAGAAAACGCTCGGCGTAGCGCAGATAGATGTGGTCGTTGATGAACAGCCCGAACAATTCCGGATCGATGTGAGCGTCCCGGCACATGTTGGCCATGATGCCCAGCGCTTCGCTCAGGGGCTTGGCTTTCTTGTAGGGGCGGTCGGCAGCAGTCAGCGCCTCGAAAATATCGGCAATCGCCATCATCCGCGCCGGCAGGCTCATGTCTTCGCGCTTCAAGCGTTTGGGATAACCGGTGCCGTCCATTTTTTCATGATGGCCTCCGGCGATTTCCGGAACGTTGCGCAGGTGGCCGGGGAAGGGCAGGTGGTTGAGCATCAGGATCGTCTGCACCATGTGATGATTGATGATGTAGCGCTCTTCGTTCGTCAGGGTGCCTCGGGCAATGCTCAGGTTGTAGAGCTCGCCGCGATTGTATTTGTAGCGCGGCACATCGAGCTTGAATCCCCAGGGATTTTCCGGGGCAATGAGTTCGGCGTCGATGCGTTCGAACAAATGCTCGGGTTTGTCCGCCAGCAGCGACTCGCTGACCGGCAGTGTCGGTGCCGGGGTGAGTTCCTGACGCCGGTTCTCTTCCCAGGAAACGCCCAACCGGTCATCCAGGGTTCGGGTCCAGGTGCGTTGGCCGATACTGCGTAGTCGTTGCAGGTCGGCTTCTGCCATGGCTTCACCGCCAAGGTTGCACCGGGCAATAAAGGCGAAATCATCATCGAGTGCCGCCAGCGTGGCATCGCGCAGTAGCGACAGGTCTTGCTCTTCCCCCCCCATTGCAACGGCTTGCCAATAGTGGACCCAGGCATCGCGCTTGAGCACTTCGAAACGGGTGCGGATTTCGTGGATGCGGTCGTTCAGCGTTTCCAGTTTCGTGGCTTTATCGACGACGTATTCAGGGGTGGTGACCTTGCCACAGTCATGCAACCAGGCTGCAATGTGCAGCGCCTCCCATTCATCCTCGGTGGGGCGATAACCGCTGAAGGCTGGATCCTGGCTGGCCGCGGCAGCCTGGGCAATCATCAGTGCCAGGGCGGGTACTCGCTGGCAATGCCCTCCGGTGTAGGGGCTTTTGGCGTCGATCGCGCCGGCCAGCAGTTTAATGAAGGCATCCAGCAGGTTTTTTTGTCGGGCTTGCAGGCGCTGGCTTTCAATACTCACGGCTGCCGCACCGGACACCGCCTGCAGAAACGCGATACGGTCGGGCCGAAGTTTTTCCAGGTCACTCTGGTTACCGCTGTCGGCCAATAAAAACACCAGCAGGCCCACGGTTTCGTTATGACGATTGTGCAAGCGGATACCGATCAGATGAACCCGGGGGCAAGCCAGTGCGAGCAACACTTTTTGCAAATCCCCCGCCTGTTCGAAGCCGATATGGCTGACGACATTGTCGGCGGTCGAAAGCTGTTGCATCCAGGCTGGAGTTTTCGGGTCTTGAAGATCATGTCCGTGGATATCGAATGATGACAGCGTTTCAGCGGTGTCATTGATGACCAGGCCCTGGGGCTCCATGCGATCACCGTCACCTTCGCGCAGGTAAATCAGACCGGCCTGGGCCTGGCCGATTTTCACGGTTTCAAATAACACCCGCTCCATCAGCGGCGCAAAACGGGTCTCGGCGCTCAGGCTGTCGGTGATCTGGAAGAAGCTTGCCAGAGTGTCTTTCATGCGCGCCATCGACACGCTCAGTTGATCGACTTCCAGCACCGGGGAGCGACGGGAAAGCGGGAAATTGAAGTCGAAGCTGCGAATCGCATCCGCTTCCTGTACCAACGCGCGCAGAGGTTTGACCAATACCCTGGACGTCAGCCAACCCAGAGGAACGCACAACAGCAGTGTCGCCAGAGTAATCAGCGCACCTTGCCAGCGCATGCGGTAGGCATCGACCAGCAATTCGTCTTCCGGCACCAGCAGTGCCAACTGCAGACCTTGTGGACCGCCTTCCTGCATGCTGCTGCGGGCCACGATCCATTGGCGACCGCCGGCATTCAACCGATTGCCCTCGGGAGGGCTTTTGAGCAGGGCGCCGAGGCTGGGGCTCAGGTCGGCGGCCTTGATCAGACGCGCCGTTTGGTCGTCGACGATCAGGCGGCTGCTGTCGGGATACGCGATGGCATTGCCCTGGGCATCGAACAGCACGATCTCGGTGGCGGGCGTCACGACATGTTTGGCCAGGGTGGCGCTGAGCTCTTCCAGGGTCAGGTCGGCGCCCATCACGGCATGGTCGCCGCTGCGCAGGGCCAGCGTGGTGCCGACGTTGTGGGTAGAGAAAAAGACATAGGGTTCGGTGGTGATCTGGGTGCTGTCGCGGCTGGCGCTTGAAAACCAGGCGCGGCTACGTGGGTCGTAGGTGTCGGTGGGGTCTTCGTGACGACTGATGAAGGCCAGGTCCTGATCGAAAAACAACGATTGGGAATGAGCCTGACCGAGGGTGTCTCGCTCGATGCTCCACACTTGGTAAGCCGCTGCTTCCGGGGCGTTGAGCAGTGTTTTCAGCTGCGGGGCGCGCAGCGGGCGAACCATGAAAAAATCACCATTGCCATAGCCCAGGTACAGGGATGCCAGATCCGGGTTATCCCGCAGCGACTGACTGAAGGGTTTGAGCAGCGCCAGGCGTTGCTGAAGGTCGGAGCCTTGCACGGCGGGGTTGAGCACCAACAAGCTGAGCAGATGTCGTATCGGCTCGTAGGTCGCCTGCAGATCCAGGCGGACATCCTGCTCGATGCGATTGAAGAGTTTTTCGCTGCTGGAAAGAATGATCTGCGTGGTTTGACGGTAATTGAAAATGCCCAACACCACCCCGGTCAGCAACAACAGCAGGGTGAACATCACGCTGATATGAACGTGCAGGGGAAACCGCCGTTGATCCGGGCGCAGTGGGTTGGGCATGCAGTTCACTCCATGATGGTTAACGCACTGCTCAGCGTCCAAGCATAGTTAAGGCTCTGTGATTTTGCTTCCGTCGTTTTGCCCAATTTGCTGCAGCAATGCCTGGTCCAATTCGAGCATGGCGCTCTCGATGGCCTTGCAGCATTCGGCCGTCCTGCCGGGCTCGAACAGGCTGCGGCAGGCCGCTTCGAGCGCTTCGCAGGTGTCGATCAATCGGGAGGCTTGAACGATTCGGGCGGCACCTTTGATCTTGTGGGCGATATCGAGAAAAACCTGTGGATCCGTGGACCCGGATAACGCCAGCAAGCTTTGTCGGTCCAGACGATTGCTATTGATCAGCTCGGTCAGCAATCGTCGGTTGAGTACGGGATTGCCTCCCGTCATCAGCTCGAATCCCTGCAGGCTGAAAACGGGGGCGAGGACCATGGGCTCCATGCCCTCAACCCATTGACTCAAGGCCGTCAGGGTCAGCGGTTTGAACAGGCAATCGTCCATCCCGGCCTGTTTGCAACGTTGAATTTCTTCTGGCTGTGCATTGGCCGTAAATCCCAGTACGGTGCACGGGCGTTGTTGCGTTTGGCATTCCTGGCGGCGAATGGCGCGGGCTAGCTCGTAACCATTCATGACTGGCATGTTGCAATCGACAATGACCAGATCGAAGGTGCCGGCTTTCCATAGCTCGAATCCTGCCTGACCATCCTCGGCGACGCTGAATCGATGGCCCAGAAACTCCAGCTGCTGACACATGAGCAGGCGATTGGCTGCGTGATCATCGACTACCAGTACATTCAGGGGAGTTAATGCCGCGGGTGTGTCTGTTTCAACCACTTTCGGCCCAGGTTCAAGTGGCAATGTGGGCAGGTGCAAGGTAATGCCCACTTGAGTGCCCAGCCCCGGCTGACTGCGTAACTGCAGGCTGCCCCCCATCCTTTCGCACAAACCGCGGCTGATCACCAGGCCAAGCCCGGTGCCGCCCCTGGCGGACTGTCCGGCGTTATCGGCCTGAGCGAAAGGCTCGAACAGGCGTTGCTGATCCTGTTCGCTGATTCCGATACCGCTGTCCTCGACCTGCAGTTGCATTCGTACCTGGCCCGGCTCGGCGGACGGCTGCAGCTCGACGATAATCCTGACTTGACCGTGCTCGGTAAACTTGATGGCGTTGCTGACCAGGTTGGACAGCACTTGCTTGAAACGCAACGGGTCCAGCAGGACGTCGATCGGTGGGTTGTCCGGGTTGAACTCCAGCCGCAATTCGAGTCCTTTCTGGTGGGCCAGTCCATCGAAGTTACGTGCTACTGACGCGACGATTTCCTGCGGATTGACACGCTCCGGGCTCAGGCTCAAGTGCCCCGATTCGATGCGGGCGATGTCGAGAATGTCGCCGATCAATTCCAGCAAGTCTTTTGCCGAGTTGTACGCCACATCGATGGCTGGACGGTCCGGGTGATCCTGTTCGATACGCTTGAGCGTCAATTCGAGCATGCCGATCACTGCATTCATCGGGGTGCGGATCTCGTGGCTCATGGTGGCCAGGAACGTGCTTTTGGCCCGGTTGGCTTCGTCGGCGCGTTCTTTCGCACAACGCAGATCATCGAACAGTTGCCGCCGTTCGCTGATGTCGATCCAGCCACCGATGATGCCTTGCACTTCGCCGCTAGAGTCACGGTAGGGGAGAATCCAGTGATAGATCGTCAACCGGCGTCCACCGATGTGCAGTTCACGATCAAGAATCAGGGGTGTGCCCTCGGCCACGACACGCTGGTAATCGGCCTGATATTCCCGGGCTTCGAAGGCGTTGCTCATAGTGCCTTGAATGACACTCTTGCCAATGACGTCTTCGCGTTTTGCACTGAAGGCTTGCAAGTAGCTGTCATTGCAGCTTTGGAGCAGACCCTGGCGATCACGTACATAAATCGGATGTGGCGTGCCGTTGACCAGTGAGCGCATGAATTCGAATTGATCGTTCAATGCGCGTTCGGCCGCTTTGCGTTGATTGATCTGGCGCCGCATGTTCGCGTTCCAGGCCATGGAAATTAACAACAGCACGCCTGCGCCGATGACGATTTGATAGAACAGCCGATGATAGGTGCGCCAGGTACTTTGTGAGGATGCTGAATAACCACGCCAGCGACTGTTGATAATCCCCAGTTCCTCCGGCGAGATGCTCAACAGTGCCTTGTTGAGGATGTCATTGAGTTCTTTGGCGTTGCGGCCGGTGGCCAGGGAGAATGTCGCTTGCTCGGTGCCGATGGTGGTGCTGATTTGGAGGCTGTGCTCGAAGAGCCGCGATGAGATGAAGTAGTTGGCGATCACCAGAGAGCTCACTGCACCTTCTGCCTGGCCCTCGGCAAGCATTTCCACGGCACTGAACGTGTCCGGCATTTTGACGAGTTTTATCTGCGGGAACTCGGTACGCAAAAAATCTATCAGTGGATTACCTTGGGCGATGGCCAGGCGCTTGTCATGGAGTTGCGTAAGATTGGCAGGGCTGTCTGCGGCTTTGCGCGTCAACAGGACATTGGAGTTTTGCAGATAGGGTCGACTGAAATTCAGCAGCCTTTCCCGTTTTGCGCTGGGCAGCAGAGCGGCGATCAGATCGGCCTGGTTGTCTCTGATCCGCTGAATCATGTCGCTGTCGCTTCGGCTGCGCTGGATCTCGAAGCGCAGGCCGGTTCGCAGCCTGATGAGTTCAAGCAGGTCGGCGGCAACGCCGCGGAAGTTGCCGTCACTGTCGAAAAACGTCAGTGGCGCGAGTGCTTCATTGACGACTACGCGGACCACCGGGTGTTGCGCCAGCCAGCGTTCTTCGCCGTAACTGAGCTCCAGCTTGTGATCGGTGAGCAGAATGTCGCTGCCGGCGCTCCAGCGCTTGGCGATGTTTTCTCGTTCGCTGACAGGGATCGCCATGAGCGTCGTATTGATGATACCGAGCAGTTCCGGGTTGTTCTTGTGCACCGCAAAACTGAATCCGTGGGCTTCGTGTTTGCCGAAGTTGGCCATGCGGATGTTGTTCAGGTAGCCCTTGTTGATCATGTAATGGGTCGAAATGGTATCTCCGAGAAACACGTCCGCCTGGTCGAAGGCTACGGCGTTGATCGCGTTCTGATAGGACGGATGGGATGTAATGATCGCCTTCGGGTAGAGAGCCTTGACCTCCTCCAGCGGCAGATAGTGATACACCATGCTCAGGCGCAGACCGGCAAGGCCGTCTGTCAGTGATCGGGTTTCGCCTTCGCGTGTCACCAGGACCGGTTGGTCCACCGCGTAGGGCATCGACAGTACGATGTCGGCATTGCGCGCTTCGAATCCATTGGCGGTGCCGAGCAAGTCAACCTCTCCGCTTTTGAGTGCTTCGATTGCGGCTCCCCGGGACGAGAAGCGCTGAACCTTGATGGGCAAGCCAGTGGCCTTGCCGAGTATGCCCGCATAATCGGCAGTGAAGCCTTCATAGTCGTGGCCGCTGAGGGTCAGGTCGAACGGTGGATAATCCGGTGCTGAGGTACCCAGAACCAATTCACGTTTGTTCCTGGCCCATTGTCGTTGCGATTGATCCAGTTGGACTTCCAGATTTCCGGCCGTCGAGCGGCTGAGCAAGACGTAATCCTCACCATCCTGCGCCGCGAGCAATGAGGTGCTCAGGCATAAGCCTGCTGTCGTGAGTATCAGAAAATCCTTTAAACGACTGAGCATCCTGTTTCTCACACCAAAGCGTTACGTTTTGCCATTTCGATAAGTTCAACCAGGGATTTGGCCTTGAGCTTTTGCATGAGACGCTTTTTATAAGTGCTGACAGTTTTGTTGCTCAGAAACATGCCTTTGGCGATCTCCTTGTTGGTGCGGCCTTGGGCAAAAAGTTGCAATACCATCAGTTCCCTATCGTTTACTGACTTGAACAGTTCGAGTTCGGCGTAACGCGCTTCATCGCCGCGAACCGGGTTGAGCGCTTCACTTGGGAAATAGTTGTAACCTGACAATACTGCTTTAATGGCACTGATCAGTTCGCTCAGGTCTTCCTGTTTGCAGACATATCCAGAAGCACCGGACTGCATGCAGCGAATACCGAAAAGTGTCGGGCATTGTGCCGTTAATACCAATGTTTTAAGTGGGGTACTCATTGCGTTGAAGCGGGCCAGTACTTCCAGGCCATCCAGCTTGGGAATGCTGATGTCGAGAATGACCAGGTCGGGCATGCATTCGCGAACCATCTGCATGGCGTCGACCCCATTATCAGTTTCGCCAACGACTTCATAACCTTCGTGTTCCAGCAGCATACGGACGGCAAGTCGGATGACAGGGTGATCGTCGACAATAAAAACGGAGTTCATAATAAAATTCCATGCAAGCTCAAATAAAGCGCGCACCTTAGCTCAGATAGTTGAGGTGACGTATGAACTGAGGTAGTCGTAGCGCCATTATAGGAATGTTCCTACATGCAAAAAGGAATGGGCCTACGTGTCAACTAGGTTTTTTATAAGGATCAATAAACTTTGTTAGGGTTTAGTTGTAATATTTAGTGCTGGTTTTTTGTTGTTATTTGTTATGGGGTCAGGGTCAATAATTTTCTGAATTCTGATTGTTTCAAAGGCTTGATCAAGTAGCCCAGCAACGGGAGTCCATGGGTGTTTGCCATGTGTTCAAGTTGGTCCAGTTCGGCGGGTGTCAGGCTACTTAGAAGTATTGCCTGTTTGATCATCCCTCGATGACTGGCGAATTTGACCAGATCAAGGCCACAGAGATCGGGAAGACATTGGTCGCACAAAAGAATATCAAACGGTTGTGTTGCGGTGAGCATTAGTTGCAATGCACCTTGGGCACAGTCAGTGGTGGTTAGCTGGGTGAAGCCGTAACTCTCGAGCAGGTACTGAGTGGCTCTGAGCTGAAACGGGTGATCTTCCACCAACAAGATGCGCAGATTGTCTTTGATCATATTATTCACGCTTTTTCTATCGAACAAAGTAGGCGTGATTGTTCCGTGGGAAACGCGGATAAATCGATCAGTTCACTCGACAGGAGCTGTAGGGGATTTCCGTTAACCTTGAGCGCACTTGCAGTTTTCGGGGGACATCAGCCATTAAGGGGGGCGTAATGGCTGATGTTCCGGTTCTTGTCAGTGGCTGGAACTACCGGTCATTTCCAGTGCCATGTCGCTGGCATAGCTGTCGGTCATGCCGGCGATGAAGTCGATCATGCGCAGGAACGATGTGTGTAACGAGCCGTTGGGGTCGGGTGCGTTGTTGCCCAGCAGGTCGAGAACCCGCCGACTCTTGAACGATGGCGTCCGGCCACCGTGTTGCTCAAGCGCCGCGCCGCAGAAAGCGTTGAGCAGGATTTCCAGCGTGGTGTAGGCGCCGATTTCGTGCAGGGTCTTGCGCTTGTCCTGGAAGATTTTCTTGCGCGCCATGTCCTTGGCGTTCAGCACGCAGCGTTTGGCGGGGCCGTGCATGTGCTCTACCAAGTCGCCGTGCAGAGTGCCGGCCAGCAGCGCGTCCTGTTGCTCGACAAAGGCCCGGGCCGCCGCATTGGTCAAATGCTCGATGGCTTTGCCTCGCAGGATCGCCAGTTTGCGCCGACGCGAATCCTGCGGGCCAAGCTGGCGATAGGTTTCCGGCAGGTCATCGCCCACCAGATTCAGCAACAGGGACTCGACTTCGGTGTATTCCAGCAGCTCCATTTCCAGGCCGTCTTCGAGATCGATCAACGCGTAGCAAATGTCATCGGCGGCTTCCATCAGATACACCAGCGGATGACGTGCCCAGCGTTGCTCTTCGAGTTGCGGCAGGCCGAGTTTGTGAGCGATCTGTTCCAGTAGCGGCAGCTCGCTCTGATAGCAACCGAATTTGTGTTTTTTGTAACCCAGCGAGTCGGCGTGCCGGGCCGTCCATGGATACTTCAGGTAGGTGCCCAGGGTGGCGTAGGTCAGACGCGTCCCGCCGTCGAACTGGTGATACTCAAGCTGCGTCAGCACCCGGAACCCTTGGGCGTTGCCTTCGAAATTGAGGAAGTCACTTCGTTCCGCTTCGCTCATTGCGTCCAGCCAGCCACGGCCGGCGGCTTGCAGGAACCAGTGCCGAATCGCATCTTCACCGGAATGCCCGAACGGCGGATTGCCGATGTCATGTGCCAGGCAGGCTGATTGCACCACCATCCCAAGGTCACTGGGTTCGCACCAGTCGGGCAGGGCGCCGCGGATGGTTTCGCCGACACGCATGCCCAGTGAACGACCCACGCAGCTCACTTCAAGGGAATGGGTCAGACGGGTGTGGATATGGTCGTTGCTCGAAACCGGATGAACCTGGGTTTTGCGCCCGAGACGCCGAAACGCTCCCGAAAAAATGATGCGGTCATGGTCTTTGTGAAAGGGGCTGCGACCGAGTTCTTCCGGACTGTGCAGCGGTTTTCCAAGGCGTTCACGGGTAAGCAGGGTGTGCCAATCCAAGGCTGGTTCTCTCCGTCAGGTGACTGATTGCTTTAGCTTCCCGGTTCGCATCAGGACCTGCAAGGGAAAAACACGCATGCCTGCAGGTGCAAGACTTGCCGGCGATGGTGGTGCATCGGGCGCTGCAACGTCGAGTCAGCTGCCGCCATCCGGGCGGTCTCGGTTCCTAGAGCCCGACGGCATCGATATCGATCAGCAGCAAACGTTCGCCATTGTCGAAAAATTGTCCGGCGGTGAGGCAGTACTGATTGCTGGTGGCGTCGCGGTAAGTGTTGGAAAGGGTCAGTCGACGCTCATCCCAGCCCTCGGCCAACAGATGATAGAAATAGGGGCGCCACGACCAGTTGTGGCCCAGATAACGGTTATCGGCGACCCAGCCGTTATTGCGCCATTCTAGGTTTGGCGTCAGTTGGGTTCCGTGCCGGTCGCATTGATAGAAGCGCAACAGCCAGGGGAAGGCATCCAGTTGGGGCAGGGCGCTGAGCGGGGCGCGGTTTTGTGCCCAGGCTTGAAGGATCGCCATCAGTTCGCCGAGTTGCTGGCGCATGTTCATCAAGCGACCACGCTCGGCCAGCTTTTGCTGAACATAACGTTGGCGCAGTTGTGCAAAACGCTCGACAAAGGCGTTGGTGGCGAAGAAATCCTCTTGCGCCCCGGCAAACAGAAAACCCTGCACGTAGCGTGAGCCGCATTCCAGGGCAAAATTCAGTTGGGCTTCGGTTTCCACGCCTTCGGCGATGATCCAGCAACCGGTTTTCTCGGCCATCAAGGCCAGGGCCTTGACCACGTCAGTGCTGGGCCCACCCAGTGCCGCCGCCTGGAACAGGCGCATGTCGAGTTTGAGAATGTCTGGCTGCAACGCCAGAACGCGATCGAGTTGAGAGTAGCCGGCACCGAAATCGTCGATGGCGATCCGTGCGCCGGCCTGACGGTAACGCGTCACCACTTGGGCCAGGCGCTGGATATCGCCCCCCAGTTCCGTGATCTCGAAGACGATTCGCCGTGGATCGATGCCATGACTGCTCAGTTGCTTGAGGCTCGGCAGCGGCTGGTCTGGACGCAGGCGGCTGATCCAGCGTGGTGAAATGTTCAGGCTCAAGAACCAGTCGGAAGGCGCCTCATGCAGACGCCTCAAGGCGTCATCGCGCAATTGGCGGTCCAGCCGACGCAGGATGATGGCGTTAGTTCGCGGGTCGGCGAACAGCGGACCCACTGAAGCCAATTGACCGTCGGCTTGTCGCAGTCGACCCAGAGCCTCTACGCCCGCGATACGGCCCGTAGCGGTATCGATGAACGGCTGAAAGCAAGCGAGCGGTTGCCCGTCGATCACGAGGCCTCCTTAGCGGATCTTGTTTTTGGAATGAGTCTGATCACCGGGTGGGCGAACAGGGCTGAACCCCTCGATAAAGAGGTGCAGCCCGTGTGTGTTGCAAGAATGTAGCCAGATTGCGATGGTTTGCTATTTACGCGATGAGCCTTGCAAGATCAGCTTGATCAGGGGCCCCAATGTGGTGCCAAGCCGAATCAGCCGGGTCAGGCTGCTCAGACCACCGCCGTTTTTTGCGCCTTTGCCGGTCAGGAAACCGAGCAACGTTACGGCGGCGACGCCCCAGAGTGGAGCGTGCTTGATGCCGAAGCCGTCCTGCAGGCTTTGCGTCATCCCGCGCACACGGTTCAGGGGTTGCAGCAGTTGCGCGGACTCGTGGCGGATTTCCTGGCGATGCATTTCCATGCGCAGGCGAATCAGCGCCTTGCGCATCTCTGTGCGCGAGCTGTTTCGAGGCAGTTCAGGCAGGCTCATGGCAGCAGGCGCTCCCGGTCATTGGCCAACTCTTCCAGAGTGCCGTGGAAGGGAGAGGACTCATCGAAGATCGCCGCTTTCAGGCGCAGGCCGCAGAAAATGGCGGCGAGAGCGTAAAACACACAGAGCCCAATGATGGCCGGTAGACGATAGGTGTCCCAGAACAGGATCAGCACCAGCGTCGACAACCCCACCAGCAACAGCAACGCAAACACCAGCGCCAACCCGGCAAACAGCAACAGGCTTACGGTACGGGCTTTTTGTTCCTGCAGTTCGATGCCGAACAGCTCGACATGGCTGTGCAGCAGGCCCAGGAATGCAGCGCCCAGGCGCCGCGGTGAGGAGCTTTGCCCCGTCTCGGACGAACCGGATTCACCGATTGCCATATCAGCGCCGCGTCGCCAGCAGGCCAATCAGGAAGCCCACGCCGGCCGCGATCCCGACCGATTGCCATGGGTTGGCCTGGACATAGTCCTCGGTGGCAGTGACGGCTGCCTTGCCGCGGTCGCGCAGGGAGTCTTCGGTCAGTCGCAAGGTTTCGCGGGCACGCAACAGACTGTCGTGGATCTGGTCGCGCAGTTCGTCGGCCTGATCACCGGCCAGGGTGGCGGTGTGTTCCAGCAACCGTTCGGTGTCGTTGACCAGAGTCTGAAAATCGCTCATCAGGATTTCTTGAGCAGTCTTTGCCTTGATGCTGGCCATTGGTGATCTCCATAAGTGGCTTCTGAAACGTTCGAGTATGAGCCTTGGGTGAAGGTTCAGTACAAATGACTGGTACAACTTTTGCTATGTCGTGGTGCGTCAGTCTGCGCCGTTGCGCTGTCGCTGGGCATGATTTCAGTAAAACCATAACTCAAACAATCAAAACCCGTGAAATTGTCCTGGTCATCGTTGGCCATGACGAACCCTGTGCGCCAAATCGGTTCATTGGGGGTGACCTGCTCGATGCGGACAGGTCACAACTTGGTGCATGGATTGCCCGAACGAACTGCTTTGGTGCTTTTTTCAGCCTTAAAGGTCTGCCAAATCCATGGAAAATCTGCAAAGCGCTGTGGACAGCCTGGTCCATAGCTCAAACACGTTGTTCATTCTGATCGGCGCTGTCATGGTTTTGGCCATGCACGCCGGTTTTGCCTTTCTGGAAGTCGGAACGGTTCGGCAAAAAAACCAGGTCAACGCGTTATCGAAGATCCTCAGCGACTTCGCCGTTTCAACCCTGGCTTACTTCTTTATAGGGTATTGGATTTCCTACGGCGTCACTTTCATGCAACCGGCCGCGGTGATCAATGCCGATCACGGCTATGGCCTGGTGAAGTTTTTCTTTCTGCTGACCTTTGCGGCGGCGATCCCGGCGATCATTTCCGGGGGCATTGCCGAACGCGCCCGGTTCGTCCCGCAGTTGTGCGCGACCGCCTTGATCGTAGCGTTCGTCTATCCCTTTTTCGAGGGCATGATCTGGAACGGTAACTTTGGCTTGCAGGCCTGGTTGCTGGAACGTTTTGGCGCAGGTTTCCATGATTTTGCCGGCTCAGTGGTGGTCCATGCCATGGGCGGTTGGCTGGCGCTCGCGGCGGTGCTGTTGCTGGGGCCGCGTAATGGCCGTTATCGCGAAGGACGCCTGGTGGCGTTCGCGCCTTCGAGCATTCCCTTTCTGGCGTTGGGTTCGTGGATCCTGATTGTCGGCTGGTTCGGTTTCAACGTCATGAGCGCCCAAACCCTGCAAGGTGTCAGTGGATTGGTGGCGGTGAACTCATTGATGGCCTTGGTTGGCGGCACCGTGGCGGCATTGATCGTCGGACGCAATGACCCGGGCTTTCTGCACAACGGTCCATTGGCCGGCCTGGTGGCCATCTGTGCCGGTTCCGACCTGATGCACCCGGTGGGCGCGCTGGTGACCGGTGCGATTGCCGGTGCGTTGTTCGTCTGGTGTTTCACCGCCGCTCAAAGCAAGTGGCATATCGACGATGTGCTGGGTGTCTGGCCCCTGCATGGCCTGTGTGGCGCGTGGGGCGGTATCGCTTGCGGCATCTTCGGTCAGGGTGTGCTGGGTGGGTTGGGTGGGGTGAGCCTGATCAGCCAGTTCATTGGTACCGCGTTGGGCGTTGGCGTGGCATTGACCGGTGGTTTTGCGGTGTATGGCGTGATCAAGGCGCTCCATGGTCTGCGGTTGAGTCAGGAGGAGGAGTATTACGGTGCAGACTTGTCGGTCCACAAGATTGGTGCTGTCAGCCAGGATTGAGACCACTGAAATTCACGTTTCAAGGCAGAGGACTCAATGGCTCGACGGCTTTTCAGGGCAGGCCTAGAATAAGCACTTAATTTTTTAGGTTGAGCGCTCATGCTTCCTGAATGTCAGTTGTTCGGCACCCTCGGGTGCCATCTCTGTGAAGTGGCCGAAGCCATGCTGATGGAATTTGTTGAGCGCGGCTTGCTGGTGGAACTGGTGGATATCGCTGAAGACGAAACCTGGTTCGAAGCCTACAGTCTGCGGATTCCTGTTTTACGGCGGGTCGATAACGGCGCGGAGCTAGGCTGGCCGTTCAGTGCCGATGAGGTGGTGGCGTTCCTGCGATAAACGTTTTTTGCGATGGCCTGTTCCCGCCTGTCGATCTTCGCGAATGATCCCCTTGGCTTAATCAATGCGATTCGGATACTGTATGTGCATACAGTTATCCGGATTGCCGACCTTGTCACCCCTGACTTCAGGGTT
This sequence comes from Pseudomonas sp. MIL9, assembly GCF_016887925.1. NCBI lineage: Bacteria > Pseudomonadati > Pseudomonadota > Gammaproteobacteria > Pseudomonadales > Pseudomonadaceae > Pseudomonas > Pseudomonas sp. MIL9. Next base: position 57,246 of record NZ_JAFEHE010000026.1, on the reverse strand, counting down.
TGAGCAGGCGAGCCCGGGCGTGAGAGGGATAAATCGTGGTCAATGTCGAACAATTGAAAAGCAGCGTGAACCGGATGTCGGTGGACGTAGTACGCGAAGCGGTTCTCGAACTGCGTCTTGATGGTCTGGTGACGGAAGGCAAAACCCCCTTCAACAAGCTGCATTTCAATACCTGTTTCGCAGAAATCGAAGCCTTGTTTCAGCGCGCCGGCTATCACCGGCAACTGGACGTCGTGGGCTACCAGGGTTTGTTGTATGCGCTTTATGACCCGGCGCGCTGGGAAGCGGTCGATGTGCTGCGCTGGCTCAAGGAGTACACAGAAGCCGCGGCGCGCAAGCAGATTCCTGCTTGAGAATCTCTTCTAGGCTCACTCCTGTCTCTGTCGGATAATGCCGCCCTGCATTGAGGGTTAGAGCTTTCGTATGTCCACTTCAACTTTTTCGGCTGCACACCACCAGGCAAGCACGCTCTATTTGCCCCCTGGCCCGTGGCAGACCGTGCTCGACTGCCTGTGCGAGCACTTCAGTGCCATCGGGCGTGAACAATGGCTGGATCGAATTGCCCGCGGCCGCGTCCTCGACGGCCAAGGTGCGCCCATCACCGTTGATCTGCCTTACAGGGAAGGCCTGAAAATTCACTATTTCCGCGAAATACCGGACGAAAAAACGATCCCGGTGGTCGAGTCGATCTTGTACGCGGATGAGCATCTGGTCGTGGCAGACAAGCCGCATTTTCTGCCCGTGACTCCGGCGGGGGAGTATGTGGAGCAGACCTTGCTCAGACGGCTGATTCGTCGCCTGGATAACCCGCACCTGGTGCCCTTGCATCGAATTGACCGGCATACCGCGGGGCTTGTGTTGTTTTCTGCCAACCCGCAGAGCCGATCGGCGTATCAGTCGTTGTTTCCTGCGCGGCAGATCGAGAAACGGTATGAGGCCATTGCCGGGGCATTGCCTGATCTCTCATTTCCCTTGGTGCACAAGAGCCGTCTTGTCGATGGCGAGCCTTTTTTCCGCATGCAGGAAGGGCCGGGCGCCAGCAATACCGAGACAGCCGTCGAGGTCAGGGAGAAAAACGGGGATCTCTGGCGTTATGGACTTTACCCGGTGACAGGCAAGAAGCATCAGCTGCGGGTACACATGACGGCGCTGGGTGCGAGCATTTGCAATGATCCGTTTTATCCCCGGGTGCTCAAGGATGTCGAGGATGACTATGCCAATCCTTTGAAGCTGCTGGCCCAAGGACTGAAATTTGTCGATCCGGTCACGGGGCAGGAACGAGAGTTTGAGAGCGCCATTACCCTTCAATGGTGATGAGCCAGGGCGTTTTATTTAGCCATGCCTGCAAAAAATATCGAATTTAAGGGCCGCTCTACAGTCAGTTGATAAGGCCTCGCGATCGTGGCTTTCAACGACCTCGGCACAGCAGCCGGATCGCCCGGTAACACCGAGACCTTTCGTGCAAGGAGACACCCATGAAACGTACCGCTTTCGCTGGAATATTCATTTGCGCTGCAATGTTGGCCTCTCCTGCATTCGCCGCAGACAACAATCTCTGCACCGCCAAGCTTCAGGAGCTCAAGGACAAAGTCACGAGCCTGCCAGCCACCTCTGAAAACACCACCATGGAAGTCAGGCGGTTGTTGGCCAGTGCCGAAGCGTCCAAGCGCGCCGGGGATGACACGAAATGCGTTACCGAAGCTACGCAAGCCCTGTCACGCGCGGATAAGCTGAGCAACGAGCCGAATCCGTAATCGCGTCAATCCGGTTTGGCTTCATGATTCTGATGCAGACAAAAAAATGCCCCGACAAATCGGGGCATTCTTGTATCCAGTGTCCGCTGCGCAAATTACAACTCTTTAACGGTGCGAACCTGATCCTTATTGATGCGGGTCTGTTTGCCATCCAGTTGTTCGAATTCGTAGAAGCCCGAATCCTTGTCATAGTGTGGCGTGTCGACGGCCTGGATTTCGCGACCGTCGTTCAAGGTGATCACTGCGGGCGACGCGCAACCGGCCAGGGTAGCGAGACCCAGTGCGAGCATGAAAGTGGCCAGGATCCGTTGAGTCATGGGTGTATCTCCGAAAATGAATTCTTTTGGTTACTGAGCTTGAGACGTATGCAGATCGTGCAAGTTCCTTGATAGGTTCAGTCTGACACAGTGTTGTGCGCGCTTAACAGTTCCGGTGTGTTGAGATTGGCCAGGCGTGGATCATTATCAGGGCACTGCAATGCGGTAGCCCCCAGTTTGCGCATGAGTCGGCCCGGGCTGCGCTCGCCGTCGTTCCAGGCGCTTTCGAAGTCAGCGCGAAGTGCCACGGGAATGACGCACAGAAGAGGTTCCCAATGATCGCCATGGCGCAGCATCAACGGCTTGTCGGGATGCTGGTTGGCGGTTACGCGCATGCTGTTGAGCAGCGCGGCATCGATGCGCGGAACATCACACGGCAAGACCAGCAGATGTGTATGGCGAGCGGCTTTCAATCCCGCACGAATGCCGGCCAACGGCCCGGGAAAGTCACCTTCGTCGTCATGCACCAGTTGGTCGGCATAAGGCGCGTATTTTTCCGGGTTCCGGTTGCAGGAGATGATCAGGTCATCGCTCAGTGGCCGTGTCTTGCGATGCAGATGTGCAATCAGCGGTTCACCGTGCCAGTCCAGCAACCCTTTGTCCTGCCCTCCCATGCGCTGGCCGCGACCGCCTGCCAGGAGCAGAATGGAGCAGGGCGGCAGCTGATTCGAAGTCATGGCAGTTCTCCATCAGACATGGGAGGGCGGCGAAAAAATGAGGCGCTGTGATATAACACCGGGCTGTTTCTCCTACAACTGGACGAGCCTATGAAAGCCAAGGCTGATGTACCTTTCGCGCCGCTCAACATTGCGGTGCTGACTGTCAGCGATACCCGTACCCTGGAAACCGATACCTCAGGCCAGGTCTTCGTCGACCGCTTGACGGCTGCCGGCCATAACCTGGCCTCCCGGGTATTGCTTAAAGATGACCTCTACAAAATTCGCGCGCAAGTCGCCAACTGGATTGCCGATGATGTGGTGCAGGTCGTGCTGATCACCGGCGGCACCGGTTTTACCGGTCGCGACAGCACCCCGGAAGCGGTGAGCTGCCTGCTCGATAAACAAGTCGATGGGTTCGGTGAGTTGTTCCGGCAGATTTCGGTGGCGGACATCGGCACCTCCACTGTTCAGTCCCGCGCCCTGGCCGGTCTGGCGAACGGGACGCTGGTCTGCTGCCTGCCAGGCTCGACCAATGCGGTGCGCACCGGTTGGGATGGCATTCTTTCCGAACAACTGGACTCGCGCCATCGCCCCTGTAATTTCGTGGCTCATTTGAAACAGGCGGCACCCTGTGAATCCCGTGGGTAAACCGGGCAAGACCGGCAGCCTGATGCCGGTCGAGGTGGCGCTGGCACGCCTGCTGGAATTGGCCGACAACTCGCGGATTCATGAGCGTGAACGCTTGCCGTTGGCGCAGGTTCAGGGCCGTGTGCTGGCGGACGATTTGGTGTCGACCCTCGATTTGCCCCCTTGGCCCAACAGCGCCATGGACGGTTATGCCTTGCGCCTGGCTGACTGGACGGGGGAGCCGTTGGTTGTCAGTCAGAAGATATTTGCCGGGCAGGCACCCGAGCCATTGCAGCCGGGTACCTGTGCCAGGATCTTTACGGGTGCCCCTGTACCGGCGGGTGCTGACTGCGTCGAGATGCAGGAAAACGCGGTCATCCAGGCGAATGAGCGAGTACATTTCACCGAAACCATGACCCTTGGGCAAAACATTCGTCCACAAGGCCAGGAAACCACCATCGGTGAACTGATTTTGCCGGCGGGGACTCGTCTGGGGCCGATCGAGCAAGGCCTGGCAGCTTCGCTGGGGTGTGCCGAGCTGGACGTGATTCGCAAAGTTCGTGTTGCGGTTCTTTCCACCGGGGACGAATTGATTGAACCCGGGCAGCCGCTGGGGCCTGGCCAGATCTATAACAGCAACCGTGTGCTGCTCTGCAGTTGGTTACAGCGTTTGGGTTGCGAAGTGATCGATGCTGGCATTCTGCCGGATGACCTGACCACCACGCGCGCGCGCCTTGGCGAGTTGAAGGATGTCGATCTGATTCTCTCGACGGGGGGCGTATCGGTAGGTGAGGCGGACTTTTTGGGCATTGCCTTGCGGGAAGAGGGAGAGTTGGCATTATGGAAACTCGCCATCAAACCCGGTAAACCACTGACATTCGGGCACTTCCGTGGCGTTCCGGTCATTGGCTTGCCCGGCAATCCGGCATCGACCCTGGTGACCTTTGCCTTGCTGACACGGCCCTATCTCCTGCGTCGTCAGGGGGTAAAAGAAGTCGAGCCGTTGAAAGTGCAGGTACAGGCGGGATTTGACTGGCTCAAAGCCGGCAATCGACGCGAGTATTTGCGCGGTCACCTGGAGAATGGTCGGGCGATCATCTATAGGAACCAGAGTTCCGGGGTGTTGCGCAGCGCCGCCTGGGCCGATGGACTGGTTGAGGTGCTCGAGGATCGTACGCTTGTCGCAGGTGACAGTGTGTACTTCATACCGTTGAGCGAAGTCCTGGGCTGACCCGGTGAACAATCTTCGCCTTACAAGCCCGGTTGATCGAACCGGGTTTTGCGTTGATGAGGCTTTAATTCGCCAGAAGCAGTGTCACGAGCTGCTCGAAACGACTATTGGCGATCCAGCCGAGAAGCCCGAGGACTACGGCTGTTCCGCCAGCTGAATAGGCGAGTCGGTGCTTGATGGATTTGACGTCACTGCGAATGTCTTCCATGTCCCTTCGGATGGACTTGAGGCGTGTTTCCAGTTCAGTGACGCGAGGTTCCATATCAACTTCTCCGTTGGATTTCATGCTGTTTTTGATTTCAGCCGGCTGGTTGGCCTGTTTCTCTGCGAGTGGTGCGACCGGAAACACCGATAGGCTGAAGTGATGGCTCTGCATGGCACGTCCTTGTGTTTATGCTGCTGATCGCTAAAAACCGAAGGCACCAAAGTGGACCAATCACACTTTCTGGTCAATTGAGCCGATTCCTCACGTTTTGTAAGAAAAATCCCGCTACATAGGGCTCAAGTCGACTCGACTGGAAATAATTCAATGTCCTGCGACTTTTATCGGTAGCGTCGCGGTCAACATCTCCCATAGGCCAATCAATCCCGGGAGTGACAACGATGAGCGAACGCAAGGCGCTGTTGATATTGCATGGTAAACAGGCGCTCAACGAGGCAGTGCGTGCTGCCGTCGAAAGCAAGCGTGAGCAGGGTTGGGAACTGGCTGTCCGGGTGACCTGGGAGGCCGGTGACGCGCAGCGGCTGGTGAATGAAGCACTGACCGCCGGCTACCGGCGAATCGTTGCTGGCGGTGGCGATGGCACGTTGCGTGATATTGCCGAGGCCATGGCGGCGCATTCGACCGAGGCCAGTCTGGTGCTGATGCCTCTGGGAACCGCCAATGATTTTGCCCGCGCCGCCGGTATTCCTCTGGAGCCGGATCAGGCACTGGAACTTCTGGAGCGTGCGCCCAGCGCCATCGATCTGGGGGACGTGGGCGGGCAAGTGTTCCTGAACATGGCCACGGGCGGTTTCGGCAGCCAGGTCACCGCCAATACCTCGGAGGAGCTGAAAAAAGTCCTCGGTGGCGCTGCGTATCTCTTCACGGGCCTGTCACGTTTCAGTGAGTTGCACGCGGCTTATGGCGAGTTGCACGGGCCGGATTTTCACTGGAGTGGCGAGCTGTTGGCGTTGGGCATCGGGAATGGCCGGCAGGCGGGAGGCGGCCATGTGTTATGTCCACAAGCGCTGGCGGACGACGGTCTGCTCGATATCAGCATTTTGCCGGCACCGCAGGAACTGGTGGGCACCTTGAAGAACCTGCTGGCCGATGGCTTTGGTATCGACAATATGTTCGTGCGGGCACGCCTGCCATGGGTCGAGATCAAGGCCTCTGAAGGCCTCTACATCAACCTCGATGGCGAGCCGCTGGAAGGTGACAGCCTGCGATTCTCGGCTCGACCGGGGGCGTTACGGGTGCATTTGCCCGAACATTCGCCGTTGTTGGGCGCCAGCGTTAATCGTCCAGGCTGATGATCTGCTCGCGCACGGCGAATAAAACAAGGCCTGCCACATCGAAGATCTGCAAGCGTTTCATGATCTGCGAGCGATGGGTTTCGACAGTCTTGACGCTCAGGCCCAGGCCGTTGGCGATTTCCCGGGTGGATTTTCCTCGAACAATCAAACGAAGGATTTCCAGCTGACGGGGCGTCAGGTTGTGCGAGTCAGCGGATTCCGTCTGGTTTTTCTGGGTTCGGGTCAGCGCCTGGTTGATAACCGTATGGGCGATGGCCGGGCTCAGGTAACGTTCGTTGTTTCGCAACGCCTCCAGCGCCTGTTCCAGTTCAGTGGCTGTGGTGTCCTTGAGCAGGTAGCCATGGGCGCCCGATTCCAGCGCCTGCATGATCAGTGCCGGGTCGGTGTGCATCGACAGGATCAGCACCTTGGCCTGAGGGCGTATACGCTTGAGCTGCTGCAAGGCTTCAACGCCGCCGATTTGCTTCATGGAAATGTCCAGCAGTACGATATCCGGGGACAGATGCTCGACCATCGCGAGCAATTGCGAGCCGTCATCGGCCTCGCCAATGACCGCGTAGCCAGGAAGGTCGAGCACCAGGGCGCGTACGCCAGCCCTGATCAGCGAGTGGTCATCCACCAGAAGTAAGTTACAAGTCAATGTATAACCTTTTTCGTACTGGCCCGTTCGAGCGCGCGAGGTGCCCAAGGGAAGAGAGCTTCGATTTGAGTGCCTTTGCCCGGTTCGCTGGTCACGGTCAGCGTGCCACCCAACTGAGCGATCCGTTCCGACATCCCGGCCATACCGCGTTGCCCCTCGCGACCGGGATCTGTAGCCGGCGCAAACCCCAGGCCGTCGTCACTGATCAGCAGCGACAGGCCTTGCGGCAAGCGCTGGAGGCAGACCAGAAGGTTTTTTGCTTCGGCATGCCGCAGTATGTTGGTGATCGCTTCCTGAGTGATTCGAAAAGCGGCCACTGCCATCTCTTCCGGGATGCCCGTCAGGCGTTGATGGCATTCGAGGCTCCAGTGTACCGACGTATTGGTCAGCGTCTTGAGTAAATGCGCACGCAGGCTGGCTTCCAGCCCAAGGCTGGTCAGTTGTCGGGGATTGAGGATGGCCGATACATCGCGAACTTTGGTCAGGGTTTCGTCCAGCGTATCGCAGAGCACCGAGCATTGTCCCTGCAGGTCTTCCGGCATCCGGCGCCTGAGCCAGTCACTTTGAAGCTTTGCTGCCGTCAGCAACTGACCGATGTCGTCATGCAGTTCCCGGCTCAGTCGATGACGCTCGTTTTCCTGAACCTGCAACAAGCGGTCGGCCAACTCCTGAGGCTGAAATTTGATCGACTTGCGCGACAGGTGATACTGCATCCAGACGCAGCCCAGTGCCGCTATGTTGAGCACCAGCAAACCTGGTGGCAGATACGCGGACAGGCTGTAGATCAGCAGATTGCCGAGCGTCGAGGCGGCGCACAGAGCAAGGGTGAACCGACTTGCATTTTCTCTGGAAGGTGGCCACTTGGCGATGGACTTGAGGCTGGCGTGCATAGCGGATGGAGCCAATGGATGTTCGCTGCGGGCAGACCGGTCATGCAAGCTGACGGGTCTATGTTTTTTAGTATCAGGCATCGACTTCAACGGGGCGTATTCTGACTAAGAATCCAGTCTGGAACTTGATCGGATTACGACCGTCTGCAATCACGGTGCCATTACTTGACGCAAACTATTGGGCGGCATAATAACACTTAAGATACCGTTGGTCGCGTACGCGATAGATGTCCTTGGAGTCAGGAAACACGAGTCCAAACCCTGGCTCCAGCCAGCAAAAAGGAGGCTGTTTCGTCGGCGCAGGGGGTGCCGTTTGTCTATAGGTTTTTGTCATTTAATATCAGGCAAAACCCTAGGCTGTCGGCTGTCGAGGAGATTAGTTATTTGTTGGGGGTTGTCGCTTAAATATGCAATAGCCAGTTGCGATGTGTGTTTGCTCAAGTTGCTGAGTCGTCATTGGGGAAAAAAGAAATACGGGGCGTTCTGTCGTTCTTAAGTCTGTTCAGCATAGGAAATGATTGTGAAGGGTTTGGAATTAACCGGTGGCCGAAACTGACTTTGTCCAACCTGACAGGCAAACGCTTCAATCAGGGTGGTCTGTTCACTCTCATCAAGGCTGAGCTGGCCGGTTTTCTGGTCGATGAGTTCGAGTTGCCAGGCAATCAGTGTCAGGCAGTCTTTCAGCGCGCTCAGGGCCTCGTCATGCAGGTCCATATGATTCTGCGCATGATTCAGCAAGCCGTGTATGTGTAAGGAGAATTCCGAAACAGCGGCCAGCGCCAGGGCATCGGCCTTGTTGGCCAGCTTGAGGAGGGTACTGAGCATGCAGTCGATCGCGTCCTTGTCATTGCTGATCAGTTGCAAATGACTCAGGCATTCCTCGGTCTTGGCCAGGAGTGTTTCAGCTTCGACGATAAATTCAGGGATCCGCTGTGCCCATTCATTGCGATTGTTCGGCATGCTTATCTCCACAACGTCATGACTAATGAGGGGATGTCGCGCGTGTCGATCAGGACGGACAGCGTCCCGACGTAACCGTTTGGTCGTGGGATCGCGCTACAGCCGGCTGGAGTGCGGGCAGTAGTAATAGAAAGGGTGGCTGGCCACTTACCTGCAATCGCACACACAAGCCTGACTCCATTCATGCAATGAGAATGGCGTGACATTAATGGCTATTGGATATTGCGAATATCAGGTTTTACCTGATTGATGCTAGGGGAATCCCTTACGCAAAGGAACCGAACGCGAAAGCTGTGGTCGCGTTGCAGGAGTGTAGCAGATGGAATCACAACGCCAGTAAAGCATGATGTTAATGTGACATCAATGCCTGTGCGTGGCATTTTGCAAGGGGTCAAGCTCCGGCAAAAACAGCCGATAACCCTCTATTAGTGAATTCATCAGAACAAGCCCAGGAGTCATTGAATGGCCGGCATTCTCGATACGGTAGACCAACGTACGCAACTGGTGGGTGAGAATCGCCTGGAAATTCTCATGTTCCGGCTGGCCGGACGGCAATTGTTTGCGATCAACGTCTTTAAAGTGCAGGAAGTCCTGCAACTGCCGAAGCTGACCCTGATGCCTCAGCGTCACCCGTTCGTTTGTGGCGTGGTCAACCTGCGTGGCCAGACCCTGCCGGTGATTGACCTGTCCCAGGCCATCGGCATGCGTCCACTGGTGCCGGGCCCGAACAGCACGATCATCGTCACCGAGTACAACCGTTCGGTACAGGCATTCCTGGTGGGTGGTGTGGACCGTATCGTCAATATGAACTGGGAAGCCATTCTGCCGCCGCCGACCAGCGCCGGTCGTCAGCATTACCTGACCGCCATCAGCAAGGTCGACGATCAGTTGGTGGAAATCATCGACGTTGAAAAAGTCCTGGCGGAAATCGTCCCGTACAACGCCAAGGTATCCCGCGACAAACTCGACGATCCGGTGCTGGAGCGTGCCCGTGGTCGTGAAGTGTTGCTGGTGGATGACTCGAATGTGGCCCTGGCGCAATTGCGTGACACGCTCGGGCAGTTGGGCGTGAAGATGCACATTGCCAGCGATGGCTTGAAGGCGCTGAACATGCTCAAGGGCTGGGCCGATACCGGCGTCAACATGACCGACAAACTGCTGATGGTTTTCACCGATGCGGAAATGCCGGAAATGGACGGCTATCGCCTGACCACCGAGATCCGCAACGATCCACGTCTGCGGGGCCTGTATGTGGTGCTGCACACCTCTTTGTCCGGCAGCTTCAACGACTCCATGGTCAAGAAGGTTGGCTGCGATAATTTCCTCTCCAAGTTCCAGCCCGATAAACTCGTCGACGTGGTGCGTCAGCGCCTGATGCTCGACGCCGTGCCGGCCTGACCACGCCCGGAAATAACGTGTAGGAGCCGGCTGAGTCTGTGAAGTCGCTTTCTCCGGCGAGCCGCTCCCACTGTTTTTTGGCCTTTGATTCAGCGATCAAGCTCGTATAGGGTGGCGTTTTTACCTCCCAGGGAGCTGGTCATGTTGCGTCTGAGCGCGCTTTATCGTTATCCGTTGAAATCCGGCAAGGGTGAGCCTTTGCAGCAGGTCAGCCTCGACAAACTGGGGCTGGACGGAGATCGACGCTGGATGCTGGTCGATGAGGCCAGCGGGCGCTTTTTGACCCAGCGTGCGGTGGCGCAGATGAGCCAACTGTCAGCGCTGTGGAATGCTGAAGGCGGCTTGACCCTCAACGCCCCCGGTCACCCACCGATCGATATCGCCTTGCCCGCAAGCGACGCCGAACTGCGTGGCGTCACCATCTGGCGCGACACCCTGCGTGTGCCCGATGCCGGCGACGAGGCGGGCGCTTGGGTCAGCCAATTCATTGGCAAGCCGACCCGTCTGGTACAAGTGCCATTGGAGCGTGCGCGCATGACCGAGGCCGGTTATGGCAAGGACGACGATCAGGTGGCGTTTGCCGATGGGTATCCGCTGCTGCTGATCGGCCAGGCATCGCTGGAAGACCTGTCGCAAAAAGTCGGACGTGAGCTGGAAATGCTGCGTTTTCGGCCGAATCTGGTGATCGAAGGCAGCGAGGCGTATGCCGAGGATAGCTGGAAGCGCATTCGCATCGGCGATGTCGAGTTCCGGGTGGTCAAGTCGTGCGCGCGTTGCATTTTGACCACCATCGATCCGCAGACCGGCGAGCGCAGCGCAGATCGCGAACCCCTGGCCTCCCTGCAGAAGTACCGGTCCGAAGCCGATGGCGCGATGTTCGGCCAGAATCTGGTCAATGACGGCAATGGCCGGCTGCAAGTCGGTATGCCGGTGACCATCCTCGAGTAACGGCGCTCAATAAAAAATGCCCGTGTCCTTGGACACGGGCATTTTTTTGTTGCTGTGAAACCCGGGGGTTAGCCGCGGTATTCGCACAGGTAAGCGGTGGCGACGGCCACTTTCACCTTGAACTTGCTATTGGCCGGAACGTTGAACTGTTCGCCGGCGTTGAAAGTTTCCCATTCGGTGCTATCCGGCAGTTGAATGGTCAACGCGCCGGACACCACGTGCATGATTTCACGCTGGCTGGTACCGAAGTCGTAGTCACCCGGAGCCATGACACCGATGGTCGCCTGACCTTCAACGTTGTCAAAGGCGATCGACTTGACGTTGCCGTCGAAGTACTCGTTGACTTTAAACATGGGCGATTCCTCGAAAAGGGCTAAAAAGGGCCGGCCAGTATGCACAACGCCCAACGCCGAGTCACCTCTCTAAAGGGGAAGAACCAGTGGCAGCAGCCGTGCGGTATTGCGCGCATCTTCCAGCGCCCGGTGTTGCTGGCCGGTGAACTGCAAACCCGCCAGTTGCAGGGCACCATTGAGCCCCAGCGGGCGCTCCAGGCGTCGGACCTTGGCAAAACGCTGCTTGAGGTTCATGTGTTGCACCTTGGCCAGTGCACTGTCGATGTGCAGGCGCTGCCATTCCTGAAGCAGCTGTTTGCGATCGTAATCGCCCCAACTGGCCCAGCCTTCAAGGTGCGTGCGATGTTGGCCGAGCCAACGCTCGAACGATTCCCATACCTCGTCCAATGGCTGCGCGGCATCGATATTGGCCTGGGTTATGTGGGTCAGTTCCCGGCAAAACGATGTCAGTAACGGACGCCGTCCCGGTTTGACGAAGCGCTGGAAGTGATCCAGCTCCCGGCCCTTGCGGTCCACCAGGGTGGCGCCGATTTCGATGATTTCCATTTCCGTGATGGGCCAGCCACCTTCATCGGTGGTGGCTTCCAGATCAATGACCAGCCAGTGAGGCATTGCAGGGTTCCTGGTATCCGCGTCCTGATAGGGCTTGAGCGTAGCCAAACCCGGCGGATCCGCCTAGCGGCTTATTCGACCTCCAACAGAATCTGCCGGTTTTTCACCTGATCGCCCACCTGCACCTGCAAGCGCTTGAGGACGCCGTCGATGCCCGACTTGAGCGGATGCTCCATCTTCATGGCCTCCAGCACCACCAGCAATTGGCCTTTGCTCACCGGGCTGCCTTCACGGACCAGCACATCGACGATCGCGCCGTCCATCGGTGCCTTGAGGGTGCCGGAACTGACGCTGGCCAGACTGCTGACCAGCGCCTGGGTCCGGTCTGTCAGGCTCAGACTGCCCGGACGGGTGAACAGGCACAGTTGCCGCGCCTCCAGCCGGTAGGCATGGCGCTTGCGGATGCCGTCGATTTCCAACGTGGCCCAGCGCCCGTCGCACTCGATGATGTTCAGATCCAGGCTGCGGGTCGCGATCTGAATCCGGTAGGCCTTGCCCGGCATAGCCTTCAGCTCCACCGACCACGTCTGATCCTCCAAACCCAGAGAATACTGGAGCGGCACACTGGCGTTGTTGCGCCAACCGGCCAGCGGGGCGCGATGCGATTGAGCAGAGGCCTGATAGAACAGCGCCGCGGCAATCGCCAGTTCCTCGGCGCTGGGGACATGTGGGTGCAGGCAGGAATGGTCGGCGAAATGCTGCGCGATGAACCCGGTGCTGAATTCGCCGCTGATGAATTGTGGATGATCCAGCAGGCTGGCGAGCAAACGCTGATTGCTCTGCACTCCCAGCAGCACGGTGTCCTGCACCGCTCGCAGTAACTTGCGCCGGGCTTCCTCGCGGGTGGTGCCATGGGCGATGATCTTGCCCAGCATGGGGTCATAGAAAGGGCTGATCTGCTGGCCTTCGATCAGGCCATGGTCGATCCGCACGGCATGTTGCGCTGCAGGTTCCCAAGCCTCGACGTGCCCGGTTTGCGGTAGAAATCCCTGGGCCGGATCTTCGGCATACAGTCGTACTTCCATGGCGTGGCCGTTGAGTTGCACCTGCTCTTGACGCAGCGGCAACGGCTGTCCCTCGGCGATATTTAGTTGCCAGGCCACCAGATCAAGCCCGGTGATCAGCTCCGTCACCGGATGCTCCACCTGCAGCCGCGTGTTCATTTCCAGAAAGTAAAACTGTCCACGCGCATCCAGCAGAAATTCCACCGTACCGGCACCGACGTAATTCACCGCGCGTCCCGCCTTGAGCGCCGCTTCGCCCATGGCCTGGCGCAACTCGGCGGTCATGACCGGGCACGGGGCTTCCTCGATGACCTTCTGATGTCGGCGCTGGATCGAACAATCCCGTTCGCCCAGGTAGATCAGGTTGCCGTGCTGGTCGCCGAACAGTTGAACCTCGACATGCCGTGGTTCGATCAGGGCCTGTTCGAGGATCAGTTCGTCGTTGCCAAAACCGTGCAGGGCTTCGGAGCGCGCGGTGCGAAGCTGCTCCGGCAAGTCGCTGGCCGCGTGTACCAGGCGCATGCCGCGTCCGCCACCGCCGGCACTGGCCTTGATCATCAGCGGATAGCCGATGCGTTCGGCTTCGCGGCTCAGGGTCGCATCGTCCTGTTCGGCACCTTGATAGCCTTTGATGCACGGCACACCGGCCTCGAGCATGGCGATCTTCGACAGGCGTTTGCTGCCCATCAACTCAATCGCCTCGGGGCTGGGGCCGATGAAGATGATGCCAGCGTGCTGACAGGCGAGGGCGAAGCCGGCGTTTTCCGAGAGAAAGCCATAGCCGGGATGGATCGCATCCGCGCCGGTGCGCCGGGCGGCCTCGATGATTGCCGGGATGTTCAGATAAGACTGTTGCACCGTAGCCGGGCCGATGTTCACCGCTTCATCGGCCATCTTCACGTGCAGCGCATCGGCGTCGGCATCGCTGAACACGGCGACGGTGCGGTAGCCCAGGGCCTGGGCAGTACGCTGGATGCGGCAGACGATTTCACCGCGGTTGGCGATGAGAATTTTCTTGAGTGCGGGCATGGGTTTTTCCCTTGGTTTTGCGGTGAAAGTGCTGGCCTCTTCGCTGGCAAGCCAGCTCCCACAGGGTTGTGTGTGGCACAAATCCACCGTGGGAGCTGGCTTGCCAGCGATGTTTTTCAGGAGGCCCACCCCGGTTTACGCTTCTGCACAAAGGCCATCGTTCCCTCGATACCTTCGGCCCCGGTCACCGCCTCGCTGAACCACTGCGCGGCTTCGTTCAGCAGCTCATCCGAGGGTTGTGGAGCACTTGCCAGCAACAGCTTTTTCGTCGCCGCATTCGCTCTCGGCGCACAACACAGCACATGGGCCAGCACCTCATCCAGGCGTTCGGCCAGTGCTTGTGGATCGTGCTCGACAAAATGCACCAGTCCCATCCGTCGCGCCTGGGTCCCATCGAATCGCGCCGCCGTCAGGGCCAGTCGCCGGGCCTGGGTCAAACCGATGCGCTGGACCACGAACGGCGCGATCTGCGCCGGCAGCAGGCCAAGGCTGGTTTCCGGCAGGCCGAACTGCGCCTGATGATCGGCCAGGGCGATGTCACTGACACAGGCCAGACCGAAACCGCCGCCCAGCACGGCGCCCTGCAGCACGGTGATCACCACTTGCGGCGCGTGTTGCACCTCTTGCAGAAGGGCACCGAACAATCGGTTCAAGTCGCGGTGAGCGTCGGGACCCTGGGCGCGGGCATTGGCCATGTCCTTGATGTCGCCGCCGGAGCAAAAGTGTCCGCCAGCACCGCCAATGACCAGGGCGCGGGTCGTCCGGTCATCGCGCACCGCCGCCAGCACCGCGCGCAGTTCGCTGACCATCTGCAAGCTCATGGCGTTGCGGCTGTCCGGGCGATTGAGGGTGATGTGCAGCACGCCGTTATGCGGTTCGAGCAGCAAGGTCTGGCAATCCGGCAAGGTGCTCATTTCTTTTTCCCCGGCAGGATGCCCATGAGTTTGCAGATGATCCCCAGCATGATTTCGTCGGCCCCGCCGCCGATCGACACCAGCCGTACATCGCGGTAGGCGCGGGCCACCGGGTTGTCCCACATGAAGCCCATGCCGCCCCAGTATTGCAGGCAGCTGTCGCTGACTTCGCGGCCCAGCCGGCCGGCCTTGAGCTTGGCCATGGACGCCAGGCGAGTGACGTCATGCCCCTTGATGTATTGCTCGGTGGCCTGATAGACCAGCGCTCGCAGGCATTCGATTTCGGTTTGCAATTCGGCCAGGCGGAAGTGAATGACCTGGTTGTCGATCAATGCACTGCCGAAGGTCTTGCGCTCCTTGCAGTACTCGATCGTGCTGTCGACGCAGTACTCCAGCCCCTTGATCATGTTCGCCGCGCCGAACAGGCGTTCCTCCTGGAACTGCAGCATCTGCATCATGAACCCCGCACCTTCATGGCCGATGCGGTTGCGTTGCGGCACGCGCACGTTGTCGAAAAACACCTGGGCGGTTTCCGAGCTGCGCATGCCGAGTTTGTCCAGGTGCGAGCTGAGGCTGATCCCCGGCGTGTCCATCGGCACCATGATCAGCGATTTGTTGATGTGCGGTTTGTCGTCCGACGTGTTGGCCAGCAAACAGATGAAATCGGCACACGGCGAATTGGTGATCCACATCTTGCTGCCGTTGATCACGTAATCGTCGCCGTCCTTGCGCGCGGTGGTCTTCAACCCGGCCACGTCGGAACCGGCACCGACTTCGGAGACGCCGATGCAGCCGACTTGCTCGCCGCTGATGGCCGGACGGAGGAATTCATCGCGCAATTCATCGGAGCCGAAACGCGCCAGGGCCGGGGTGCACATGTCGGTCTGCACGCCGATGGACATCGGGATACCGCCACAATGAATGGTGCCGAATTCTTCGGCGGCGACGATCGAGTAGCTGTAGTCCAGGCCCATGCCGCCGAATTTTTCCGGCTTGGAAATCCCCAGCAGGCCAAGGTCGCCAGCCTTGCGGAAGATCTCGTGGATCGGAAAGCGTCCGGCCTTTTCCCACTCTTCGACGTGGGGATTGATTTCGTTGTCGACGAATTGGCGGACGGTGCGGCGCAGGGCTTCGTGTTCCTGGGTGAAGATCATTCTTGTTGTTCTCCTGATCGCCCTAGAAGCGGGCTACACCAAAACTGTTGGACTGCAGCGGCCGTACCTCGGCCTCGTGACAGATATCCAGCAAGTAACCGAGCAAGGTCCGGGTTTCGCGCGGATCGATCAGGCCGTCATCCCATAGGTTGGCGCTGCCGTAGAGCGCCGTGGACTGACTGTCGAGTTTCTGCGCGGTGACCTGTTCCAGCATGTCGAGCATTTTCGGATCGGGCACCAGACCGTCCTTGGCCTGTTTGGCCTCAGTGACGATACGCAGCACTTTGCCGGCCTGGGCGCCGCCCATCACCGCCGTTCGGCTATTGGGCCAGGCGAAGATGAAGCGCGGGTCGAGCCCACGGCCGCACATCGCATAGTTGCCGGCACCATAGGAACCGCCAACGACGATCGTCAGTTTCGGTACCCGGGCGTTGGCCACCGCTTGAATCATCTTGGCGCCATGCTTGATCACGCCTTGCTGTTCCGATTCGGTGCCGACCATGAATCCCGTGGTGTTATGAAAAAACAGCAGCGGCGTCTGGCTCTGGTCGCACAGCTGGATGAACTGCGCAGCCTTGCTCGCGCCCTGGGGCGTGATCGGGCCGTTGTTACCGATGAAGCCGCAGGCGCGGCCCTGGATTTTCAGTTGGCCGCAGACGGTTTGCCGGTCGAACTCGCCCTTGAACTCGAGGAAGTTCGAACCATCGGCGATGCGGGCGATGATCTCGCGGACGTCGTAGGGCTTTTTCGGATCATCCGGGATCAGACCGAGCAATTCATCGATGGGGTAGAGCGGTTCTTCCCAGTGACGTTCCGGTAGCGCAGGCAACCGGTCATTCCACGGCAACAGGCTGACGATTTCGCGCACCTGACGCACACCGTCGGCATCGTTTTCAGCCAGGTATTCGGCGGTGCCGGCCACTTGCGCGTGCATCTCGGCGCCGCCCAGCGCTTCGTCGGTCGCCACTTCACCGGTCGCCGCCTTGAGCAGCGGTGGGCCGGCGAGAAACAGCTTGGCCTTGCCTCGCACCACCACCACGTAATCCGACAATCCGGGTTGATAAGCACCGCCCGCCGTCGCCGAACCATGCACCACCGTGATTTGCGGCAGGCCCATGGCCGACATCCGCGCCTGATTGGCAAAGCTGCGCGCGCCTTCGACGAAAATGTCCGCCGCGTAGTTGAGGTTGGCGCCCCCGCTTTCGGCGAGGGTGATCACCGGCAGTTTGTTTTCCATGGCGATCTGTTGCAGGCGCAGGGACTTTTTCAAACCGCTGGGGGAAATGGTTCCGCCCTTGATCGCACTGTTGTTCGCCACCACCAGGGTGCGCACGCCGGACACGTAACCGATGCCAGCGATCAGGCCGCCACCGGCCGAGCTGCCATCCTTGTCGTCGTGCAGTTTGTAACCGGCCAGGCTCGCCAGTTCGAGGAACGGCGCGCCGGGGTCCAGCAGCAGATTGAGGCGTTCGCGGGGCAGCAATTGTCCGCGCTTGTCGAACTTGGGCTTGGCCTCGGCCGCCTTGTTCAACAGGTTCTGCTCGAGTTCGCGGACCTGCTCGATCCCCACCAGCATGGCCGCGCGATTGCGGGCGAACTGTTCGCTGTGGGGATCGAGTTGCGACTGAATCACCGGCATGGGTTATTCCTTGTCCTTGAGCACGTCTGGAAGGTACGCACGGTGAAAGCCGTTGTACGACTCACTGTTGGTCGCCTTGTGAATCGGCCATGCGCGGCCACCGAGGCTCGCGGCGCCATCGATGCGCAGGGTACTGCCACTGATGAACGCCGCCGCCGGGCTGAGCAGGAAAACGATGGCCGCGCTGACCTCCGACTCGGTGCCGATCCGCTTGAGCGGCACGTGTTCGCGCAAGGTCGGGATCACCGCCTTGAACGCGCCTTCATAGGTGTCCATGCCACTGGACGCGATCCAGCCCGGCGCCACGGCGTTGACCCGCACCCCGGCGTAACCCCACTCGAACGCCGCGGTCTTGGTCAGGTTGTCCATGCCGGAACGCGCGGCGCCCGAGTGGCCCATACCCGGCATGCCGCCCCACATGTCGGCGAGCATGTTGACGATGGCGCCGCCGTGCTTGCTCATGGACTGGTTGAACACTTCCCGGGCCATCAGGAAACCGCCGACCAGATTGGTGCGCATCACCGTTTCGAACCCCTTCTGATTGATCGACGCCAAGGGCGACGGGTACTGCCCGCCGGCATTGTTGACCAGACCGTGGATCGGGCCGTGCTTGCGGATCAGTTCGCCAACCAGGTGCGTCACCGCGTCTTCCTCGCGAATATCGCAGGTGCTCCAGTCGGCCCTGCCGCCGTCTTCGGCAATTTCGGCAGCGACGGCTTTCAACTTGTCGGCCTTGCGTCCGACCAGCAGCACGTGCGCGCCGAGGGCGGCCAGTTCATGGGCGGTGCAACGGCCAATGCCACTGCCGCCACCGGTGACGATGACGGTAAAACCTGCAAACAAATCGGCTTTGAAAATCGAATCGTAGGCCATGGCGGCAGCCCTCTAGTTGACCTGGTCGGCGATGCGCTGAGGCACCGGAATCTGGATTTCCAGCAGTTGCTGGGCGAACGCCTTGCCTTGTGGGTCGATCCGCAGGCTGGCGACACCGCCGCCCCCGAGGGCGTTTTCCAGGAGGAAGTTCAGGCTGTGGGAGGCGGGTAGATACCAGCGCTCGACACGGCCGTGGATCGGGTCCAGCACATGGCTCATCCAGTCGACGAGCACCGCCGGGGTCAAGGCTTCGGCGATCCAGGGCAGGTACTCGGGGTCGCGGGCCATCACGCCGATGTTGCTGTGGTTGCCCTTGTCGCCCGAACGGGCCACCGCCAGTTTGACCAGCGCCACGCTGGCGTCGGCCAGGCCCGCGGGTTTGGGGGGC
This sequence comes from Pseudomonas sp. MIL9, assembly GCF_016887925.1. Taxonomy (NCBI): domain Bacteria; kingdom Pseudomonadati; phylum Pseudomonadota; class Gammaproteobacteria; order Pseudomonadales; family Pseudomonadaceae; genus Pseudomonas; species Pseudomonas sp. MIL9. Next base: position 38,338 of record NZ_JAFEHE010000026.1, on the reverse strand, counting down.
TCGAACGGCGCGGGCAAGTCGGCGCTGTCGAGCAGATCGACGGCGGGCAGGGCGCACGGATGGCGCTGGCCCATGAGATCAATTTCCAGCGTGCAGGCGTTTTTGTCGATCAGGAACGAGAACAGGCGGATCAGCGGATACACGGTGGGGCGGCCGCCGACAATCCCGGTCAGCCCCGGCGCCATGCCGGTGGCAGCCTGGGCTATTTCCCGGGAGAACACGATCAATGCCTGTTTATTCGGGTGACGCACGGCGAGTTTGATCACCACTTCGCGGCTGTCGTGACGCTGGCCGTGGGGGCCGTAAGTGGCCTCGCTGCCGAGCAGTTCGATGTTGACCTCGCTATAGGGCGCCCAGCCGCGCTGGCTGAAGATCTCCGAGGTCTTGTTGATGATCGCTTCGCTGACCCGCCGAGCCTTGTCGACCGCATCGATGCCGGCGATCAGGCAACTGGCGGTGCAGCGAAAACCATCCGGGTAGGTGGCGCTGACTTTGTATTGATCGGTCGGCGGCAATCCCTTCGCGCCGTGCACCTGCACCGCGTTTTTGCCTTGCTGCACGAGTTTGACCCGGGTGAAATCGCAGACCACGTCGGGCAGCAGATAGGCCCTCGGGTCGCCGATTTCATAAAGCATTTGCTCGCCCACCGTCAGCGGGGTGACCAGCCCACCAGAGCCTTCGGGTTTGCTGACGATGAACTGGCTGTCGGCGCTGACTTCGACGATGGGAAATCCGATGTGTTCGTAGTCGGGCACGTCGCGCCAATCGGTGAAGTTGCCGCCGGTGCACTGGGCGCCGCATTCGATGATGTGGCCGGCCAAGGCCGCCTGGGCCAGCTTGTCGTAGTCATGCCACGACCAGCCGAACTCATGCACCAGGGCGGCGCTGACCACAGCGCTGTCGACCACGCGCCCGGTGATCACGATGTCCGCCCCCAGGCGCAGGGCTTCGACAATGCCCGGTGCGCCCAGGTAGGCGTTGGTCGAGACGCACAGGGGCGGCAGGGGCGCGCCGCTGAACATCTCATGGATGCCGCGAGAACCCAGCTGTTTGAACTGCGGTTGCAGGTCATCGCCCAGCAGGACGGCGATCTTCAGTGCGACGCCGGCCTTGTCGCACGCCGCTTGCAGCGCGGCGGCGCAGGCCTGTGGGTTGACCCCGCCGGCGTTGCTGATGACCCGGATCTTTTGTTCGCAGAGTTGGCTGAGCAGCGGACTGAGCACTTCGATGAAGTCGCTGGCATAGCCGGCCTGGGGATCTTTCATCCGTGCGCCGGCCATGATCGACAGGGTGATTTCCGCCAGGTAGTCGAAGACCAGATAGTCCAGGCGCCCAGCTTCCACCAGTTGCGCGGCGGCGGTCGAGGTGTCGCCCCAGAACGCGCTGGCGCAACCGATGCGGATCGTTTTTGGCGCAGTCAACTCCATAACCACCTCCGACAGAAGTGCCTCGAGACTACCAAGCAAGCGCTTGGTTTGTAAACGGCTAAAATAACTTCTGCCCGAGCGCTTGCTTGGTTGCGGGCAGCAGCTTAAATTGCCCGCGCAACCCCGCTGTTTTAGCGGTGATCTCGACTGTAGGAGAAAACGGGTGGACGAGCAAAAAGCCCTGAGGGTCATGCACGAACTGGTCGAAAACGGCCAATTGACCGATCCGGACAGTGCCCGCGGCAAGCTCCTGCAAGTGGCGGCTCACCTGTTTCGCAATAAAGGCTACGAACGCACCACGGTGCGCGACCTGGCCGGTGCCGTGGGCATTCAGTCAGGGAGCATTTTTCATCACTTCAAAAGCAAGGAAGAAATCCTGCGGGCGGTGATGGAGGAGACCATTCACTACAACACCGCGCTGATGCGTGCGGCCATTGCCGACGCCAGCAACGTGCGCGAGCGGGTGCTGGCGCTGATCCGTTGCGAATTGCAGTCGATCATGGGCGGCAGTGGCGAGGCCATGGCGGTGCTGGTCTACGAATGGCGCTCACTGTCCGAGGACGGGCAGGCCAAGGTCCTGGCGTTGCGCGATATTTACGAAGACATCTGGTTGCAGGTACTGGGGGAAGCGAAGAGTGCCGGTCTCATTCGCGGTGATGTGTTTGTCACGCGACGCTTTCTCACCGGGGCGCTGTCCTGGACCACCACCTGGTTTCGCGCCGGTGGCAGCATGAGCCTCGATCAACTGGCCGACGAGGCGCTGATTCTGGTGTTGAAGGAAAAATAATTAGATTGCATTGGCCGGCAGGAAACTGGCTAATTGGGTGAAACCGCCTAGCTTGAATGCATTGATGCAGCACTTTTGGGGAGTAGTTTTGATGTCTTCGCCAATTCGGACGGCTTCGCGGCTTTTGCTGATGGCGCTTGTTGCGTTATGGATACTGCCGTCCCAGGCTGCACAGTTGGTGCGTATCGGTGCGGCGCATTTTCCGCCCTACACCGTACGCCCGGAATCCGGTGCCGACACCGGTTTGCTGCCGCAATTGGTCGAGGCGCTCAACGCCCTGCAAAGTGACTATCAGTTCGTCCTGGTACCCACTTCCATTCCCCGGCGTTTCGGCGATTTCAAACAAGGCCGGGTCGATATGGCGATCTTCGAAAACCCCGACTGGGGCTGGAAGGACATCCCCCACACCAGCGTCGACATGGGCCTGGAAGACGCCGAGATTTTTGTCGCGCAACGCCAGCGTGAAGGTCAGCCAGTGCGCCAGCAAAACTACTTTGCCGACCTGACGGGCAAGCGTCTGGCGATGTTCAGCGGCTATCACTACGAATTTGCCGGCTTCAATGCCGATCCCAAATTCCTCGCGCAGAACTACAACGCAACGCTGACGTATTCCCATGACAGCAACTTGCTGATGGTGCTGCGCGGGCGCGCCGACATCGCCCTGGTCACGCGCTCCTATCTCAGCGACTATTTTTTGCGCAACGACAAGGTGGCTGAACAATTTCTGGTCTCCGAGCGCGTCGATCAGGTCTATCACCATTACGCGATCCTGCGCCCGGCCTCGCCCATCAGCGGCGAGGCATTCGGCAAGTTGTTGCAAGGGCTGCGGGATAACGGTCAGATGCTGAGGATATTCGATCCGTACAAAATTGCGGTGTTGCCGGTCCCGGCGACACAGAGCGCGCCGCAGCTGGCGAATTGACTGACCTTGCTTGAATTTCACGCCCCGGAATGCGTTACATCGTTGAACAGCCACGCGAACGCTTTTCATATCGCCAGATAACGGCTTCGACGCGCCCGGTTACGTTTGGCCAAAAACTGCCAATATCCTCTATTTGCAGCATCAAGAAATAAAACGGTATCCAACACCGGTTTCGGTGATGAGGTGTCGTGGCTGGGAAGGGTCAGCCTCGACTTTCTTTCGCAGGCCACCCATGAATACTCGAAGGTAAGGCGTATCAGTGGTGTGCGATGGGCCCCATACCGCGTTGAGCAGTTGCTGGTGTGTCAGGACCCGGTTCGGATGCGAGCAAAGATGGACCAGCAGGCGGTATTCCAGTGGCGTCAGGTGTAACGGAGTGCCTGAGCGTTCCACGACGCGGCGTTCGACATCGATTCGCACGTCACCAAAGCACAGTACCGAGTTGTTTTCGGTATCTTTCACGTGTCGGCGTAACAATGCGCGAACGCGGGCGAGTAGTTCCCCGGTGCCAAAAGGCTTCACCAGATAATCGTCTGCACCAGTGTCCAGCGCCAGGATCTTGTCTGACTCAGCCCCCCGGGCCGATAACACAATAATGGGCACTGGCGACCAGCTCCTTACGTCCCGGATCAGGTCAATGCCGTCGCCGTCGGGAAGTCCGAGGTCGAGCACAATCAGGTCCGGATGGCGTGTTCCTGCGTCGATGAGGCCACGGTGAAAAGTATCGGCTTCATGAACTTCCAAGCCTTCAGCTTGCAAAGCCATACGCACGAAGCGGCGGATTTCCTTCTCGTCTTCGATAATCAAGACGTGCAGTGCCGACTCGGTCATGGCTATTCCTTGTCGATTTTCTGATCAAAGGGGTCGATGACTGGAGGCTCCTCACGGGGAAGACGTAACGTGAAGCGCGCACCGCCCTCTGGGCGTGTAACACCCAGGATGGTTCCTCCATGAGCTTTTGCGATGGCTCGACAGATGGCCAGCCCCAGCCCGACGCCCGGTATCGAGCTTTCCTTCTTGCCGCGCATGAATTTGCTGAAGATCGCCTCTTCGTGACCATGCGGTAACCCTGGTCCTTCGTCGGCGACCCACAACTCGATGTTGTCAGGCGTGGCCGTGGCCCCCAGCTTGATGGTGGTGCCTTGAGGCGTGTATTTGACGGCGTTCTCGATCAGGTTGATGAGGACGCGTTCGATCAGTACCGCATCGATGTGCACGGGCGGCAAATCATCGTCCATCGCGACCTTCACCGAATGTTTGTCCAAAATCGGCTGGATGGCTCGCAGGGCGCTGCCCACCACTTCTTCAATGGGTTGCCACTGCCGATTCAATATCACTTTGCCGGATTCGAGGCGCGCCATGTCCAGCAGGTTATTGACCAGCGTATTCATGCGCAGCGCCGATTCACCCACCGCCGTGGCGATCTCGGCTGCTTCGCCGGCCAGTGGTGGCTTGGTGAGCTTGAGCGCTTCGGCGAGTCCAACCATAACCGACAGCGGGGTGCGCAGGTCGTGGGAAATGGCCGATAGCAACGAGTTGCGCAATCGTTCGGATTCCATTTGAACCGTCGTGTCCTGAGCCACGTTGATGTAGTGAATCCGCTCGAGCGAGATGGCCAGCAGTGATGCACAGGTGTCAAGCAGGCGTCGCTGCTCCGGCACCACCAGCCGGCTCGTGTCGCGCGGTTGCACGGCCAACACACCGCGCACCCGCATTGGGGCTGACAACGGCAGATAGAGCGTAGAACTCGAAGGCAGGGTGTCGGTGCCATACCCGGCCGGTTCGGTTTTGTCGAATGACCACTGGGCGATGGCTACGTCCACTTGCGGTGCATCTCCCGTGACCATGGGGGGCAGCAGTTTATTGTTGTCATCGGCGACCAGCAGGGCAGACCTTGCACCAAACTCGTCGGAGAGAAAGCGTGCGCTGATGTCGGCGACTTGCTCGGTCATCAGCGCTGCGGACAACAGGCGCGACATTTCATACAGCGCCCGCATGCGGTCTTCGCGCTTTTGAGCCACCCGTGCCTGGTAGGTCAGGCCGGCGGTCATCTGTCCGATCACCAGTGCGACCACGAGCATGACGCTGAAGGTCACCAGGTATTGAATATCGGCGAAGGCGAACGAATAGCGCGGCGCCACAAAAAAGAAATCGAATGCGGCCACTGACAAAAAGGCCGCCAGAATCGCTGGGCCGCGACCAAAGCGAACGGCGACGGCGACCACGGCCAGCAAGAACAGCATGACGATATTGGCCTGTTCCAGCACCTGTGCCAGTGGTAAAGCCGCAAGGGTCATCACCGCACAGAGTGCCGCGCTCCAAATATAGGAACGCCACATCACCGGGGTCTCGGTTTTCGTGGACCGGGGCTCGGTCTGAGTACGCGGGCTGGTCGCAAGAGAGACTTGAATCACGTCCAGGTCAGTACCCAGCGCACCAATTCGATCGGCGAGTATCCCCTTCCAGAAACGACGATGAGAGTGGTCGTCGCGCCCCATCACGACTTTGGAGAGATTGTGCTGCCGTGCGTACTTGACCAGCGCCTCGGCAACGTCCTGTCCGGCCAGTGTCGAGATTTGGGCGCCCATCTCCTGGGCCAGTTTCAGGGTCGCCAGAATGCGACGGCGCTTCGTCTCAGGCAGGCGCTGCAAGGCAGATGTTTCGACATACACAGCATGCCACGGCACGTTGAGCTGAGCGGCCAGTCGAGCTGTCGAGCGTACGGTTTTTTCCCCCTGTTCATGCGGGCCGACGCACGCGAGCAGCGAGTCGCGGGTGCCCCAGACAGGTTTGACTGCACTGCTTGTGCGGTATTGCAGCATCTCGCTGTCGACACGGTCGGCGGTACGACGCAACGCCAGTTCACGCAAAGCGATCAGGTTGCCTTTGCGGAAGAAGTTCTGCACGGCACGTTCGGCCTGATGAGGCAGATACACTTTGCCTTCCTTGAGGCGTTGCAGAAGGTCATCCGGCGGCAAGTCGACGATGATCACTTCATCGGCCGTGTCGAACACATGGTCGGGCACGGTCTCCCAGACCCGAATACCGGTAATACCACCAACGATGTCATTCAGGCTCTCAAGGTGCTGAACATTCATGGTGGACCAGACATCGATACCGGCGCTGAGCAGTTCTTCGACGTCCTGCCAGCGTTTTGGATGGCGCGAACCGATGATGTTGGAATGGGCCAGTTCGTCGATCAGGATCAGCTGCGGTTTGCGCAACAGGGCGGCGTCCAGATCGAACTCGGTCAGCGTGCGGTTCTTGTCGATGACCTGTTTGAGCGGCAGCACGTCCAGGCCTTTGGTCAGCGCCTGGGTTTCAGCGCGACCATGGGTTTCGATCACGCCGATCAGTACATCGATGTGCTGTTGTTGCGCCGTTTGGGCGGCCGCCAGCATCGCGTAGGTCTTGCCAACTCCAGCGCTGGCGCCGAAAAAAATTTTCAACCGACCGCGTTTGGCCTGCGCTTCTTCTTCGCGAATCTGGGCCAGGAGCTGATCCGGGTCTGGACGTTGTTCGGCCATCAGGGCCACCGTGTGTGAGTTACCACTCAATGCAGGGCGTCGAGTGCCAGATTCAATGTCAATACGTTGACCCGAGGCTCGCCCAGGAATCCAAAGAGCATGCCTTCAGAGTGCTCGGCAATCAGTTGCCGAACGCGCTCTATGGGCAAGTTGCGCACCCGCGAAATTCGGCCCGCCTGATACTGGGCTGCTGCGATGCTGATATGGGGGTCGAGGCCACTGGCCGAGCTGTAGACCAGGTCGGCGGGGATGGTCGCGGTGTTGCCTGGGTCGGCAACATGCAAGGCATCGATGCGGCCCTTGATCGCGTCTGCAAGTGCGGGATTCAGTGGCCCCAGGTTCGATCCGGATGATGCCGCCGCGTTGTAGGGCATGGGGCTGGTCGCAGACGGGCGACTCCAGAAATGCCCGGGATCGCTGAAGCTCTGACCGATCAACGACGAACCTACGGTTTTGCCATCCCGTTCAATCAGGCTGCCCGCAGCCTGATAAGGGAAGACCCATCTGGCAATCTCCGTCGTGAGCAGTGGATAGGCCAGGCCGGTGATCAACGACAATGCAATGAACAGGGTAAACGCCGGGCGCAGTAGAGAAGCCATGACAGTGCTCCCTTAAGTCAGACCGACGGCAAACAGCACCATGTCGATCACTTTTATGCCAATGAATGGAACGATCACGCCACCCAGCCCATAGATCAACATGTTGCGGCGCAACAGCGAGGCGGCGCCAACCGGACGGTACTTCACGCCTTTAAGTGCCAGGGGAATCAGGAAGATGATGATCAGAGCGTTGAAGATAACCGCTGACAGCACCGCCGAGTTCGGGCTTGTCAGCCCCATGATGTTGAGTGCCGCGAGCTGAGGGTACGTAGTGACAAAGGCCGCTGGCACGATCGCGAAATACTTGGCGATGTCGTTGGCAATCGAGAAAGTGGTCAGCGAGCCTCGGGTCATCAGCATCTGTTTGCCGGTTTCCACTACTTCGATCAACTTCGTCGGGTTGCTGTCCAGGTCCACCATGTTCCCGGCTTCCTTGGCGGCCTGAGTCCCCGAGTTCATCGCCACGGCGACATCCGCTTGGGCCAATGCCGGGGCATCATTGGTGCCGTCGCCGGTCATGGCCACCAGCCGGCCTTCGGCCTGGTAGTCGCGGATCAACTGCAATTTCTGTTCGGGTGTCGCTTCCGCCAGAAAGTCATCGACGCCAGCCTCTGCGGCGATGGCGGCGGCGGTGACCCGGTTGTCGCCGGTCACCATCACGGTCTTGATACCCATGCGCCGCAACTCGAGAAAACGCTCCTTGATCCCGCCCTTGACGATGTCCTTGAGTTCGATCACGCCCAGCACCTTGGGCCCGTCGGCGACGACCAGCGGAGTACTGCCCCGGCGCGCCACCTCCTCAATGCTGTTCTGCACGGCTTCGGGAAAGCTGCCACCCAGGCTCTGGATATGCTTGAGAATGGCCTCGCCAGCGCCCTTGCGTATTTGCCGGTCGCCCATGTTGACGCCGCTCATTCGCGTTTGCGCCGAAAAGTGCACGAAGTGGGCGTCGAGTGCGCCGATTTCCCGCTCCCGCAGATTGAAACGCTGCTTGGCCAAAACGACGATACTGCGCCCCTCGGGGGTTTCGTCGGCCAGGGAGGCCAGTTGCGCCACATCCGCCAGTTCAGCTTCCTTGATGCCCGGTGCCGGTAAAAAGGCCGAGGCATGGCGATTGCCCAGCGTAATGGTCCCGGTTTTATCGAGTAGCAGGACGTCCACGTCACCGGCAGCCTCCACGGCTCGGCCGGACGTGGCAATCACGTTGGCCTCCATCATGCGGCTCATGCCCGCCACACCGACGGCCGAGAGCAGGCCGGCAATGGTCGTGGGAATCAGGCAGACCAGCAACGAGATGAGGACGGTGATCGAGACGGGGGTTCCGGATTTGGCCACTGCAACCCCGAACAGTGAGAACGGCAGGAGCGTCACCGTCACCCCCAGAAACACGATCGTCAGTGCGACCAATAAAATCGACAAGGCAATTTCATTCGGGGTTTTTTGTCGCTTGGCGTTCTCGACCATCGCGATCATGCGGTCGACGAAGGTTTCGCCGGGATCGGTGGTCACTCGAACGACGATCCAGTCCGACAGCACCCGTGTTCCCCCGGTCACGGCCGAAAAGTCGCCGCCACTTTCCCGGATAACCGGTGCCGACTCACCGGTAATGGCCGATTCGTCCACCGAGGCCGCGCCTTCGATGACTTCGCCGTCGGCCGGGATCACCGAGTCGGCCAGGTCACCGGCTTCAACGATCACCACGTCTCCCTTGCACAGGTCGGTCGATTTAGCCAGCTGCCACTCTGCGCCGTAGCGTGGCTCGCGCAGTTTCTTGGCCCAGGTTTCCTTTTTCAGTTTGTGCAGGGAAGCGGCCTGGGCCTTGCTGCGTCCTTCGGCCAGCGCCTCGGCGAAGTTAGCGAACAGCACGGTGAACCAAAGCCAAAAAGTGATCGCCAGGATGAACCCGCTACCGGCTTCTCCCTTGCCACTCAGCGCCTGGGCCCATAGGGCGGTGGTGATGATCGCGCCGATGTAGACGACGAACATCACCGGGTTTCGCCACTGGATCCTGGGGCTGAGTTTGCGCACTGAATCGACGATGGCCGGCATTATCAGTTTCGGGTCGAACAAGGAGAACGCTTTGCGTGTCATGTTCGTGATCTCACTTGATCATCATGAAGTGTTCAACGACGGGCCCCAGCGCGAGCGCCGGTACGTAGTTCAACAAGCCGACCAATAACACCGTGCCGATCAGCAGCACCACGAACAGCATCCCGTGGGTGGGCATAGTGCCTGCGGTGACCGCCAATCGCTTCTTCGCCGCCAGGCTGCCGGCGACTGCCAGCACCGGCACGATGACGCCGAACCGGCCGAACCAGGTCATGATGGCCAGCATCGTGTTGTAGAACGGGGTGTTGGCCGACAGCCCGGCAAATGCACTGCCGTTGTTGTTGGCCGCGGAGGTGAAGGCGTAGAGGATTTCCGAGAAGCCATGGACACCGGGGTTGGCGATCCCCAGTCTCCCAGCCTCGGCCATGACAGCGATGGCCGTACCGAATAGCACCAGCAATGGCGTCACCAGAATCGCGATGGCCACCATCTTCATCTCGTAGGCTTCGATTTTCTTGCCCAGGTACTCGGGTGTGCGGCCGATCATCAGACCGGCGATAAACACCGCGAGGATGGCGAACACCAACATGCCGTACAGACCCGAGCCGGTTCCGCCGAACACCACCTCACCCAATTGCATGAGTATCAGTGGCACCGCCCCGCCCAGCGGCGTAAACGAATCATGCATTGCGATAACGGCGCCGCACGACGCTGCCGTTGTCACCGCCGCAAACAAACTGGATGCACTGATGCCGAAGCGCAGTTCCTTGCCCTCCATGTTGCCCGCCGCCGTGTCGATACCCAGCGCCGAGAACTGCGGGTTGCCAAGTTGTTCGTAGTGGGTGACCGCCACTACCGCGATCACGAAGATGATCGTCATTGTCGCCAGCAACGCCCAGCCCTGACGTATGTCACCGACGATGTGCCCGAAGACAAAACACAGAGCGGTCGGGATCAGGAAGATCGCGAGCAACTGAAAGAAGTTCGTGACGGCGCTGGGGTTTTCATAAGGATGGGCCGAGTTGGCGTTGAAGAAACCGCCACCATTGGTGCCCAGCATTTTGATGGCTTCTTGTGATGCTACAGGCCCCATGGCAATCGTCTGCTTGTCGGTGCTGACGCTCTTGGTCACCGGATTGCCCTGGGCGTCGAGGGTTGGTTGGCCGGCATCATTGAGTACCGGGGCCTGGTACTGCGTGACCTCCAGCGTCGTGACTTCCTTATACGGGTCAAGATTCTGAATCGCGCCCTGGCTAACCAGAAACAGTGCAAAAATCAGCGACAACGGCAACAACACCCACAACGTGACGCGCGTGAGGTCGGCCCAGGCATTTCCGATGCTGTTCGCGTTGTGGCGCGCGAATCCCCGGATCAGAGCAACCGCGACGACGATACCGGTCGCGGCGGACAGGAAGTTCTGTACCGTCAGCGCGAGCATCTGGGTCAGGTAACTCATCGTCGTTTCGCCGCCGTAGCCTTGCCAGTTGGTATTGGTGACGAAACTCGAGGCGGTATTGAACGAGGAGTCTGGAGTGACGGCACCGAAACCTTGGGGGTTAAATGGCAGAACGCCCTGCAGCCGTTGCAGGGCATAGACGGCCAGCAATCCCAGTGCGTTGAACAGCAACAAGGCCAGGGCATACTGGAGCCAACTCATCGGTGTTTCGGGCTTGACGCCGGCCAAGCGATACAGCGGCGACTCAAGGCGTGCACCGAAGGCAAATCGGCCCTCCATCACCGTGGCCAACCAGCGCCCGAGAGGCCAGGCCAGAATACCCAGCACCAGCAGAAAGGCCACGAGCAAGCCCCAGGCTTGAGTAGTCACAGGAAGTCCTCCGGAAAAAGCAGTGCGCAGATCAGGTAAATCAGTAAACCTGCCGCTATCAGCCCGCCGAAAAGATAAAAGCCAGTCATGACCGCCTCCTGTTAAGCGCGGCACAGCCACGAGCAAGGCCGACGAAGACGAAAAAGAACAATGCGCCGAGCACTAAAAAGACGAAGTCCATGGCATTCCCTCCAGCGATGGGGGAAGCCTAGTTGGCCTTTTAGTAAATTGTTAAAAGGATTGGGGGCAAAAGAATAAAGATCTTATAAAAATCCGATTAAATAGTGCCGCTTGGGTGTTGTTAACGCTCTAGTGATTTATTGGAGATTTGCACGCCTGTGGCAACACTAATAAAACAGCCAATAAATTGATGTCAGACACTTCCTAAATTGACGTTACAAATTCTGGCTATAAACCTGCGCTCGTTGCTTCCAGGCAATTGACTATCGATAACTCTCGGATCAGCCTTCCGGCTCCATTTTTTCAAGCGGAGTCATCCGATGCCCTTCCTGACCATAGACGGACAAGCCCTTCACTATATTGATCAAGGCACTGGCCCGGCGGTGCTGCTGGCCGGCAGTTACCTGTGGGACCAGAACATGTGGGCGCCGCAGATTGCCGCGTTGTCACAACAGTATCGGGTGATTGCGCCGGACCTGTGGGGTCATGGTGAATCCGGGCGACTTCCGCAGGACACACGGTCGCTGGACGATATCGCCCGTCAGGCGCTGGCGTTGATCGATCATCTGGAAATAGAACGCTTCACGCTGGTGGGGCTTTCGGTCGGTGGCATGTGGGGCGTGCGGTTGGCGTTGTCGTCAGCGCAACGGCTCAACGGCCTGGTGCTGATGGACACCTATGTCGGCGTCGAGCCGGAGCCAACCCGGCAATACTATTTTTCGCTGTTCAAGATGATCGAGGAAAGCGGCGAAATATCGCCGCAACTGCTCGACATCGTGGTGCCGATCTTTTTCCGTCCGGGCATCGATCCGCAGTCGGCACTGTACCGGGACTTCCGCGCCAAACTCGCCGCGCTGCCGCCTGAACGCCTGCGCGAAAGCATCGTGCCGATGGGGCGGATCACCTTTGGCCGAGAGGATCTGTTGCCACGCTTGGGCGAATTGAACGCCGCGACGACGCTGGTGATCTGTGGCGATCAGGACAAGCCACGCCCACCCGGCGAAGCGCGGGAAATGGCCGAGCTGATCGGTTGCCCGTGTGTGTTGGTGCCGGACGCGGGGCATATTTCCAATCTGGAAAATCCGCAGTTCGTCACTGAGGTGTTGCTCGGGTTTTTAGCCGAGAGAAACTAATCGGTTGCAATGGCCCCATCGCAAGCAGGCTCGCTCCCACAGATGATCGTATTTCCCTGTGGGAGCGAGCCTGCTCGCGATGGGGCCGATGAGGTCACTTGGGTCCGAGAATCTTCACCAGTTTGTCCGGCGACGGCGCCCCTTGCTGCTGTTGCAGCTCGCCCTTGTCATCCATGTAGAAGATCGCCGGGGTGGCTTGCAACTCCAGGTCTTCCATCAACTGCATGTTCGCCGCGAGTTTCGCTTGAATCGCCGGTGGTACATCCTTCAACGCCTTGAGCGAACTGCCCTTGCCAGCGGCTTCGTGGTCCGCCAGGGCTTTTTGCGGGTCCTTGGCGGCGAGCAGTGCAGCGGACTTGCCCGGACTGTCTTCGCGAATGATACCGACCATGATGTGGCGCAACTGCACCTTGCCAGCCTTGACCCATGGCCGCGCCTGCTCCCAGAACAGGTTGCAGTAGGGGCAGTTCGGATCGCTGAAGAGGTAGACGATGCGCGGGGCATTCTTGTCGCCGTCGCCGATCCAGCTGCTCGCCTCGAACTTGCCCCAGACCTCCTTGGACATTGGCCCATAGACCAGTTTCTGCAACGGCGCGCTGCTCAGGTCATTGCCCTCGGCGTCGTACAGATTGCCCAGCAGCACGTGCTTGCCATCCGGTGTCAGGTACAACGCCATGCCGCGGTTCTGATATTGCGCCGCATAACCGCGCAGGCCATCGGGAGCGTCGAACTGGCCGACGATTTTCGCGCCCTTGGCTTCGATCTTCTTGATCGCCTCGGGCAGCTCTTCAGCCTGCACCGATGGCAGGTGCAGCAGGGCGGCACCCAGGCTCAGGGTCAGCAGGTGGCGGAGGCGGGGCATGGCAGTTTCCTTGAGGAGGTGGCAGGAGCGGTATCGAAATTTTCCAGTGCGCGAGCCAGGCTGGCTTGCGACAACTCGCCCAGATGGCTGCCCAGCAGGCGACCCTCAGGGCTATAGAACAGCGTAGTCGGCAGCGCCATGGAGCCGACAGCGTGGCCCAGGCGGCCGCTGCCGTCGAACAGTACGTTGGACAGGCTCAGGCCCTGGGTTTCCAGAAAGGTGCTGACACTTTGCATGCTTTCGGCCTGGTTGACGAACAGGAAGGTCAGGTCCGGACGCTGTTGCTGGGCGCTTTCGAGCACAGGCATTTCCCGGCGACACGGTGGACACCAGGTGGCCCAGAGATTGATGACCAGCGGACCGCCCTTGTAGTCGGCCAGTTGCACGGTTTCACCGGCGGCGTTGCGCAGGGTGATGTCCGGCAGGCGCGTACCTTGTTCGTAGATACTCAAGGAGAACGTCGCCAGCAGCCAGAAGGCCAGGCCACTCGCCACGCCAAAGCCCAACGGGCGACGCAGTCCCGGACGGCGCCAGGCGCGGTACAGCGTGGCAAGTACCAGCGCGATCACTCCCGGCCAGGCGAGGAAACCGCCGTCGCGCAGGTCGATGATCTGCCAGGGATCATTGCGATAGTGCATCCAGTAAACGGCGACGAAACTGATCCGCGCCGCGAGCATGCCGATCAGGAACAGACTGAACAGCACCGACTCGGGGTTTTCGCCACCGCGCTTGGCCACCCGCCAGCCGACGAATGTCGCCAGTGCCAATGCACTGATCAGCAGTAGATGGTTAAGCGCGATGGCAAAGGTGCCGAGGGTGAATGTCAGCATTAACGGGCGTCTCGGGTGGTGGTCCAGCGTTGCAGGAAAGTGGTGGCATCGACCTCGCCAGTGATGCGCTGGCTGCGACGCTCGTTGCCATCGGCACCGATCCACAGCAGGCTCGGCGGTCCCGGCACTTTATAGCGGCCGAGCAGTTCGCGACTGGCAGCATTGTCGGCGGTGACGTCCAGGCGGAGCAAGCGCACGTCGCTGAGGGCTTCGAGCACCTCCGCTTTGCCGAACACCTGTTTTTCCATGACCTTGCACGACACGCACCAGTCCGCATAGTAATCCAGCAGCACCCACTGGCCCTGAGCCTGTGCCGCGTCAAGTTGCCGTTGCAGTTCGGCGGGATCCTTGAGGGTGGTGAAGGCGTCGTGGCCGACCTGGTCAGTGGCGCCGCGCGCGTTGGCGACGCTATAGACCTGCAACGGCTTGAACAGATCATCCGCGCCACCCGCCGCACCGATCATCAACAGACTGCCCCACAACCCGAGCAGCAGCGAACTGGCGCCGAACAGATGAGCGACACGGCCAAAACCTTCCGACTGTTTCCAGGCGCTATACGCCGCAATCAACAACAACGCCCCACACAAGCCGACCCACAGCGACTCGTCCAGCACCGGGCGCAGCATCAGCAACGCGGTGGCCAGGAACAGGAAGCCGAAGATACCTTTGAGCAGGTTCATCCAGGCGCCAGGTTTGGGCAGGAAGCGATTACCGACGGTCACCAGCAACAACAGTGGCACACCGATGCCGATGCCCATGGCAAACAGGATCAAGCCACCATGCAGCGCGTTTCCGCTTTGTGCGATGTAGAGCAGGGCGCCGGCCAGCGGAGCGGTCATGCACGGGCCGACCAGCAGGCCCGACAAGGCCCCCAGCACACCGGCGCCGACCAGGCTGCCACCACGCTGATTGCGCGAAACGTTTTCCAGGCGATCGCGTACGGCCACCGGCAACTGCAGTTCGAAGAAACCGAACATCGGCAACGCCAGCAGAACGAAAATCGCCGCGAAACTGCCGAGCAGCCACGGGTTCTGTAACAGCGCCTGCAGGTTCGCACCGAGCAGCGCCGCGAGCACACCCATCGCCGCATAGACCAGCGCCATGCTCACCACATAACTGCTGGCCAGGGCAAAACCGCGCTTGGGCGAAGCGCCGCTACCGACGATCAGCCCGGCCAGGATCGGCAACATGGGCAGCGAGCAGGGGGTGAAGGCCAGCAGCAGCCCCAGGCCGAAGAACACCAGGAGACTTAAGCCGAGTGCCCGCTGCTGCAGGCCATTGGCCAAGGCTTGATCCGTGGCTTCGTCTGGCGCGACGCTGGCAGCTTTACCCCCCAGATCGACGACTTGGGTCTGCGGCGGATAGCACAAACCGGCATCGGCACAGCCCTGGAACCCCACCTTGACCTGGCCACTGGCACCGGCGGGGATTTTCAGTTCCAGGCCCTGGCGATAGACCTGCTGATCACCGAAAAACTCGTCGCTGTGAGCTTCGCCTTCCGGCAGCGCTGGATGCTGTTCAGTAGGCAATCCATCGAATTTCAGGCGCTTTTGATACAGGTAATAGCCATCGGCAATCTGCCAGAACAGTTGGGTTTCACCGGATTCCAGGCGTTCAGAGGTGAAAGTGAAAGCTTTGCCGACCGGAAGAAAGTCGGGTTTGGTTTCAAACGGATTGGTTCCCGCCTGGGCCAGACCCGAGATCAGGAGAAAAAAAAGTAAAAACAGACGACGCATGAATAAGCCTTGGTTCTGTGCAAGTGAAAGGCACAATGGGCGGTAGCGATTAACCGATGATTAACCCTGGCAGCCTTGTGGCCGCAGCACTTGCGGCATAATGTCCGCTTAATCGGTCACCGGCCTAATCCGCTTTATTTCTGCGAGGCTTTTCATGCACGTTCTGGTTTGCGAAGACGATGAGTTGATCGCCAGCGGCATCGTCGCCGGCCTCTCCGCCCAGGGCTTGACCGTGGAGCACGTGGCCACGGCGTCCGCCGCCCGGGCGATGCTCAAGGTCGCGGAGTTCGATGTGATGGTGCTCGACCTCGGGTTGCCTGACGAGGACGGTCTGAAGTTGTTGCAGCAACTGCGTCACAACGGCCTGGAGTTGCCGGTGTTGATCCTCACGGCCCGGGACTCGGTCACCGACCGCGTCGACGGCCTGCAGGCCGGTGCCGACGACTACCTGCTCAAGCCTTTTGACCTGCGTGAACTGGCCGCACGCCTGCACACCTTGTTGCGTCGGGTGGCGGGCCGCAGCGTCAACCTGATCGAACACGGTGCCCTGACCTATGACCCGAGCAGTCGCGAGACCACGCTCGCCGGCCAGCCGGTAGACCTGTCGCGTCGTGAACAGTCGCTGTTGCAGGCCCTGTTGCACAACCGTGGCCGCGTATTGTCGACCGAGCAGCTCAAGGACAGCGTCTACGGGTTCAACGACGAATTGGAGAGCAATGCCCTCAATGTCCACATCCATCACCTGCGGCGCAAACTCGGCAATGGCATTGTCGAGACCGTGCGCGGCCTGGGCTATCGCCTGGGACCGGCTGATGGCGGAGAACCACAGAAGTGATGAGTTTGCGTTTGCGCCTGAGCCTGACGCTCGGTGCCGCGTTTGCGCTGATCTGGGCGCTGGCTGCGGCCTGGATGCTCAGCGACCTGCGCAATCAAATGATGTTTTCCCTCGACCAGCGGCTGGTGGCCTCGGCGCGGATGGTGGCCGGCTTGATGGAGCAATTGCCGCCCGTGCCGAGCAAGGGCGAGGGCACCCATTTCAGCGCCGAACAACTGAATATCCCCGGTGGCATGGCCTGTCAGGTCAGTTCGTTGCGCGGGGAAATTCTTGCCCGTAGCCACAGCGATCCGGGGCAAACCCTGGAAGCGGAGAAAATGGGCTTCCACGATCAGATGATCGATGGCGCGCCGTGGCGCAGTTTTACCCTGGCCCGTGGCGATCTGCGGATCACCACCGCCGACCGGCAGATCGAGCGCGAGGCGTTGAACATGTCGATCCTGCTGGCCGCTTCCGTGCCGGTGGGCGTGGCGCTGCTCGTTTGCCTGTGCCTGCTGTGGCTGGGGATCGGCCAGGGGCTGGCGCCGCTCAATCGCATGCGTGATGCGCTGATGCGGCGCAGCCCTGATTCGCTCGAGCCCTTGCAGGTCCAGCCTTTGCCCAGCGAACTGCAACCCTTGCTGGATACGCAGAATCAGTTGTTCCAGCGAATCGGCAAGACCATCGAGCGTGAGCGTCGCTTGACCGGCGATGCGGCGCACGAGCTGCGCAGCCCTTTGACCGCGATCAAGACCCACCTGCAGGTGGCGCGCATGACCGACGGCGCCGCGCGGGATCAGTCCCTGGCCCGGGCCGAAGAGGGGGCCGACCGCCTGCACCGGACCCTGGAGCAATTGCTGCTGCTGGCGCGGGTCGAAGGCAGTCTGTCGTTCGATGACGGTGTGCAATGCAGCGCCGAGCAAGTGGCGAAACTGGCGATACAGGATGCGGCCGGCGGTGATCGCGAGCGTATCCGGTTCGAGGTGCCGGCCAGGTTTTCCCATGCCCCGGTGCAAATGCCCGCCGTGCTGTCGATTGCGGCGTTGCGCAACCTGCTGGACAACGCCCTGCGCCATACCTCCGGCAAAGGTCCGGTGGAGTTGAGTTTGCAAACCAGTGGCGATCGCGTGCAGTTCGTGGTGCGGGATCACGGGCCGGGCATTGCTCAAGACGATCTGCAGCACTTGACCCAACGCTTCTGGCGCAACGGTCAAAGCACCGGCTGCGGCCTTGGCCTGGCGATTGTCCAGGCCATCGTCCAGCGCTGCGGCTGCACCCTGCGTTTCGACAGTCGACCGGACGGGTTGCGGGTTGAGTTGACGATGCCGCTGCAACCGGTCTGATCAACACTATAAGACCCTGTGGGAGCGGGCTTGCCCGCGATGAGGCCCTTACATTCAATATCCATGTTGGCTGTTTCACCGCCATCGCGGGCAAGCCCGCTCCCACAGGTTTTTGTCGCTCATCAAATGTAACTTCTCTTCATTGGCCGCCCGAATCTCTCGGGACTATGGTTGCCCACACTCAATGGATTGAGGGCAAAGCGCCATGGAAGCATCCATACAGATCTGCAAGGCCACCCCGGCCGACGCCGGCATCATCAGCCGGATCATCGATCGCTCCATCCGCGTCGGTTGTGCACTCGACCATCGCAACGACCCGCAAACCGTTGCCACCTGGACCCACAACAAAACCATCGAACATATCCAGCCCTGGTTGAGCGACCCAAGGCTGTACCTGAATATCGCCCTGTTGCAGGACAAACCCGTTGGCGTCGCCATGGCCGCAAGCAACGGCAAGGTGGTGTTCTGTTATGTACAACCGGAGTGGTTTCGTCGCGGCGCGGGGCAAGCGCTGGTGCAAGATCTCGAGGGCTGGTTGATCAATCAGGGCCAGCAGCAGGCGCGTCTCAATAGCACCAGAACCGGCGAAGGGTTCTACCGGCATCTGGGCTATCGGCCCTGTTCCCGGAGCTTCATGGTCGCGGGTCTGTGCGCCATCCCCATGCACAAAGGCCTGGTACTGCCGGCATAGAAAGCTGATCGAGAGTGCGGTCAGCGGGCTTTTTCAGGTTCAGACCCGGTCGGGCGCACGATTGGCGTGGTCGGGCTGCTCATGGGGGGGGCGATGTCCGCCTGATCGATTTCGACCGCATGGCCGGGACCCACGTCGAACAACACATAAAACTCGGTCTCAGGCTGCCTGAAGGTCAGGGTCGAATCGGCGCCGAGCTTGCCCGCCACGAGAATGGTTTCGTCGTAACCGATCACATCCAGGGTCACGCCAGGCGCGCCGCTGCCATCGGAAAAACCGCCCGTGCACTTGATCTGCCCGGCGTCGATGGCCTTGCATTCGCACATCGGGTTATGGGCCAGGGCGCTGGCGCTGAAACCGGCGCAGAACATCAGCAGTGCGGCGCTCAGCGGGCGAATAAGGTCGATCATGGTGTACCTCTTTGTGTGCTCAGCCAGGCGAGGGTGGCGGGGGAGGCCTGGCTCAGAGGAATGGATGCCTGGTGCATCGCACCGTCCCAACCTTCCACGGTGATCCACAGCTCCGCGTCGGCCCTGGTTCTGGCCGGGATCGGCAACATCGCGCCCATGCGGTACGGCGTGCCGAAGAAAATCACCCCGGCGGCGCGCAGGCTGCGCGGTTTGCCGATGCGCAGGTAAGTCGCCTTGACCTGTTCGCGGCAGCTGGTGCACAGCGCCGCGTTGAAACTCTTCATGTAGCCGGCCGGGCCATCGAGCTGTGGGGCCTCGTCGTGCAACTCGGCCAGGCGCAGGCTCCACGGGCCGACGGTGACTTCGCCGATGTCCCGTTCGCCCAGGCCAGTGTCACCCCGGGACAGCGCAGCGTCGGCGAAATACTCGGGCATGAAACCCAGCGGCACCAGCAACAGCAGAACGTTGAGGTGAAAGCGCCACTTGTGCCAGAGACGGCTCAGCGGCGAACGCGGTTTTTCAGCGGTGACCGGGTTCATGGGCTGACCTGCGTGGACTCGTGGCGGATGGCCGCAGCCGTCTGGCTGCGTGACGTTTTGTGGTTGCGCCTGAGGGCATTGGCCGTGGCCAGGGCGGTTCGCTTGGTCCAGATCAACAGGCCGCTGAGCACCATCATGCTCAGCAGCAGGCCGAAGAAAAACCAGATCAGCTTGATCCAGATCCCGCCAAAGTCTCCGGTGTGCAACGGACGCATGGACTCGGTCACCCACTCCAGGCCCGAGCGGTCCGAGAGCAGGCGTGTGGCGGCGACGTCGCCGGTATAGGGGTTGATGTCCGCGGTCTGGTACATCAACGGATACCCGCTGCGACCGCCCACCGACAGATAGCCGTAGGCATTGTCGGGCAGGCTGACAAAACCCTCGTCGAGTCCGGGAATACGTGTCCTGGCCTGGCGGATCGCGGTCTCCAGGCTGATCATCGGTGCCGGCAAACCATCGGCGCTGAGCGGTACGCTTTCACGGGGTACCACGGCGGCGACCGGTTCGGTGGAGATCGAAATCCGGTTATCGAACAGGAACGCCTGGATCAGGAACCAGGTACTGGTGATGGAAATCACTGCGATGAACCAGATCGACCAGATGCCGCTGAGGCGGTGGAAATCGCCCCAGAAAATCCGTGCACCTTGACGTATCCGCAGGGTCGGACAAAAAAAACCTTTCCAGAAACGCTTGTACACCACCAGTCCGGTTACCAGGGACGCCAGCATCGGCAGGCTGAGGAACGACACCAGGTACCAGCCCCAACTGTAGCCATGGGTGAACGGCACCAGCCACCAGCCATGCAGGGCTCGGGTAAAGGCCTTGAAGTCAAAGGGCGGGGCCGTGCCTTGAATGGCGCCGGTGTACGGATTGACGTAGACCGTCGCCGAACGCCCGTCGGGGTAGCTGACTTCCACGTCCAGGGCAAAGTGCGACTCGTCGGGCCGGCTGATGCTTTCGATCAGTGTGTCGGGCTCGGCTTTCTTGATGGCGGCGACAATCTGGTCGTAGTTGAGCCGTGGAGCATCGTCCGAGGGCTGGCTGGCGCGCATGGGCGGGTTGGCCAGCCAGACGATTTCCTGACTGACCACCGCCAGGGTGCCGGTCACACAGACGATCAGGACAAAAAACCAAATCGGCAGCGCCAGCCAGCTGTGGACCAGAAACCAGAGTTTGGAACGGGATTTCTTCGACATGATCAAGGGTCTTGGTTCGATGAGAAGGCCTCTGCCACGGGCTTCGCAGCGATGAGGTCGATCCAGGTCCGGTCGCCGCTTTTAACGGCGCGACAGGACTGTATCTAGATAAGACGGATGAGCATGGGAAATCCCGAAGAGGGATATGAAAGAAAATATTTCGTATTTCGAGAGGGCGTTTCTTTCGGGAGGCGTGTTGCTACCTGTGGCGAGGGAGCAAGCCCCCTCGCCACCCGTGAAATGACTAACCCTGCTGAAACATCTCCTTTGCCCGCTGCTCGATCTGCTCCTGGGTCAAATCCTCCTTGCGCGTGGCCAGGAACCACAGATGGCCATAGGGGTCTTTCAACGTCCCTGAACGGTCGCCATAAAACTGATCCTTGACCTCCGACACCACAGTGCCGCCCGCCGCGATGGCCTGGTTATACGACTTGTCCACATCGGTCACATACAAATGCAGCCCCACGGACGGCGACTGGTCCGGATTGCTCAACGGGCCTTGATCGCACGGTGTACCGAGCATGATCGGGCAGTCGCCGATGCGCAGTTCGGCGTGACCGATGCCGCCGTCCGGCATGGACAGGCGCATGACCTCAATCGCGCCGAAGGCTTTCTTGTAAAAGTCGATGGCTTCGGCCGCTTTTTTGATGCCCAGGTACGGGGTGATGCTGTGGTAACCCTCTGGAATGGGTTTGACGCTCATGATCGTTCTCCCTGATTTTGTTGTAGATGGAAGATCTCACTCGCTGCTTTTCAGCAGGACTTCCCAGTGTAGGTCCTGACGAAAAAGGCGATGTCTTGTGTTTGATCTTCAGCACTCGCCGAGTTCACAAAAAAAGATCACAGCGCTCGGCAGCAGCGCCACTGTCCGGCAATCAACAGTGAAGCAACAGATTGCCTTGACTTCGGCATTGTCGAACCCGCCAGAACCCGTTGAAGTGCCCGGAAACACGGGCTCTCGCAGTCAGGCACAGAAGCTGCAATGACCTTCGGTAAACACTGGTATCGAGAGTCTTGTATGTCTGAATCTGCCGTTTATCCGATCAACCCGCCGGCCGCCCACCGGATCGCCAGCGAAGCCGAAGCCCTGTGCGTGGCCGAGCATGTCGCCACGATTCTGTTGGAGCAGGACGCCGAACGTGATCGCACCCGCCAGGTGCCCGCCGATGTCGTCGATCTGTTCTCCAACAGCGGCCTGTGGGGCATTACGGTGCCCAGGGAATTTGGCGGAGCACAGGTGTCCTCCGCGGTGCTGGCGCAGGTGATCGCGATCATCTCGGCGGCCGATCCGTCCCTGGGGCAGATCCCGCAAAACCACTACTGCCTGCTGGAAGACATTCGTCTGCAGGGCACCCCGGAGCAGCAGGCGCATTTCTTTGAGTTGGCACTGCAGGGGCATCGGTTCGCCAACGCCTTGTCGGAAACCGGCGGCAAGAATGTGCAGGACATTCAGGCGACCATCCGCCGTTACGGCGACGGCCATGTGATCAACGGGCGCAAGGGGTATTGCACGGGTTCGTTGTATGCGCACTGGCTCGCGGTGCTGGCGCTGGATGAAGAGCAGAAAGGCCAGTTGGCATTCGTCCAGCGAGGCACTCAAGGGCTGGTGATCGTCGACGACTGGGACAGCATCGGCCAGCGCACCACCTCCAGCGGCACCGTGCTGGCCGAAGATCTGCACGTCTCGGCGTTCAACCTGTTCCCGACGTATCGTTCCTATGAAAGCCCGACCCTGGCCGGCCCGTTCGCCCAGCTGACCACCGCGGCCATCGATGCCGGCATTGCCCGCGCCGCCCTGCGCGACACCATCGCCTTTGTCCGGCAATTCGCCCGGCCATGGATCGACTCGGGTGTGGAAAGGGCCAGCGAAGATCCGCTGACCATCATTCAGGTCGGTGGCCTGGACATTCGCCTGGAAGCCGCCGAAGCCTTGCTGGAACGGGCAGGACGGGCACTGGACGCGGCGCGCCCGGCACCGGATGAGGACAACGTGGCCCTGGCATCCCTGGCCGTGGCCAGAGCCAAGGTGCTGACCACCGAGATCGCCATTGAAGCGAGTAACAAGCTGTTTGAACTGGGCGGCACTCGTTCGACCCTGAAGAAACACAATTTCGACCGCCACTGGCGCAACGCGCGGGTGCATACCCTGCACGATCCGGTGCGCTGGAAATACCACGTGGTCGGCAACTGGCTGCTCAACGGCGTGAAACCGCCGCGTCATGACTGGTCGTGACCATGGCTGAATGGTTCAAGAACATTTATTGGGCCGACATCGGCCAGGCCTGCCTCGACACCCTGAGCATGCTCGGCGCGGCCCTCGGTTTCACCGTGTTGCTGGGCCTGCCGCTGGGGGTGCTGCTGTTCCTTACCGGCAAGCGCCAGTTGCATGAAGCGGTCGGGGTTTACCGGGTGCTGTCGGTGATCGTGAACATGCTGCGTTCGCTGCCGTTCATCATTTTGCTGATCGTGCTGATTCCCCTGACCACGTTACTGGTGGGCACGTCCCTGGGCGTGCCGGGGACCATTCCGCCGCTGGTGGTCGGTTGCACGCCATTCTTCGCGCGGCTGGTGGAAACCGCGTTGCGCGAAGTCGATCGCGGGGTGGTGGAGGCGACCCAGGCCATGGGCGCCAACACCTGGCAAATCATCCGCTTCACCTTGCTCCCCGAGGCGAGAGGAGGGCTGCTGGCGGCGGTGACAGTCACTGCCATCGTGCTGGTGGATTACACCGCGATGGCCGGGGTGATCGGCGGCGGTGGTCTGGGTGACCTGGCGATCCGCTATGGCTACCAGCGTTTCCAGACCGACGTGATGGTGGTCACCGTGGTGCTGCTGTTGATCCTGGTCCAGGCCCTGCAAATGAGCGGCGACCGACTGGTGGCGCGCTACAGCCATCGATAAACATTCTGTTCAAAACCAACAATCGGCCCCACGTCCGCCCCACGACGGCCACTCTATCTGCCTAGGAGCACAACATGAAAAAGACCCTGGCCGTTCTGGCTGCCTTGATTTCTCTGAGCGTTCACGCCAACGAAAAACTGACCGTCGGCGCCACGCCGGTGCCGCACGCGGAAATCCTCGAATTCGTCAAACCGACCCTGGCCAAGGAAGGCGTGGACCTGGACATCAAGGTCTTCACCGATTTCATCCAGCCCAACCAGCAGCTGGCGCTGAAGAACCTCGACGCCAACTACTACCAGTACCGGCCGTTTCTCGATGATTACAACAAGACCCGCCACACCGACCTGGTGCCGGTGGTCGGTGTGCACATCGAACCGTTCGGGGCTTATTCGACCAAGATCAAAAACATTTCCGAGCTCAAGGACGGCGCCACCGTGTCGATCCCCAACGACCCGGTGAACACCGGTCGCGCCCTGGTGCTGCTGCACGAAGCGGGGCTGATCAAGCTCAAGGACCCGAGCAACACCCTGGCGACGCAACGGGACATCGCCGAAAACCCCAAGCACCTGAAAATCCGTGAGCTGGAAGGCGCGCTGCTGGCGCGTTCGGTGAGTCAGGTGGACCTGGCATTCGTTTTCGCCAACTACGCGCTGGAAGCGGGGATCGATACCAACAGTGCGTTGATCGTCGAGAAGGGCAAGAGTCTGTACGTCGAATTCCTGGTGGCGCGGCCGGACAACATCAACGATCCGGGCGTGCAGAAACTGGCCAAGGCGTTGAACTCCGATGAGGTTCGGCAGTTCATTTTGACGCGCTACAAGGGGCAGATTGCGCCGGGGTTCTAAGCTTCGGTTGATCTTGAGGACGCCATCGCGGGCAAGCCGCGCTCCCACAGCTTTTTGGGTCGTTCACGAAATGTGCAAACGACCCAAACCCTGTGGGAGCGTGGCTTGCCCGCGATGGCCGCGCCGCAATTTCAGATCTGTCCCGGAGGCCAATAGCCACGTTCCCGAGTACATCAGCAACCGAAATCCGCAGCAGTCGGCCCTGGCGCCTGTTAGATGGACAACTGCATCAAGCGCTCGCCCTGCACGTTTTCCGTCGGTCGTCGCTTGTTCACCGCCAGTTCGCCGATCTTGATCAGGCGCGTGCGGGTCACGTTGCGGCTCAAGCCCAGCAGCGCGGCGGTGTGCACCTGGTTGTAATGGCTGAAGCGATAGGCTGCCCTCAGCAAGGCGTCCTCGACTTTTTCGTGCAGCGCGCCGGCCTGTTCCTCGAACAGCTTTTGAAACGCCCGGTCGAGCAGGGCCTCGGCGCAATCGTCGACCTGGGTGTGGTGATCGTCCTGGCGTTCGATGCGCATGTTGGACAGGCGCAGGTCATCGCGTTCGATGATGCCGTTGCGGCAAATCAGCAGGGTGTGGTGAATGACGTTTTCCAGCTCACGGATGTTGCCCGGCCAACTGTAGCTGCGCAGTTTCAGTTCGGCTTCTTTGCTGATGGTGATGCTGCCGTAACCGAGGCGCTGACTGTAGGCGTCGATGAAGTGACGGGTCAGGGGCAGGATGTCGCCGGGGCGATCTCGCAGCGGGCTCAGCTCCAGGCTGACCACGTCCAGCCGGTAGTACAGATCCTCGCGGAAATGGCCGGCGTTGATGGCTTTCTCCAGTTGCACGTTGGTCGCTGCCAACACCCGCACGTCGATGGGAATGCTCTTGCGCGAACCCAGGCGCACCACTTCACGCTCCTGCAGCACCCGCAACAACTTGACCTGAATGGCCATCGGCAAATCACCGATTTCATCGAGGAACAGGGTGCCGCCGTCCGCCTCCTCGAACCAGCCGGCCTTGGCGCTGAGGGCGCCGGTGAAAGCGCCTTTTTCGTGGCCGAACAGCTCGGCCTCGACCAGTGATTCAGAGAACGCACCGCAGTTCACTGCCACAAACGGCCGGTTGCGCCGGGCACTGAGGTTGTGGATATGGCGCGCCACCAGCTCTTTGCCGGTGCCGGTTTCGCCAATGATCAACACACTGGCTTCGCTCGGGGCGACTTGTTGCAAGTGGGCGAGCAAGGCCTGGGATTTCGGGTCTTCGAACACCTGGGCCGTGGCGCGGATCGACGTGGCCAGAGCGGGCGAGGGCGGTAAGGTCAGCAGTTGCATGGGGCACGCTCCTTGGTTGGGAAGCTATGAATAGAAAGTCGGAATCGGCAAGGCCTGGTTCAGCGCCCAGTCACCCAGTTCATGGAGTTTGTAATCCACCGGGTCGTGCAGGGTTTGCGTGCGCAGGTTGCGCCAGTGGCGGTCCAGGCGCAGCGAGGCGTGGGTCGAGCGAGCGCCGGTGACTTCGAACAAGCGGCTGCACAGTTCCAGGCCATTGCGCGTGGCGGCGACCTTGGCCGTGGCGATGGCGGTGGCCAGATGTCCGCGCTCTTCGGCGCTAAGGTTCGGGCCTTTCGCCCAAGCCTTGTCGAGCAAATCAGCTGCGCGCTCCACCAACAGCCGCACCCCTTCGAGGGCCACCCAGAATTCACCGTAATGGCCGAGTACATAAGGGTCTTGGCTGACTTCCTGGGCACTGGATTTGTGCCATGGCCGAGTCTCGGTCTGCGTGTACTGGCGCGCTTCTTCGAACGCTCCCTCGGCAATGCCGAGGAACATATGGGTGAACGTCAGCTGGGCAATCAGTGGGCGCAAGCAGGCGAACGGCGTGCTCAACGGCCCCGGATCAAGCAGCAGTTCCGATTCTTCGACCCGCACCCGTTCAAAGGTGGCGCTGCCGCTGTCGGTCTGGCGCTGGCCCATGTTGTTCCAGTCATTGTGCAAGGTGATGCCGCTGCGACCGCTGGGGATGGCGGCGATCAACAGCTTGCCGCCCGCACTTTCGTCCACCGCCGAAGCGATCAGCATCTCCGAATCGCTGGCGCCGGAGCAGAAGCTTTTCTTGCCGGAAAACTCGCGCCAGCCATCAAGCTTTTTCACCACGGTGCGGGTGTCCAGCGGGTTGAGGGCATTGCCCCAGAACCAGTTCTTGCGCGCCGTTTGTTCAAACCATGGCTGCCATTGTTCGGGGCGGGCGAACAGGCGCACGGTGGCGAGCATCAGGTGATGGAAGCCGAACACATGGGCAATCGAACTGTCGACCTTGGCGAATTCACGCACGATGGTCAGGGTTTCACTCCAGCTGGCGCCGAGGCCGCCGAACCGGGTGGGAATGCTTAACGCGAGCAGCCCGCTGTGGCGCAGCGCATCACGCTCGGCCTTGGGCGTACCACCGCGTTCGTCGCGCTCGACGGCGGTCAGGGCAAATTCGGCGGCCAATTGACGGGCGGTCTGCAATGGGGGGATCAGGGCGCTTTGCGGCTTGGCAGTCACGCTGTTTTCCTTTTTAAAAGACGCAGGTCCCCTGTAGGAGTGAGCTTGCTCGCGATGGAGAACAACGATTACGCGGGATGTCTGAATGACAGCGTCATCGTTGACGACCATCGCGAGCAGGCTCGCTCCTACAGGTAGTGCGTGGGTCAGGCCGTGGTTTTGGTCGGCAGCACATCATTGGCGATCATTTCGCCAAACGGCCCGGTGAGATTGGTGACGCCACGCCCGGCGAGACTCGCGTACGGCTCGGGCAGCAGCGGGAAGACCAGTTCGGCGAAGCGATACGCCTCTTCGAGATGCGGGTAACCGGAGAAGATGAAGCTCTCGATCCCCAGGTCCGCGTACTCCTTGATGCGCGCGGCGACCTGCTGTGGGTCGCCGACCAGCGCCGTCCCGGCACCGCCACGCACCAGGCCGACACCGGCCCACAGATTGGGCGAGATTTCCAGGTTGTCGCGACGCCCGTCATGCAGCGCGGCCATGCGCCGTTGACCCTCGGAGTCGAAGCGCGAGAACGACTTCTGCGCGGCGGCAATGGTTTCGTCGCTGATGTGTTCGATCAGTTTGTCTGCGGCTTTCCACGCTTCTTCGGCGGTTTCGCGGACGATCACATGCAAGCGAATCCCGAACTTCACCGTGCGCCCGTGACGGGCGGCACGTTCACGGACATCGGCGAGTTTCTGCGCCACGGCGGCCGGTGGTTCGCCCCAGGTCAGGTAGACATCGACCTGCTCGGCGGCCAGGTCGTGTGCGGCATCGGACGAGCCGCCGAAGTACAGCGGCGGATAAGGTTTCTGCACCGGTGGATACAGCGCCTTGGCATTCTGTACCCGCAGGTGTTTGCCTTCGAAGTCCACCGATTCGCCTTGCAATACCCGGCGCCAGATTTTCAGGAACTCGTCGGTGACTTCATAGCGTTCGCTGTGATCGAGGAAGCTGCCGTCGCCACGGTTTTCGTCCGGATCGCCGCCGGTCACGACGTTGATCAGCAAGCGGCCACCGGATAGTCGATCCAGGGTGGCGGCCATGCGTGCCGACACGGTGGGCGAGATAATGCCCGGACGGATCGCCACCAGATAACGCAAGCGTTCGGTGAGCGGCACCAGGGCTGAAGCGATCACCCAAGAGTCTTCGCAGGAGCGCCCGGTGGGAATCAATACGCCGTGGTAGCCGAGGCTGTCCGCGGCCTGTGCCACTTGTTTCAGGTAGTTGAGGGTGACCGGGCGTGCGCCCTGAGTGGTGCCCAGGTAATGCCCGTCGCCGTGGGTCGGCAAAAACCAGAAAACATCCATGACGAATTCCTTAAGCGATTTTCAGCAGATTGTTGGGGTGCACGCTGAACAACGGCGCCGCGCGTTCTGCAGCCAGTTGAATGCGGGCCCTGAGCAGTTCGCTGGTGATCTGGTAATTGGAGAAATCGGCTTCGGTGGCATAGACGCCAATGGGCAAGGTCAACGCCTGGAAGAAACTGAACAGGGGGCGCAGCTGATGATCGAGCACCAGCGCATGACGTTCGCTGCCACCGGTGGCGGCCAGCAGTACCGGGGTGTTCACCAGTGCATTCAGATCGATCAGGTCGAACAGGTGCTTGAGCAGGCCAGGGTAGGAGCCGCGATAAACCGGTGCGGCGACAATCAGCAGATCGGCGTTTTCAATCGCTTGCAGTTCGGCTTCGACGTCCTCACTCAGTTCCTGGCGAGACAGCGCCGCGCCCAATGGCCGGGCGATGTCACCCAGTTCGATCAACTTGCTCTCGATCGGCAGTTGCTCGGCCAGTTGCGCCAACAGCGCTTGGGTCAGCACCAGGGTGCGGGAGGGACGCCAGGTGCCGCCGGAGACGGCAACGACTTTCAATGGACGCGACATGATCAGTTCCTTTTTAAACAGTTGCTGTGGGAGCAGTGAGTCATCACTGGGCTTTTCCCCATTGAGCAAGAGCTGTACCAATCCCTCGAAGCCACGTTTTACGGGGCTTGCAGCGAGTTGATCAGACCGCGCTGTTGATTTCCAAGGGCTGTTTGTTGATTGACTGTTGCCTGGCGAACAGTTGCGTGAGCAACAGTGCGTCAGGGGATGCAGTTGTTATAAAGGCAATTTGTTATTCCTCAAAAGATCGTTGGTTGATATTTATAGATCATTTGGAAATATAAAGATCCCAATAGAGCTGGCTTGTCGGCGATGTCGGCACCTGGAACAGCGCAAGGTTCAAGGTCGACACGCCCCCGAGACGGCGCCTACGGTCTGGCAACATCAGGAAAACTCGATAGCGACTATCGAGAACGATGATTTTTACCCGGCCAGAGACGCGAGTAGCCTGTGTTCATTGCCCCGAACCCAGATGCCAGGACGCCTGAACATGAAACCTCTGATCGCCACGTTGTTGCTGCTGACCGTCTCCGTTCTCGCCGGATGCGCCAGTCAGACTTCGCCGGAGTTGCGCCCTTACACCGCTGAAGAAACCAGGGAGCTTGCGCTGGAGGCGTTGAATCGCCGGGGTCTGTCCTTCGACGAATACCAGGCGAAAAAAGCTGAATTGCTCGGCGAACCGCAAAAATCGTTCGGCTTCGACAAGCAGGGTGAGATGAACGCTGGACGCGCTGTACAGCTTCACGGTCGTCCTAGCTAAGCGAAAACTGTACTGCCGGAAGTTTTACCCAACTGTCCGTGGGTTTCACCCGGGGTGTGCGATAGGGTCGTTACTTGATCGACCCTGATGGACTGCCACCCATGACACTCTCGCTTGATCTGCTGCTGGGCTTCGCCCTGTTCGCCCTTGTCACCTCAATCACGCCAGGCCCGAACAACACAATGTTGCTGGCATCCGGGGTGAACTTCGGCTTTAACCGCACCATTCCTCACATGCTCGGCATTACCTGCGGATTTTTCGTGCTGGTCGTGGCGGTGGGCTTTGGCCTGGGCGCGGTGTTTCAGACGTATCCATTGCTCTACACCGCGCTGCGTTATGTCGGCGCTGCGTATTTGCTGTATCTGGCGTGGAAAATCGCCCATTCCGGGCCGGTCTCGGACGGCGAACAGGCTGGAGGGCAACCCATCAGCTACTTCGGCGCCGCTGCATTCCAATGGGTCAATCCCAAAGCCTGGATCATGGCCATTGGTGCCATCAGTACCTACACGCCGATGCAGGGTTACTTCACCAATGTCATCGTGATTGCCGCGGTATTCGCCCTGATCAACCTGCCGAGCGTTGGCGTTTGGGCTGCGTGCGGCACGCTGTTGCGCAACGTCCTGAAGGACCGTCGCTGGTTGCGCCTGTTCAACTGGGGCATGGCCGCGTTGCTGGTGGCTTCGCTGTATCCGCTGCTGCTCGAAAGCTTTCGCTGACGCATTGCTTCAACCGGTCGCCCGATGCCTGTTAAGCTCGCTTTTCAGGAGCGTTCCTACGCACTTTTAATGAAGTGGTACTTCTTTAACAGCATCCGATCAGGTATTGGTAACGTTCTGAAACCGGGCGCCGCTCACGAGGCTGCGTGTTGATGTTTACAGTGACGAGCCTCCTGATCCCGGAACACGCTCTGCGAGTCTTTTATGAATAAACGTCCGTTGTATTTCGACTATGCCGCCACCACGCCGGTGGATGAGCGGGTCATCAAGGTCATGGTCGAGTGTCTGGGTTTCAGCGGCAACTTTGGCAACCCGGCATCCAGCTCCCACGCATTCGGCCAGCAGGCCCGGCAAACCGTCGAGCAGGCCCGGCGCCAGGTCGCCGAACTGGTTGGCGCCACGCCTGAACAGATCGTCTGGACTTCCGGCGCAACCGAATCGAACAACCTTGCCCTCAAGGGTGTTGCCCAGGCCCGCGGCGTTGCCGGCGGCCACATCATCACCAGCCAGATCGAACACAAGGCCATCCTCGATACCGCAAGACAATTGCAGGACGCGGGTGTGGCAGTGACCTATCTGGTGCCGGACGGCGACGGCCTGATCACCGCGCAAGCCGTCAGCGAAGCCATGCGCGAGGACACCTTCCTGGTGTCGCTGATGCTGGTCAACAACGAGCTGGGCACGGTTAACGACATCCCGGCCATTGGCCAGGTGGTGCGTGATCGCGACGCCTTGTTTCATGTCGACGCGGCGCAGGGGGCAGGCAAAGTGCAGATCGATCTGGCGCAATGGCCGGTGGATCTGATGTCGTTCTCGGCGCACAAAATCTATGGGCCCAAAGGCATTGGTGCGTTGTATGTCGGGCCGCGCGCGCACCAGCGTTTGCAGGCGCAGATTCATGGTGGCGGTCACGAGGGCGGCTTGCGTTCCGGGACCCTGGCCACCCACCAGATTGCCGCCATGGGCGCGGCATTCGCTCTGGCGGCGGCTGCGTTCGATGAAGAAAAAGCCTTGATCGTGCGTCTGCGTGAACGCCTGCTCGATCAATTGCTGGGCATTCCCGGCGTACGCCTCAATGGCAGCCCGACCCGACGCATCCCCCATACCCTGAGCCTGACCTTCAGTGAGGGCGAGTTCAATTCGGCGGCGTTGCTCGCGTCGATCGCGTTTTCCGCGACCTCGGCCTGCAATTCCGCGAGCAATGCTCCGTCCCATGTGCTGCTGGCCCTGGGGCATGACGCTCGTTCGGCGAGTCGCACCATTCGCTTGAGCCTGGGGCGTTTCACCACCGAGCAGGATATCGATCAAGCGGTACAACTGATTAAAACGGCCTGCGCCAGTGCTCCGGCATTCTGGCAGTAGTGCCTCGAAGCGCCGACACCGATCGGCGCTAAACAATAATGATGAGTGGTTAGCAGGAGTCATGATGAGTACGCAGTCTTCGATCAATGGATCGGTGCCCCAGCGCCTGGCGCAAACCCGTGAACTGATGAGCCGCGAGGGCATTCACGCCCTGCTGGTGCCGTCGGCCGACCCGCACCTGTCCGAATACCTGCCGGGCTACTGGCAGGGGCGGCAGTGGTTGTCCGGCTTCCATGGCTCGGTCGGCACCCTGATCGTGACTGCGGACTTTGCTGGCGTCTGGGCCGACAGCCGTTACTGGGAGCAGGCGACCAAGGAACTCAAGGGCAGCGGCATCGAACTGGTCAAGCTGCAACCGGGTCAGCCGGGGCCGCTGGACTGGCTGGCCGAGCAAACCCCGGAAGGCGGTGTGGTCGCGGTCGATGGCGCGGTGATGGCCGTGGCCTCCGCACGTACCTTGAGCGGCAAGCTGGAAGAACGCAGCGCTCGTCTGCGCACGGATATCGATCTGTTGAGCGAGGTCTGGAGCGACCGCCCGAGCCTGCCGAACGAGCCGATCTATCAGCACTTGCCTCCGCAGGCGACCGTCAGCCGTGGCGAAAAACTCGCCAAACTGCGGGAAACCCTGCAGGCGCGCGGCGCTGACTGGCACTTCATCGCCACCCTCGATGACATCGCCTGGCTGTTCAACTTGCGCGGCGGCGATGTGTCGTTCAATCCGGTGTTCGTTTCCTTCGCCTTGATCAGCCAGCAGCAGGCAACCCTGTTCGTGGCACTGAGCAAGGTCGATGCCGAACTGCGTGCGGTCCTTGAACAGGATGGCGTGACCCTGCGCGATTACAGCGAAGTGGCCGAAGCACTGCGCGCCGTTCCGAAAGGGGCGAGCTTGCTGGTCGACCCGGCGCGGGTCACGGCAGGATTGCTGGATAACCTCGACAGCGGCGTCAAGTTGATCGAAGGCTTGAACCCGACCACCCTGGCCAAGTCGCAAAAAAGCCTGGCTGACGCCGAGCACATCCGTCAGGCCATGGAACAGGATGGCGCGGCGCTTTGCGAATTCTTCACCTGGCTGGACTCGGCACTCGCGGGCAGCGAGCGCATCACCGAGCTGACCATCGACGAGAAACTGACCGCCGCCCGTGAGCGCCGTCCGGGTTATGTGTCGCTGAGCTTCAACACCATCGCCGCGTTCAACGCCAACGGCGCCATGCCGCATTACCACGCCACCGAAGAAGAACACGCGGTGATCGAAGGTGATGGTCTGCTGCTGATCGATTCCGGCGGCCAGTACCTGGGGGGCACCACGGACATCACGCGGATGGTACCGGTCGGTACACCGACGGCCGAGCAGAAGCGCGATTGCACCCGTGTGCTCAAAGGCGTGATTGCCTTGTCCCGTGCACAATTCCCGAAAGGCATCCTGTCGCCGCTGCTGGACTCGATCGCCCGTGCGCCAATCTGGGCCGAAAGCGTCGATTACGGCCATGGCACCGGTCACGGCGTTGGCTACTTCCTCAACGTTCACGAAGGTCCGCAAGTCATTGCCTATCAAGCCGCACCTGCACCGCAAACCGCGATGCAACCGGGCATGATCACCTCTATCGAACCAGGCACTTACCGTCCGGGCCGCTGGGGTGTGCGGATCGAAAACCTGGCGATGAACCGCGAAGCAGGCACCAGCGAATTCGGCGAGTTCCTGAAATTCGAAACCCTGACCCTGTGCCCGATCGACACTCGTTGCCTGGAGCCGTCGCTGCTGACGGAAGAAGAAAAGCAGTGGTTCAATGCTTATCACGCCGAAGTGCGCAAGCGCTTGAGCCCGTTGCTCGATGGTGCGGCCCTGGAATGGTTGAACACGCGCACCGCGGCTATTTGATCGCCTGCAAGTCGGGCGCTGCTTCCAGCGCCTGGCTCATGTAGTCGACAAAGGCTTTGACCCTGGCGGATTGACGACGATTCGCCGGGGACACCGCGTGTATCGGCAGCGATTGCGCAGTGTAATTCTGCAGAATCGCGGTCACTCTCCCGGCTTTCAGATCCTCGCTGAACAGCCACACCGGCGACATTGCAATGCCCAGGCCACCCAGCACCATCTCGCGAATCGCCTCGGAGTTGTTGCTTTGGGCGTTGCCCTTGATCCGCACCTCATGAAGTTGTCCATCGCGCTGGTAAACCCACAGGTTCTGACTGTTCAGCAGGTTGAATAGCAGGCAGTTGTGTTCGCTCAATTGCTGCGGTGTTTGTGGTTCACCGTGTTGCTTGAGGTAGGCGGGCGTTGCGACGGTTACCCGGTGGGTGGTGCCGATGTGACGAGCGATCAGGCCACTGTCATTCATTTGTCCGATCCTGAACGTCACGTCCAGGCCTTCGCTGACCAGGTCCTGGTTCTGATCATTCAGTTGCAGGTCGATTTCAATCTCTGGATATCGCTTGAGGAATGCCGGCAGGCGCGGAGCAATCTGCAAGCGCCCGAAGCTGACCGACGAGCCGATGCGCAGATGACCGGCAATCGTTTCCCTGCCGGATTGGAAGCTGTGCTCGGCTGCATCGACGGCGGCGAGGATTTGTCGGCACTCGTTGTAGTAGCGCTGGCCTTCATCGGTCAGGGATAACCGACGGGTACTGCGTGCGATCAGCTTTCCACCCAGCTCGATTTCCAGTGCGCGCAGTACTTTGCTGATGGTCGGCTGGCTGGTCTGCATTTCCCGGGCGACGGCGGAAAAGCTGCCGCGTTCGACCACCCGGACGAAAATCGCCATTGCATGGAGTTTGTCCACGGGATTTCTCATTGATGCCATATGGGAATGGTCACTATAGCTATTCGGCGTCTTATCGGCATGAGTGGCTTGCTGGAAGATGGCTCTACCACCTTTGACGGGAGTAGCCGAAATGAATGACTCAATGCATATGCGCGCGCTGATTGTTGACTCTGCTAATGCACCTCTGCGCCTGGCTTCGATTCAGCGACCGGTGCCTGGAGCGGGACAGGTACTGGTGCGGATCGCGGCCAGCGGGGTCAATCCGTTAGACGGGAAAATTCGTTCGGGCCAGGCTGCCCATGCTCGCCAGCCACTGCCAGCGGTACTGGGTATGGATCTGGCGGGCACCGTCGAAGCGTCAGGCGAGGGCGTCAGTGACTGGCTGCCCGGCGATGAGGTGTATGCCATGGCGACAGGAATCGGCGGTGTCCAGGGTTCGCTGGCTGAGTACGCGGTGGTCGATGCGCGTTTGCTGGCGCGCAAGCCGGCCAATCTGAGCATGCGCGAAGCGGCGGGATTGCCATTGGTGCTGATTACGGCGTGGGAAGGATTGGTCGACCGCGCTCGGGTGCGTGCGGGTCAGAAAGTGCTGATTCACGGTGGTGCAGGAGGTGTCGGGCATGTGGCGGTGCAAATCGCCCGCGTGTTTGGTGCCGAGGTGTTCGCCACCGGGTCGGCGGGGCAGCAGGAAATCATCGAAGGCTTGGGCGCGACCTTCATTGATTACCGAAAGACGTCGGTGGAGGCCTACGTGGCTGAGCATACGGACGGGGAGGGTTTTGACATTGTCTATGACACGGTAGGCGGTGAAACCCTGGATGCGTCCTTCAAGGCGGCACGGGTCTATCACGGTCATGTGGTAAGTTGTCTGGGTTGGGGGCAGCACAGCCTGGCGCCGCTGTCCTTTCGCGGTGCAACCTATTCCGGCGTGTTCACCTTGTTACCGTTGTTGACCGGGAACGGGCGTGAGTACCATGGCCGGATCCTTCAGGAGGCGGCGCGACTGATCGAAGCGGGCAGTGTGGTGCCCATTCTCGATCCGCACCGGTTCAACCTGGAATCCGCCGAGGTCGCCCATGAGCTGCTCCTGTCGGGAGCGGCGCAAGGGCGGTTGGTCATCGATATTTAACTCAGAGCGTCCAGGACGACCTCCAGACGATCCTGGCCGAAGAACAACTGATTATCTTGAATACGAACGCCTCGATGGGGCCAATTTCGCTTTCGATCTGTTCGACCCGTGCGATCACGTCATCTTCCTTGCGTGCATCGCAGGCAAAACCATGGGCCTCGTGACCATTGGCTTTGATGGCATCGACCAGTGGCTGGAGTTTGTTCGCACTGCGCCGGGTGAGGCAGGCGATGAAACCTTCCTGTGCAAAGCAGTTCGGTGTCGGCCAAGAAGTCTGGTTTTTCCAGCGTGGGCGTGGACGGCTTGATGAAAGCGATCGGTTTGAGCGGCGGCGCGTTCTACAACCATTTCTCGTCGAAGGACGAGCTGTTCGCGTCCATTGTCGAGCGTGAGCTGCGTCAAAGCCTGGAACGGCTGGGGGCTGATCAGGACCGGGATAGACTCGAGCGATGCTTGAAGCATTACTTGAGCATGTCCCATGTCGATCATCCGGAAACCGGTTGTGCATTACCGGCCCTGGGTGCCGAGATCGCCCGTTCCGACGTAGTGATACGGCAGCAGGCAGAGCACTGGATCTGCCAGCTTCAGGAAAGCTGGGCGCAGGTGCTGGAGAGCGACAGCCTGGCTTGGGCCATTCTGTCGCAATGCATCGGGGCGTTGGTGGTGGCGCGGATGCTCGTTACTCCGGAGCTGCAGCGCAGGGTGCTGAAGTCCAGTTACGATGAGACCAGCCGCCAGATTGCAAGTCCGAGAGCCTGACACGGAGGCTTCAAGCTATTTGCAGATGACGATCATGCTGCGGCTTGTATACCCGGCCGGATTGAGGCCAAAAGGGTAGTCCCCTGGCTCTTCCACGACATCCCCTGACTTGGCGATGACTTTGTAGCCCTTGGGCGCGCATGAGTTCGCGGCGCTCTCATAACACTTGTCCCAGGAAGACGACAGCCCGGAACAGTTGATATGCAGTCCTTTCTTGCCGTGTTTGATCTGGGTTTTGGATGTCGCCGCGCAGCCCGCAACTGCAAGTACGGCGATCAGTATCAAAATTCGTTTCATTGCTGTCCTTGTAGCGTCCCGGGTCTTTTGCCCGGGTTCGGCTGTAATCGCTTACGCATGAAGCGTTCTGATATCCCTGTCTTGAAAAGTCCATGTCTGTCACTGGGTTGCGGGCCTAAACATGGCCTAATTGAGCGGTAAATACCAGAGTCTCGTCAATTCCTGTATCAATCCGCCGCAACAGCGGGCTTTGCGGCACTGCCCATCGTCATGGTGGCACCGACGGAAGCCAGAATGATGCACAGGATGGCCATCCACTGTGACAGCGACAAGTACTCATGGAGGAACAGCAACCCTGAAAGGGCGCCAATAGCGGGTTCAATACTCATTAATGTGCCGAAAGTCCTGGCCGGCATGCGTGTGAGGGCGACCATCTCCAGGGTGTAAGGCAGTGCGGTGGAGAGAATGGCGACGCCGAGGGCGATCGGGATCAGTGAGGGGGTCAGCAGCGCTGCGCCCGCATGAACAATCCCGATGGGGGCTACGAACAGCGCAGCAATCATTACTCCCAGCGCGGCGGTCTGCACACCATTGTCGGCACCGG
The DNA here is from genome assembly GCF_016887925.1 of Pseudomonas sp. MIL9. NCBI lineage: Bacteria > Pseudomonadati > Pseudomonadota > Gammaproteobacteria > Pseudomonadales > Pseudomonadaceae > Pseudomonas > Pseudomonas sp. MIL9. Next base: position 1,002 of record NZ_JAFEHE010000026.1, on the reverse strand, counting down.
CCTTTTGGCCGAAAAGAATGTACAGCGCCCAGCAGGCACCGGCCCCCAACGCATAACCGGCACCCACCAGATCGATGCTCGCTGTGGTTGCTCCTGTGGGAATTAACAGCAGGAGACCGACGGCTGCCAGGGCGATCCACAGAAAGTCGATAGCGCGGCGTGAAGCGTAGATGGCAACTGCCAATGGCCCGGTGAACTCCAGCGCCACCGCGATCCCTAGCGGAACGGTGCGCAAAGACATATAGAAGAGGAAGTTCATTCCGCCCAGCGCCATGCCATAGACGATGACAGTGCGCAGAGATTTTGCCGTGAGCTTCGCCCGCCATGGTCGGAGCAACAGCAGCATGATTACGCTGGCAAAGATCAGGCGCAGGGTGGTGGTCCCTTGTGCGCCGACAACAGGGAACATGCTTTTGGCCAGGGAGGCTCCGGACTGGATCGATGCCATGGCTATTAATAGCAGGCCGACCGAAAACAAGGTCGAGGCAAGGCTGCGAGGCTGATCATTCATTGAGTGGCATCGTCCGAAGTAGAGAGCTTGGGGGTATTGTTCTTGGTAATGGGCAATATACTGCGCAATCGTTACAGGCGCGTCTATATATAAGCGGTGATTTTGTCTGTCTGATAGAAAACCCAAATCAGTGCTTGACGGCAGATTCTGGAAGCCTATAATTCGCCCCACTTCCGGCGCAGTCGAAACTGAAAACTCCTTGGAATACAATGAGTTACGCAGTTTTCGGCAGCAAGTTGCTTCAGGTCATCGAAGCGCGAAGGAAGTTGAAAAAGAGGTGTTGACAGCAGCGAGTAACGCTGTAGAATTCGCCTCCCGCTGACGAGAGATCGAAAGCGCAAGTGGTTGAAGTTGTTAAGGAATCCTTGAAAACTTCTGAAAATAATCACTTGACAGCAAATGAGGCTGCTGTAGAATGCGCGCCTCGGTTGAGACGAAAGCTCTTAACCAACCGCTCTTTAACAACTGAATCAAGCAATTCGTGTGGGTGC
>NZ_JAFEHE010000025.1:0-145428 GCF_016887925.1 Pseudomonas sp. MIL9 | reverse complement strand
TGGCGTACGGTTACCGGGATAGCGAATTCTTTTTCATGAAGATCAAGAGCGTCTTTCCCGGTAATCCGTGAAGAACCTTTTATTAACCTCGACCTCGGCATGCAGGAAGGTATCGGCGCGCTGGATGCCCAGGGCAATCACCATCCGGGACCGGGTGAGCCGAACGCGCGCTACCGCAAATACACCGCCACAGCGACATACCAGCAGCCGTTCAAGGTCTGGGGCGAGTCCTTCAATTTCACCAGCCTGATGACTGGCCAACGCAGTGAGGATGTGCTGTTCAGTCCGCAACGCACCAGTCTCGGCGGGCTGTCCTCCATTCGTGGCTACAAGGACCAATCGCTGTCCGGCGACAGCGGTGGGTACTGGCGCAACGACTTGCGCTGGACCCGCCCCGTCACCCTGGAATGGCTGCACCCGGTGTTCGCCGAGTACGGCACCAGCCTCGGTTATGACCAGGGAGTGATCAGCGCCAATCGCTACAACGGCGATCAGCACGGGCGCATGTCCAGCAACTCCGTGGAGCTGTTCGCCCGAGGTCAGCATGTGGCCGCCAGCGTGACCTTTGCCCACTCCCTTGAGCGCCCGGACGCCCTGACCGAGCGTGAAGCACCGATCTATTTCAGTGTGGATTTTTTCCTCTGATAACGACTTTTTGAGACCTCGACATGGATGTTCGCCACTTCGCTTTTCTTGCTCGCCAGCCATCTGCCGTGGTGAAAACCCGTGAACGCTTCTGCGGCATGCCCAAACGCGGGCTGGCGTTCCTGTTGGCCAACGTCATGTTCTGGCAACCGGTCTGGGCGCAAGCCGACGGCATCGTGGTCGCCACGCCCGGCACCACGCTGGATCATGCTGGCAACGGTGTGCAGATCATTAACATCGCCACCCCCAATGGCAGTGGCCTGTCCCATAACCAATTCGTTGAATACAACGTCAGTGCCCAGGGGCTGATTCTCAACAACGGCTCAACCCAGACGTCGGCCACGCAGTTGGGCGGCATCATCATCGACAACCCGCACCTGAAAAACAGTGGCTCGGCGCAGGCGATCCTCAACGAAGTCATTGGTGGCAGCCCCAGTCAGTTGCGCGGTTACACCGAAGTCGCGGGGCAGTCGGCACGCGTCATCGTTGCCAACCCCTATGGCATCACCTGCAACGGTTGCGGTTTCATCAACACCCCGCGGGTCACGCTGACCACCGGCAAACCGGTGCTCGATGGCGGTGGACGCCTGGACCGCTTCCAGGTCGATCAAGGCAGTGTGTCGATCGAGGGTGACGGCCTGAACGCCGACAACATCGACCGTTTCGAAATCATTACCCGCAGCGCGAAAATCAACGCCGAGATCCAGGCAAAGAACCTGACCATCGTCACCGGCCGCAACGACGTCAACGCCGACAGCCTCAACGCCACCGCCCGCGCGGAAGACGGCAGCGCCAAGCCACAACTGGCCATCGATTCCTCGGCACTGGGCGGCATGTATGCCGGGGCGATCAAGCTGGTGGGCACCGAGGCGGGTGTCGGGGTGAAGCTGGCCGGCAACCTGGCGGCCAGTGGCGGTGATATCCAGATCGACGCCAATGGTCACCTGAGCCTCGTGCAGACCTCGGCTGCCGGTGCAGTCAGTGTCAAAGCTGCCAGCCTGGAGACTCAGGGGGCGGTGTATGGCGGCAGCTCCGTCAACGTTCAAACTCAAGGCAACCTGACGATTCAGCAAACTGTTGCAGCCCGGGACAGCGTTGCCCTGAGCGCCGGTGGGCAGTTGACCAATAACGGCATCATTGAAGCCGGGGTCAATGCCGATAACAGCCGTAACGCCAATGGCGATGTCAGTCTGAGCGCGCAGACGCTCGACAACACCGGCAAAACGGTGGTGGCCAGCCGCAACCTGACGGTCAATACCGCGCAGACGTTGACCAACCAGGGCGGTACGTTGAGCGCCGCGCAAGCCGCAAACATGACCGCCGGAACTCTGGACAACCAGAACAACGGCCGGGTGTTGAGCAATGGCAGCCTCAACCTCACGGCCAATCAGGTGCTCAATGGCGGCGGTCTGATCACCAGTACCGGCCAACTCAGTGCAACCCTTGGCCACCTGAACAATCGCACTGGTGAATTATCGAGCCTGGCCACCGCGACGCTGCGCATGGCGACTCTGGATAACGTGGCGGGACTGGTGAACGCCGGTCAGGTTCTGAGCATCAACGCCACGGGGCTGGTGAACAACCAGAACGGCAAACTGACCAGCCTCGACAGCCTGAACGTCAACGCCGGTAAGGTCGATAACAGCAACAAGGGTCGGATCGCCAGCAACAAGGCCCTGACGGCCACCGTCAACAGCCTCGACCAACACGATGGCGGACAACTCACCAGTGGCACGTTGCTGACCCTGGATCTGAATCACGGCGAACTGAACAACCAGAACGGTTTAATCAACGCCCCGGTGCTGGTGCTGAAAAATCTCGCGCAGGTGGACAACCGCAGCGGCGAAATTTCCAGCGCCCAGGCTTTTACGCTGGCGGCCGACAGCCTGGACAACAGCAACGGCAAACTGGTCGGCAATCAGGCAGTGACCCTGCGCGTGCAGCAGGCGCTGACCAATCTCAAAGGTCTGATCGCTGCGGCCAACGTCGACGTACAGGCCGACAGCCTGAACAACAACGGCGGCACCCTTACCAGTCGGGCCGACGTCGCCCTTCAGGTTAACGGGCAGCTCGACAATCAGGACCAAGGACTGATCAACGCCGCCCACAACCTGAGCATCACCGCCGCCGGCTTGAATAACCAGAGCGGCGGCTCGTTGCTGGGCAGCGCGATAGCCATCGATTTCAGCGGTGCCATGGGCGATCTGAATAATGCCAAAGGCCTGATCACCACCACCGGCCAGTTGAGCATCCGCAACCTGCGGGACCTGAACAACCAGGGCGGCGAACTCTCCAGCAGTCAAAGTTATACGTTGACCGGGCGTAATCTGGACAATAGCGACGGCATGCTTTTCAGCCGTCAACAACTGGACGTCACCGCCGAGACCACCACCAACCTCAATGGCCTGATCTCTGGCTGGCAAGGCGTGAGCCTTTTGGGCGGCAGCCTCGACAACCGCAATCGCGGCACGTTATCGAGCCGTGACGGTGACGTGCTGGTAGATCTCACCGGCGCGGTGCGTAACGGCAATGAGGGGGCCTTGGTCAGTCACGGTACGCTGAAGGTCACGGCGGCCAGCCTCGACAACAGCGAAAAAGGCATTCTATCCAGTGGCGGTGCGCAAACCTTCGTCATTGCCGGGACACTGGATAACAGTCAGGGTGGCCTGATCGACAGCGGTGCCGGTCTGGGTATCCAGGCCACCTTCCTCAACAACGCCAATGCCACCATCAATGCTCAGGAAGGCATCAGTTTTACCGGTACGGACCTGAACAACGGCGCCGGCAGCCTGGCTGGCAATGGCGCGGTCACCCTTGATCTGCTCGGCACCTTGACCAATACCAACGGCCAATTGGCCAGTCTCGGCCCGCTGGTGATTACCCGCGCCAATCAGATCGACAACCAGGGCGGCAAGCTGGCCAGCCAGGGACTTCTGAACCTGTTGACCGGCGGCCTCGACAACCGCAATGGCGGTACTGTTGCAGCCAACAAACTGCTGACCCTCACTGCCAGTGGTACGGTGCAAAACAGTGCGAACGGTCTGATTTTCAGCCGCGACGCTGGCCTGACCTTGAATGCCGCCAGCCTCGACAACGCCAAAGGCAGCCTGCAAAGCCAGGGCGATCTGACAGTAAAAACCAGTGGTGCCATCGATAACCAGAGCGGGCGCATCGTCGCCAAGGACGGTAACCTCGACATCACCGCTGCCAGCCTCGACAGCCGCGGCGGCGTGCTCTCCAGCCTGCAAGGCGCCTTCAGCAGCCACATCACGGGTGTACTGCGCAACGGCTATGACCTGAACAACAATCGTCAGGGCGGGATCATTCAGGCCCAGAGCCTGGACCTCAAGGCACTGGCCGGCATCGACAACTACGGCGGGCGGATCACCGCGCAAACCGGTGATGCCATCGTCGATGCCGGCACCAACGGCAACTTCGACAACCGCAATGGGGGTCTCTACGCCAAGGGGTTGGTCAGCGTCACGGCTAAAGACTTCGACAACAGCGGCGACAACGACGGGCAGATTGCCGGGCAACAGGTCGATCTGAGCCTGCGCGGCGCATTGAACAACCGCCTGGGCATCATCGAAAGTGAAAGCACACTGACCATCACCGCTGCCAGCCTCGACAACCATAACGGTCAACTTCGCGCGCTGGGTAGCAATGGCAAAACCTCATTTACCATCGGCGGCCTGTTCGACAACCGCAACGGCACGGTGGAATCCGCCAACAACGACCTGACCCTCGGTGCTGGTGGTTTGTTGAACGTCGGCGGCAATGTGCTGCATGTCGGCACCGGCATTTTTGATATCGCCACCGGACTACTGGGCAGTGCCGGCGGCAACTTCGTCACTCGCGCTGGCCTGACCCTGACCGCTGACGGCTGGACCAACAGCAGCGTGATTCAGGCCGATCGGCTGACCGTCAACATCAACAGCCTCAACCAGACGGCCAGCGGTCAACTGCTGGCCGTCAGCACACTGACCGGTAACGGCGGTAACTGGAATAACGATGGCCTGATCGCGAGTGACGACAGCCTGAGCCTGACGCTCGGTGGCACGTACTCGGGCAATGGCCGGGTCAGCAGCCTGGGAACGTTTGGCCTTAGCGCTGCACAACTGAACGTCAGCGCGGCCGCCAGCATTGCCGGAGGGGGGGACACCACCGTGTCAGTGGGTGGCCAACTGAACAACGCCGGTCGCTTGACGTCTGCTGCCAACCTTACCGTGAACGCCGGCGGCCTCTATAACACGGGGACCCTGGGCAGTGGTCAAGGGTTGACTGTGACCACCGGGTCGGTGGTCAATGATCACGGGCTGATCTTCAGCGGCGGCAACATGAGCCTGCGGGTCAATGCGCTGAACAACAGCTACGCCAACATCTACAGCCTGGGCAATCTCACGATTGACCGTAACGGGCAAGGCGCCCGGGCCGACAGCATCGTCAACAGTTCGGCGTCGATTCAAAGCGACGGCAGCATGAGCCTGGCGGCGAGTACGATCCAAAACATCCGCGCAGTGCTGACCACCAGCAACCAGGGCATCTACACCGCCAAAATTGACGAAATCACCTGTATCGAAGGGGTCAATGCCGGTGATTGCAGCGGCAAGCAAAACCATGTCTGGGAGATCGTGCAGCGCGACAAATTCGAAGTCACTGAGGCCAGTGCCGCGTCCAGCATCACGGCGGGCGGGAACCTTGCCCTGAGCGGTGGTGACCTGCTGAACCAGAGCAGCACCATTGCCACCGGCGGCAATCTGAGTGCCTCGCTGGTCAACCTCACCAACAGCGGCATCGAGACCGGCGAAACCGAGACCACCCGGGTGTTTCGCTCCGAACGCACCCGCAACGCCAGCGGATGGTACAGCGCGGCCAGTAATTTCACCGACAAGTACTGGTTCGAAAGCGCGGGCTATAACCCCAACGACGTGGGTGGTCTTGAGGCCGGATTGGCCAACTTTATCGGCATGACCGAAATGGAGTATCCGAACTTAGGCAGCTCCACGAAAATCGCCTCCAGCGACCAAAGCTACGCCGCCGTGATCCAGGCTGCGGGCGCGGTCAACATCAACGCCCAGAACAATATCGATAACAGTGTCGTACGCCCTGGCTACACCTATGTGGGCAGTGGTCCGCGCACCGGCACCGGTGCTTCGGGCAGCCAGTTCTCCACCCGCATCACCCTGAACCAACAACTGCCGCCCGACCTGGCTCAACAGCAGGTCAACCCGGTCAGCCTGCCCGGCTTCAGCCTGCCCACCAGCCAGAACGGCCTGTTCCGTCTGAGCCAGGAAAGCAGCACCACCCCGACCGGCACCGGCCCACAAAGCTGGACCCTCACCGGCGTCACCGTCACCTCGTCCACCAGTACACCGGTCACGATCAACCGCGTGAAAGGCCTGCCGAGCAACGCCGGAAAGTCCCAGCCGCACAAGTACCTGATCGAAACCAACCCGGTGCTCACCGACCTCAAGCAATTCATGAGCTCGGACTACCTGCTGTCCAACCTGGGTTACGACCCCGATCAAAGCGCCAAACGCCTGGGTGACGGTCTTTATGAACAACGCCTGATCCAGCAAGCCGTGGTTGCCCGTACCGGCCAGCGCTTCATCGATGGCCAGACCTCCGACGAGGGCCTGTTCAAGTACCTGATGAACAACGCCATCGCCAGCAAACAGGAGCTCAACCTGTCGCTCGGCGTCAGCCTGACCTCCGAACAAGTTGCGGCCCTGACCCACGACATTGTCTGGATGGAAAACGCCGAAGTGAACGGCGAACAAGTGCTGGTGCCGGTGTTGTACCTGGCCAACGCCAACAACCGCCTGGCCGCCAACGGCGCGCTGATCCAGGGCAGCGACGTGACCCTGATCGCCGGCAAGGATCTGAACAACGCCGGCACCTTGCGCGCCTCCAACAACCTGTCGGCCACCGCCGGCAACGACCTGGTCAACAGCGGCCTTGTCGAAGCCGGCAATCGCCTCGACCTGCTGGCGGGCAACAACCTCACCAACAAGGCCGGCGGCATCATCGCCGGTCGTGACGTATCGGTGACCGCCACCCGGGGCGATGTGATCAACGAGCGCACCGTCACCACCCACGAAAGCAGCAGTGGTTATCGCAGCGAGCGCACCGACTTCGTCGACAACGCCGCGCGCATCGAAGCGGCCAACAGCCTGACGATCAACGCCGGGCGGGACATCAACAACGTCGGCGGCGTAGTGAAGAGCGGTGCTGATACCACGATTACTGCCGGTCGCGACGTCAACCTCACATCAGCCGAACGGATCGTCAGCGGCGAGCGCGGGCGGCATCGGGATCAGACCATTACCCAATATGGCTCAGACGTGGATGTGGGGCAGGACCTGAAGGTCAATGCCGGCCGGGATATCACCGCCATCGCCAGCCAGATCGAGGCCAAACGCGATGTGAGCATGAGCGCTGTTGGCGATCTGACACTGGCTTCGGCGGCGGATGAGCAGCATTCGTATGACAAGACCAAGAAGGTGACGAGTCAGGAGGATCACGTCCGTCAGGTGTCTACGACTGTCACTGCGGGGGGCAACGTTGCCTTGAGTGCGGGTCAGGATCTTGAGGTCACAGCCAGTCGGGTGAACGCAGGCAATGAGGCGTATGTATACGCAGGCAATGAGCTGAGTCTGAACACGGCGGAAAACAGTGATTACTCCTACTACTCGAAAACCAAGAAAGGCTCGTGGGGTAAGAAAAAGTCGACGATGACCGAAAGCGGCAATGAAGAAGCCGTTTCGTCGGTTATTCAAGCTGAAGGAAAAACCACTTTAGTCGCGGTCAATGACATCAATATCACGGGCTCGACCGTGAACAGTGACAAGGGTGCCCTAGAGGTTCTTGCTGGCAACGATGTCAATCTGAATGCCGCACAGAACAGTCAGTTCAGTGCGTCCGCGAAGTCCAAGTCGGGCGGTTTTGGTCTGTCCAGCACCAGCAAGATGAGCAGTGACTCCTCCAGCAGCACGTCATTGACGGGGTCGACGCTCAGCGGAAACACCACGCTGGTTCAGGCGGGTAACAACCTGGTGGTGTCCGCCAGTAACGTGGTGTCGACCGAAGAGACCAACCTACAGGCACGTAATGACATTCGCATCGAAAGCGATGTCGAGCACTTCAGCGCGCAGCATAGCCAATCGACCAAGAAATCGGGCTTGATCAGTTCCGGCGGGATTGGTGTCACCTTGGGGTCGTCCAAGAACACCTATAAGCAGGACACCGAGAGCCAGACCCAGAAGGCCAGCACGGTCGGCAGTGTGCTGGGTAATGTGAATATCACCGCCGGTAAGGACCTTACAGTCAAGGCCTCGGATGTGGTCGCTGGTAAGGACATTAGTCTGATCGGGAAAAATGTCAGGATCATCGACGCCGCGAGTGACAGCTCTACCCGGACTAGCCAGGAGAGCAAAAAAAGTGGCCTGACACTTGCCTTGTCGGGTGTGGTGGGAGAAGCCGTCAACACTGCGGTGCAAACCGCCCAGGAAGCCAAGCACGAAGATGACACTCGTCTTGCCGCGCTCCAGGGAATCAAGGCTGGTTTGTCTGGGTATCAGGCTTGGCAGGGCGCTCAGGCATTAGAGTCTGGCGCGAAGGAAGGTAGTTTTGTGGGTATTGCCTTGTCTCTGGGGGCGCAAAAATCCAGCTCCAAGCAGGTCCAGGAGCAAAGTGTCAGCCAGGGAAGCAGTTTAACTGCAGGAAATGATCTGCATGTCATTGCTACCGGTAATGGACAACCGGGCGCTGCAACGGGCGACATCTCGGTCATTGGCAGTAAGCTGCAGGCGGGGCACGACGTAGTGCTGTCGGCTGCTCGCGACATTGATATGCGTGCGGGGGCCAATACGCAAAAGCTGGATGGTTCCAATAAGAGCGGTGGTGGGGCTGTCGGTGTCAGTTTGGGGGTGGGCTCCAGCGGAGCAGGCCTGAGTATCTTTGCCAACGCCAATAGTGGTACCGGCAAGGAAAAGGGTAATGGAACCGTATGGACGGAAACTACCGTCAATGCGGGCAATCAACTGACCCTGAATAGCGGTCGGGATACCACCTTGGAAGGTGCGCAAGCCTCGGCGCAAAAAGTGGTTGCTGATATCGGTCGCAACCTGACTATGAGCAGTCTGCGAGACAGTGACCGTTTTGACTCCAAGCAGGCCAATGTCAGCGGTGGCGCTAGCTTCACCATCGGCAGCATGACGGGTAGTGGTTCGCTCAGCGTCAGCCAGGACAAGATCAAGTCTAACTTCAATAGCGTGCAAGAACAGACGGGCCTGTTTGCTGGCAAGGATGGTTATCAGGTCACCGTAGGCGAGCATACCCAGCTCAATGGCAGCGTGATCGGAAGTACTGCCAGCGCCGATAAGAACAAGCTGAACACAGGTACTCTGGGTTGGACGGACATAGGTAATAAAGCCGACTTCAGTAGCCAGCATCAAAGTGTCAGTGGAGGTACTGGTGGGGATGCGGGCTCGATGTTCATGGGCAACATGGGCAGCATGCTGCTGGTAGGGGCAAACAACAACGGGCATGACAGCAGTACCACCTATTCGGCTGTTTCGAACGGTGAAATCACCATTCGCGACAAAGATCAGCAACAGCAAGATGTGGCATCGCTGAGCCGTGACGTCGAACACGCCAACAATGCTTTGAGTCCGATTTTCGACAAGGAGAAAGAACAGAACCGCCTGCGCCAGGCGCAGCTGATTGGTGATATCGGCAATCAGGCGATGGACATCATTCGTACTCAAGGGACGATTGAAGCCGCGAAGGCGCAGAAGGATCCCCTGGCGGTCGAGGATGCCCGCCAAAAGCTGATTAAGGAGGGGAACACCGATCCAAGTAAGGAGCAGATAGCTACCCAGATCACCAATACAGTCATGCAGCAGTATGGCACCGGTAGCGATCTGCAAAGGGCTGCACAGGCTGTGACTGCTGCGATTCAAGGATTGGCGGGCGGGAATATCGGCCAGGCCATAGCGGGAGCATCGGCGCCTTATTTGGCCGGTGTCATCAAGGACAGTACAGGCGACAACCTTGAAGCCAGGATCATGGCTCATGCCTTGCTCGGGGCGGTGTTGGCTAAATCCCAGCAGAACTCCGCTTTAGCTGGAGCGGCAGGGGCAAGCATTGGCGAGCTGGTTGCTAGTCAGCTCTATCCGGGCAAGACCAGCGATCAACTGACTGAGGCTGAAAAGCAGAAGGTTTCGGCGCTTTCGACCTTGGCCGGTGGTTTGGCGGGCGGGCTTGTTGGTGGAAGTTCAGCAGATGCTATCGCTGGCGCGCAAGCAAGTAAAAACGCGGTAGAGAATAATTATCTTAGTGTTGAAGAGGCAAGCGTAAAGAAAGCTCTAACGCTTAAGGAGCGTGAGGGCACGATTACGCCCGAAGAAGCACAGAAGTTAGCAGATACAAAAAAACTAGATAAGGATAGGGATGCGGCTATTCAAGCGGCGTGTACCGCTGGAAATAAAGCGGGTGCGGAGTGTGGTCGTTTAGTTGCAATGGCCAAGCAAGCGCTTGTAGAGTACGGCGACTCTGTAAGCTACTCGTTGCTCTATAAAGATATATACCCTGAAGACTCCGCGAATGTTGAGGCTGTTCTGCAAGGCTTGGATTCGGAAAGTATAACTAGAGATGCTGCTATAACGGCAATAGTGAAAGAGTCAGGATTGTCGAGAGATGAAATTGAAAGTCGTTATGATCTCGTAATGTCACTCCAGGCTGCAACGGCGGCCCTAGCGGGGCTTTATGGGATTAGGTCTCTATCTGCGGCGGCACCATCGACTTCAAAAGGTGCAAAAGATGTGGTGCCTGACCTCGATACGCTTCGTGCAACGCACACGGCAGAGATTGATAGCGTCAGCACGTTCAAGACGTATGGCGTTGATCGAAGAACTGCTGATAGCTATTTGTCCACATTCCAAGGACAGCAGCTTTTAAGAGAGCTTGGCGCCGCTGACCCAACCGCCGACATAAGCAAAATATATGCACGGGCAGTAGACCAGTTGGGGTCTGGATCAGGTACACCGAAACTGCTAACGACAAATTCACCGTTGGTTAAAATTGTTCCTCAAGGGCAGACGGTTTCCCCATATTCGCCATTTTTCACGACAGCGGCTGATCTAAATGCGGCTTCAAAATCTGGGTATAGCCTTGCTGATTATTTTGGTTTACCTGTAAGGAGTGAGGCGCAGTTGTATGATATCTATCAGATTTCTCCAAGTGGTCCGGCGACCGTCTTTGTGAGCAAAGTTGCTCCAACGACTGAGCTCGGAGGGTTGGTGTCAAGACCTGGCGGCGCGATACAATATGTTGTGCCAAATCGTGCCTCGTGGTCACTGCCTACGCACATAGGAACAATTGGAAATTAAAGGAGACTGAAAATGGATCAAGTACTCTTAGCCAAGAGCGCAGAGAAATTGGAGCAACTTCTTGCTCAATATTCGTCTGTTGATGCCGAGGTCAGAGATTTGTCTGATGCACTGTCAAAATTGATCAGCGATGCTTGTACAGGGAAAATTGTGGCTCCTATTGAATGGCGGGACGTTCCAGGGGCATATAATTTTACCGAGGGTGGTCTACGGAAATATGATGATCTTGAAACGGCTTATGCCGAGTTTAAAGTAGAAATAAGCGGAGGCGAGAGTCCCGTGCTAAGACGTCTTCGTTTGAATGCGGCTACCAAGCCGTAAGGTCCGCTTGTTGGGATGGTGGAGAGCATCTCAAGTGGTCTCCTGCCAGCAAGCCGATCCTTGGATTTGAGAGCCATCGCCTGACCTTCATTCGTCCCCGAAAAGCGCCTGGCCATGGCGGTGACGTGGACAAATCTGAACAGCCGATCACTCTCGTCTACAGAGAGTCGTTGATTACGTACAGATCTGACTCTCAAGGTTTTAATGGCAATGATTTGGTCGCGGTCAAACGGGCTCATCACGCCAAGGTCGCAGAGTGACGTGATTCTCTTGGACGTGAACCCGCTTTCGATCAGTTCGTGGACGTCCAGATTGGAAGAGTCGCAGGGGATGCCAAGTAGCAGTTTCAGCCGAGTCCGGTAGAAGCGGTAAGTATCTTTGGGCATGACTTAAGCAAACATGGCTCCACCTTCCGCCCCGGTACGTGCTGCAGAACAGCATCCGGCAAATTTCTGGGAGTGTGAAATCAGTTTGTCGTTGACGGCATGTGTCACACCCATCTGTCATTGTTCGTTTCGATGGCGAGCGGGGTACGCCCAGCTAACGAGTTCTTACCCCGCGAGCTCGCGTCGACTGAATATCATCACGAAGCTCGTCGCATTAATTTCAAAAAAGTCGCATTTATTTCCAAATCCTACAGCCGCCACCGACCAGCGCCGGGCCTGAAGCCGAGTGGTGCGGTTGTCGGAAGGGGCGCTGCGGCCAATGACTCAACGGGACGCAACTGGTGACTGACTGAATCGCCGCCACTTCCAGTGCTTCGCACTCGGCCAGGGGCGGCAACAGCCCTGGCAGGCGACTCGCCAGAAGCGTCTTGCCCGTTCCCGGAGGTCCGCTGAACAGCAAGTTATGCGCGCCGGCTGCAGCAATCAGCAACGCCCGTTTGGCGGCTTGCTGGCCCTGCACTTCGTTCAGGTCGGGGTAGGGTTTGCTGGCGTGGATCAATCCATCGGAGGCATAGGGTTCTACCGGCGTGTGTCCATTGAAATGCGCCACGGCCTGCAGCAGATGATCCACCGCAATCACCTTCAACCCCGACGCCAGGCACGCCTCCTCGGCATTCGCGCTCGGCACCATCAACGAACGCCCGGCCTTGCGCGCGGCCAGCAGGAATGGGGACGGATTTATTTGTTTGGCCGATGCGCTGGTCAGGAAATAAATCCCTTTTTTTGGAGATACCCAAGTCTATTAGGTAACTGAGAAGGGTTATATGGCCTTTTATATAGAGATGGATAAGGTTGCAGAAACTGAAGAGTATGTTGAATACACCTTTGGCCGGAACTTGGATGTTGGATTGATTCGGATGGATAAAGATGGTGAGTCTATTCGTGTGCTGAAAGAGTGTCCTCTGGATAAAAATGGAGCGTGGTCAAAAAGAGCCGCAACGAAGTTAGTGCGTCTTTGGCGGGAAGGTCATTTTTCTGATAAAACGGAGTGGGCTTCCTGAAGAAATAGAAATGGAAAATGGACGCCGTTAACCGGCCTTCAGTCAAGGCTAAGGTACGACTCGTGAGAGGGAAGGTAGAAGCGGGTTTATTTTATTTGGCATAGCAGGAAAACAAATCGTTCCACTTCGCTTTTTCACCGGGCATACATTTAATATGGATATCTAGAAGTGAAAAGAATCCCACTGCCAATACTAATCCTGATTTTCACATTGTCAGGCTGCGATTCCAACGTCAGGGATTCGTCCCCCAGTCTGCTGAGAGACGGTATCCAACTGCACCAAAACACGGTAGCTGTCGATGCGCAGCACGCCAAGGTCATCATGAAAGCGTCGGGCTACACATTTCCAGTAGAGTTTTCGGTCCGCCGTGCGGCAGATACTGACCAGAGAATGGAAGTACTAGGGACTGTGGTGGATTCCGGCCAGGGCAAGGTGTTCGGCTGGATCGCCAAACTCAACGAAGTGGCCAATAGCGCCACTGTTAAACGCTTTCCGCAGTTGGAAGTACAGGCCGATGCCGATAAGCCTTTTGAGGTATCGGGATATTCGAATGGCAGGGGCGCCGGCGGCAATTATCGTTGCGGCCCATTGAAGAGCACTTTCACGCCAGAACGAAGCAAGGTCTATTTGGTGGAGTTCCAGTTTATTGGTCAGGGCTGTGAGCAGCATGTTTACGATGTGACACTGCCTCAGCAGCGTGTTCCCGTGACGAGTGCACCTGCTGTGTGAAAAAGATTATCCATTGCTCATGACACAAGACGGGCGACCCAAAAGGTCGCCCGTTTTCATTTATCCCGCAACCTGCGCCCGCAGCCGCCGACCAATTACATCCATCAAATCACAACCATCACGCAACGGAATGACCAGCAGTTTGGAAAAGTCCGACAGCACCACCGTGTCGCAACCAATCTCGGCGCGATAGGCAATATTTTCCAACACCTGCGTGACCGTGCGAATGCGGTAATCCGCCATGGCTTGCAGGACATCGAGTGGCGCTTGGGTATCAATAAGCAGTGCAGCCGGGATCAAGTCGATTCCGGTAAGGGGCATGTATCTATCCATAGGTGAATCCTCGTTTAGTTTGCTGAGACCGCCAGCAGATCGTCGCCAAACGAAATGGGGTGGCAGTTGTACGCAGGTTGGCGAACCGGAAACGAGTAACCGGCAGACCCGAAGGTCTCCCGCGCACAACTGCCATAAAAAGCAGTTTTGCGGATGCGGAGGCGCCTGCAAATAAGCAGACAGCTCTCGCACTCGTTAGTCAGGTCGCCAAACCCGGTCGCCATGAGGACGACGCGGCGGACTATAAGCTTCATCGTTCCAACGTTGCAAGGTGCCTGATTCCGAGGTTGGCGTAGGACCTTTACTGTGCGCAGCGTTGAGTGCATTTGCTGGGCTGGCGTAATCGATATCGCAATCTTTAGCGTTGCCTTGGCCAGCGTTTCATCGATGGCCAGACCTCCGACGAGGGCCTGTTCAAGTACCTGATGAACAACGCGATCGCCAGCAAACAGGAGCTCAACCTGTCGCTCGGCGTCAGCCTGACCTCCGAACAAGTCGCGGCCCTGACCCACGACATTGTCTGGATGGAAAACGCCGAAGTGAACGGCGAACAAGTGCTGGTGCCGGTGCTGTACCTGGCCAACGCCAACAACCGCCTGGCCGCCAACGGCGCGCTGATCCAGGGCAGCGACGTGACCCTGATCGCCGGCAAGGATCTGAACAACGCCGGCACCTTGCGCGCCTCCAACAACCTGTCGGCCACCGCCGGCAACGACCTGGTCAACAGCGGGCTTGTCGAAGCGGGCAATCGCCTCGACCTGCTGGCCGGCAACAACCTCACCAACAAGGCCGGCGGCATCATCGCCGGTCGTGACGTATCGGTGGCCGCCACCCGGGGCGATGTGATCAACGAGCGCACCGTCACCACCCACGAAAGCAGCAGTGGTTACACCAAAGGCGTGTTTGACGATGGTTCTGCAGCTAAAGTCGCCATTCACGCCGTGGTGGGTGGGCTGCTTTCAGAGATAACAGGCAGTGATTTTGCAACCGGTGCCTTGGCGGCGGGTGCGAATGAAGCGCTCATCGTAGACCTGAATAAGCTGGTTGGGGGGAACACTGACCTGCTCTCCATGGCGTCGCAGATCGTTGGAGTGCTAGCGGCGTCAACGCAAGGGGATGCTGATGCGGACACTTTGCAAACCGGGGCGTGGGTTGCCAACAATGCGACGCTGTACAACTTTCAGAGCCATTTTGATGAGTTTCAGGAGAAGTACGAAGCTTGCTCAAAGGATTCGAGCGGAACTGGATGTTCAACGATATTAAAGATGGGGGGGGAGCGGTCTCAGAATCTCGGCAACGTTGTTCTTAATACCGATGCTGATTCAAATGCGGTTAGCTACACGTTGTTGGATGGGGCGGGTAAACCATGGATGATCATGGAACCAACGGAGTACAACGCCTATGTGGCGCTTCCTACGGAGACGCAGGAGGCCTTTAGGTACTCAACTCAGTGGCAGCTTGATTTGTCCTCAACGCTTCTTTATGCAAATAAGGGGCAAGGTACCAAGGCTGTAGAAAGCTACGGTATGATGTTGGGCGAGCCTGAGTATTGGGGAGAAATGGCAATCGGCCTAATGCTCTCGGCGGCAGGTGGGGCGGGAGCGCTCAGAGGTGTTGGTGGAGCAGGTGCAAAAGGGGGTGTGGTAAAAGCTGTCGACGGCGCACTTCCCAATGCTGGGGAAGCGGTGATTGATCCTAACAAGCTGACATCCTATGCATTGAATCCACAGCATCCGGTAGGTGGAGATAAGGCAAGGGTCTTTGAATCAGCACTAGGTTACAACCAGTCCAACGCTGATCAGCTAATTGGGGGAATTCAGCAAGGCGTGTTGACCAATCCAGCGGTAATGGGAAAAGTAGACCAGTTCGGGCAACGATTCACAGTGGACATGCCGATCACGGGGCCAAACGGGAATACCGTTATGGTCAGAACCGGTTGGGTGCTTGATCCTGGGGCAACCGTACCTAGACTTGCAACTGCATATGTGAAGTGAGGAGTGTGATGATGTTTTCACTTTTTGATGTGGTTGCGTTAATACAAGACGTGCCAGACGAAGGATTGTGTGCGGGGATGATTGGGGCCGTGATTGAGGTTTATACCGAACCTGTTGTAGCGTATGAGGTTGAGTTTTGCGATGCCTTGGGGCGAACTATTGGACAGCTCGCGCTACTACCGGAGCAATTGCGATTTGCTACTGACGCAGAAATCCAGGCGCGTCCCGCGCAGAGCTAAGAAGCCAGGTCGTGCTGGGTATCGAGTCCGCCCCGCCTCGGCGGGGTAATGAAAGAGCGTGCAAAGTTTCCCCGCCCTCGGGCCTCTTTTTCACGCGTTTTCCTATCACGGCGATCTTGAAGGCTGGAGAAAAGATATCGAAGCCGGTGCAGAAGGCATCGGTTTGCTGCTGACCCGAATCGAAGGTGATCAATTTATTATTCCGATGGCTGCTCGATCCCTCTGTCAGATTGCAAGATAGTGTTTGTTTGAGCACGGACTAAAAAGGGGACGGATTTATTTGTTTAGCTAGAAAATAAATCTGTCCCCTTTTTTTGGAAGGTCCACTAGGCAGCAAACCCCGACCACCTGGAGCGTCGACGCCGGCAGGATTGGCGCAGGTGGAGAAGGGAAAAAGGGGACAGATTTATTTTTTCCATTTTTTCTTCTTTGCTACGCTGAAAGCCTCCATGGAAGGAGGAGTCAGACTTGCCCAGAATGGGACGTGTTGTATTACCAAGCTATCCGCACCACGTTGAAATACAAAACGCCCGATGCGATGCATCGGGCGTTGGGGTGAAACAGGTGTAAATCTATTTCAGGACTAGACAGGTTAGAAAAATAAATCTGTCCCCTTTTTCCTGAAGTATGAGCAGGGTTTGATTCGCGGCGCCGAGTTGCTGAAAAAAGCTGGATATGAAGGATTTTAAATGGCTAAGAAGGTAAAGCTGGGCGACATTTTGCAGGTGTTAACCTCGTAAAAAGGGGACGGATTTATTTGTTTAGCTAGAAAATAAATCTGTCCCCTTTTTTCGAGGTCTTGATCGTGATGAGTATCCACCTGCAATGTTCCAATAAGGTGGCCAAGGGGCCTCTGTAAGACATATCAACCCTAGCGACAATCGTGGGGCTGGTGCTTGTATTGGTGCTCAATGTAGAGGGTTGCCAAACGGAGCGAAGGTTCGAATAGACGTGGTGGATTAGAATATGGCTAGTTTGGATAAATTGTTATCGAACGCAAGTTCATCTTTGAGCGAGCATGAGCCGGAAATGTTAGGGCAATCGCGCAGATTGGCAGGCACTTTAGCTGATCAACTTTTGGGAATGCTGTGTCAGCGTAATGGTTTTTATGCTCTAGAAAGTGCTTTGCATGTATTTCCAACACACTCTAGTCAGAACGAAATTGGTATTTGTGATTGGAACGAGAGTGCTCTGTGGCGCAGTGACTACAAAGGCCTGGCCGATGGTTGCCTTTTTTTTGCTGAAGATGTTTTTGGTGGGCAGTTCTGCATTAAAGATAGCAAGGTCTATACCTTTGACCCAGAAACAGGCTCGTTAGAGTACTTGGCTGATGATATTGAAAGCTGGGTGCAAATGCTCCTCAGTGATTATGAGGTACTTACGGGCTATCCGTTAGCGCATCAATGGCAAAAGCAGAACGGTCAGCTTCCTGCCGGGAAGCGTTTGTTACCTAAGGTGCCGTTCGTACTGGGTGGTGAATTTGTGCTGGATAATTTGTACTTGGCTGATGCTGTAGAGGGGATGAGATTTAGAGCTGATATAGCCATTCAAATTAAAGAGCTGCCGGACGGTGCCCGGATTAGATTAAATATTGACAGCTAATTTTTGATAACGGGTAACAGATTTATATAAAATCATACTCGATCTGACACCGGCCTCGTGCCGGTGTTGTTTTATCTGCTTACTGCAAAACCTCCCGTCCTTCGCTGCTCGCTTTGGTCGTGGCCTGAGCGATCAAGGCATCAAGCATCTGCGCAACGAATTTCTGTTGGCTCTTAGGTAGCTGGTCGATGGCTTCCAGTTGCTGTTGCCATTTCGGAGCGGGGCCACGTTTACGCACAGTGGTTTCCTGCTGCTGACCAAACAGCTCTTCGAGTGTGGTCGAAAGGAGCCGGGCCAGCTCTGGCAACGCCGCTACCTGGATACGCCGCTTGCCGGACTCATAAGTGGAAAAAGGGGACAGATTTATTTTTTCCATTTTTTCTTCTTTGCTACGCTGAAAGCTTCCATGGAAGGAGGAGTCAGACATGCCCAGAATGGGACGTGTTGTATTACCAAACTATCCGCACCACGTTGAAAAACAAAACGCCCGATGCGATGCTTCGGGCGTTGGGGTGAAACAGGTGTAAACCTATTTCAGGACTAGACAGGTTAGAAAAATAAATCTGTCCCCTTTTTCGTCGCTTTTTCGTCCTGTCCCCTTTTTCGTCCCCTTTTTCGTCCTTTTTCGTCGCGTCCCCTTTTTCGTCCAGAGCAGATCAAGCTATGCCAAGGTTGTCATTCGCCATCCGAGTTTTGTTCGCCTTTTGTCTTTTGATCGCTACCGCCAATCACATCCGAGCAGATTTTCAGCATGGGTTGTTCTGGGACTACGGCTATGGGGATAGCGCCTACTGGGCTAGCCGTGTTTTCTGGGGGGCGCTGACTTTTTTTGACCCGCTGGCGGTAGTGCTCCTTTTCATAAAACCAAGGATGGGAATAATCCTCACAGCAGCAATTATTTTGGCTGACGTGGCCCATAACACCTATTACGTCGCACTGAAACAGCAGTGGCTGGAGCCGTTCTATCTGTCGCAAGTGGCGTTTCTTATTGCGGTGTTTCTACTCTCACCTATCGTCTGGAGACGCACCATTCGCCGCGTAGCACTAGCCAACACGATTCGATGGTGAAGCACTCCAATGGCGGGGTAGAAGCTCCCCCGATTTCACTTGCCCGCTGGGCGGTAAAAAGGGGCCGGATTTATTTGTTTTGCCATTTACTCAACGCCCGCTGTCCGAGAAATGTACGACGCTGTACAGGCCGTGTACGCCACGGTTCTTGCGGTGTACAGTTGAGCGCAATTCCCAGGTAAAGGCGCCAGCCAAGATGTCGCAGACAGGAAAGGTGAAACCCAAGGCTCAGGATGCAGGATGGCGGGGTTCGGTCGATGGCTGGCTGGACGCTGCCTACGACGCGTTGAAGGAGTCCGGTGTCGATGCGGTGCGGGTGATGCCGCTGGCCAAGCGCCTGAATTTGTCGCGCACCAGCTTCTATTGGTTCTACGAAGATCGCGAGCAATTGCTGGCGGCACTGCTGGCCCGTTGGCGGGACAAGAACAGTGGCGGCCTGATCGGGCAGTGCGAAAGTTACGCCGAGAGCATTTGCGAGGCGATCCTCAACGTCTTCGAGTGCTGGTTGAACCCCGAACTGTTCGACTCGCAATTTGAATTCGCCGTGCGCAGCTGGGCGCTGCAATCGGCGGAGGTCACCGCAGAAATTGCCTTGGCCGATGAGGCGCGCATCAATGCCCTGACCGCGATGTTCCGCCGGTTTGGCTACGAAGCCGAGGCCGCCGACGCGAGGGCCCGGACGATCTACCTGACGCAGATCGGCTACATCTCGATGAAAACCAATGAGGACATCGTGGTGCGTTTTCGCCGCATCCCCCAATACGTCACCGTGTTTACCGGCAAGGCACCGAAGCGGCGTGAACTGGATCGTTTCTTCGGCAAG
The DNA here is from genome assembly GCF_016887925.1 of Pseudomonas sp. MIL9. Taxonomy (NCBI): domain Bacteria; kingdom Pseudomonadati; phylum Pseudomonadota; class Gammaproteobacteria; order Pseudomonadales; family Pseudomonadaceae; genus Pseudomonas; species Pseudomonas sp. MIL9. Next base: position 125,836 of record NZ_JAFEHE010000025.1, on the reverse strand, counting down.
TTCGGTTACGCGGAAAAAGAACCCGGCGTGTTCGGTCCGCTGGTTGAAACCTTCGAGGAGCCGACAGCCGATGAACAATAAAACCCTGGGCATTATTGGCGGCACCGGCTGGCTGGGCCGCGCGATCGCCGAGGCGCTGCTCGACAGCGGTTTCATCGAACCTGCCCGGTTGCTGGTTTCCAACCGCTCGGGCCGCAGCACGTTGCGAGCGGATGTGCGGGTGCTGGCCGACAACCAACAGTTGGTGGCGCTCAGCGATGTGCTGGTGCTGTCGATTCGTCCGGAGCAGTTTCGTGAACTGCGGATAGACGCCAGGGGCAAACAGGTGATTTCCCTGATGGCCGGGATCCCGGCCGCCGTCATCAGCGCCGCCACCGGTGCGCAGACGGTGGTGCGGGCCATGCCGAACGCGGCCGTGGAGATCAGGCAGTCGTACACCCCGTGGTACAGCACCGGCGCGCTTGGCGACAGGGATCGTCAGTGGCTGCAGCAGTTGTTCGAATGCGTGGGCGCGGCGGATGAAGTGCCGAACGAAGACTGCATTGATTACCTCAGCGCGCTGTCCGGCACCGGGCCGGCGTTCCCCGCTTTGCTGCACCAGGCGCTGGCCAGTCAGGCGGTGGCGGCGGGTATTCCCCAGGACATTGCCCAACGTGCCGCCCGAGGCGTGGTGGTCGGGGGCGGGCAGATGCTTGCCAGTCGTGATCCGGGGCAAATGATCGACGCACTGATGGCTTACCGGGGCGTGACGGCGGCGGCCTTGCAGTCGATGACCGAGCAGGGCATCGATGCCATCGTCGGGCGGGCCTTGCAGGCCGGTGCGGAGGTTGCGCGGCGGGGGATGTAGGGAATTCCGATAACGGGTCTGTGGCGAGGGCGCAGGCTCCCTCGCCACAAGTGAATCGCAGGATCAGAGATCCTTCACCAGCCGCAACGCATCGTAGATCGCCGCGTGGGTGTTGCGCGCGGCCACGGCGTCACCAATCCGGAACAGCTGGAATGGCCCCTGGGGGTTGGTGACGATGTTTTGCGCCTTGCCGGCGATGAGGTCGTGCTGTTCCACCGCGCCGCCGTTGCTCGAAAGCGGGCGAAGCTCGAAGTACAGATCGTCCAGGGGCAGGGTGCCGTGGTTGACCACCACCTGATCGACGATGCGCTGCTTGTGCACCTGGCCGTAATCGCTGCCGAAGGTCGCGAGCAGGCGCCCATCGCGTTTCTCGACCGTCTCGACGCGGTAGGTCACGGTGAAGGTGACGTCCAGATCCTGCAAGCTGCGCATGTAGGGCACCAGGTTCATGGCCATGACTTCCGGCGCGAACGAGCGGTCAGGCGTCACGATCTCCACGGTCGCGCCGCTTTTGGCGATGACTTCGGCCGCCTGCAACGCGGCATGGTCACCGGCGTCGTCGAAGATCAACACATGGCGACCGGGCTTGATGTCACCGGAAATGATGTCCCAGGTCGACACCACCAGCTCGTTGCCTTGGGTCAGTACCTCGGTGTGGGGCAGGCCGCCGGTGGCGACAATCACCACATCCGGCTCGTGGGCCAATACCGTGTCGGCTTCGGCCCAGGTGTTGAAGTGGAACTTGACCCCCAGGCGCTCACATTGGGCCATGCGCCAGTCGATGATGCCGATCATCTCGCGACGCCGCTCATTGAGGGCCGTCAGGCGGATTTGCCCACCGGGTTGATCGGCGGCCTCCAGCACTGTCACTTCATGCCCTCGCTCACCCGCGACCCGCGCCGCTTCCAGACCCGCTGGGCCGCTGCCGATCACCAGGACTTTGCGCTTGACCGCTGCCTTGGGAATCTCGTGGGGCATGGTGGTTTCCCGGCCGGTCGCCGGGTTGTGGATGCAATAGGCCGCGCCGCCCTGATAGATGCGATCCAGGCAGTAGTTGGCGCCGACGCAAGGGCGAATGTCTTCCTCACGTTTTTCGATGATCTTGCGCACGATGTGCGGGTCGGTCATGTGCGCACGGGTCATGCCCACCATGTCGACCTTGCCCGAGGCAATCGCGTAGCGCGCGGTGGCCACGTCCGGAATCTTCGCGGCGTGGAAGGTCGGGAAACCGGTGGCCGAGCGAATTTCCCCGGCGAAGTCCAGGTGCGGTGAATTGCGCATGCCCTGGATCGGGATGACATCGGTCAAACCGGCGTCGGTGTCGATGTGGCCGCGCACCACATTGAGGAAGTCCACCAGCCCGCTGTCCTTGAGCAGGTGCGAAACCTGCAGGCCTTCGCTGGCATTGAAGCCTCCCGGCAGTTGCTCGTCGCCGGTGTAGCGCACGCCGAGCAGGAACTCTTCGCCCACCCGCTGGCGAATGCCCCGCAGGATGTCGAAGGTAAAACGCATGCGGTTTTCCAGCGAACCGCCATAAGGGCCGTCGAGTTCGTTGGTCAGCGGTGACCAGAACTGGTCCATCAAATGCCCGTAGGCCTGCAGTTCCAGGCCATCCATGCCGGCCGCCTTCATGCGTTCGGCCGCGTCCACGTAGTCCTTGATGATCCGCTCGATGTCCCAGTCTTCCATTTTTTTCGGGAAGGAGCGGTGCGCCGCTTCGCGGTGGTGCGAGGGCGACACCACGGGCAGCCAGTCGGCCTTGTCCCAGCGGGTGCGCCGGCCCAGGTGGGTCAACTGGATCATCACCGCCGCGCCGTGTTCATGGCATTCGTCGGTCAGGTCCTTGAGCCATCCGACCACTTCGTCCTTGTAGGCCAGCACGTTGTTGAACACCGGCGGACTGTCGCGCGAGACCGCTGCGGAGCCGGCGGTCATGGTCAAGGCGACACCGGCCCTGGCACGTTCGACGTGATAGGCGCGATACAGGTCCTTGGGCATGCCGTCCACCGGATAGGCCGGTTCGTGGGAGGTGGTGATGATGCGGTTTCTGAGGGTCAGGTGCTTGATCGTGTACGGCTGCAGCAAGGGATCGCTGGACATGGTGGTGCGCTCCAAAGTGGGCTTCATCAGGCTCGGCGACTTGAAATTAGGATAACTGTACATGTGTGTCAATGCTTCATGACACATGTGTACATTTTGCTTGCGCGGGATAAAAGTCGTGGATAAGATCGGCCCACAAGGAGAAGGGATCGGTCAAACCGACCTGCCGCGCAAGGCTGCATTTTTCACGACCGTAAGGCCGTTCAAATTAAGACAAACCTGCCAATGACAACCAAAACAGGAAGACGCTTGATGAACGCTCATTCGCCGTATCGAAAAACAATCTGTGCCGGATTGATCAGTGTTGCGCTCGCCGCCGGCGCTGCGCTGGCGCAAGCCGCGGAACCTGCGCCGGTGCGTATTGGCTGGGTCAACTGGTCGGACACCGAGATCACCGTCAAGCTGGCCACCACGGCCCTGGAGGACCATCTCAAGCAGCCGGTGAAACTGGTCATGGCCGACATCGGCATCCAGTTCCAGGCGTTGGCCAACGGCAATATCGACCTGATCCCGATGGTCTGGCTGCCGAGCACCCACAAGGCCTTCTACGACAAGTACAAGGACAGGCTCGAAGACCTCGGCGTGCTTTACGAAGGGCGAATCGGCATGGCCGTGCCCACCTCGATACCGGTCAGCGAGGTGGCAAGCGTGGAGGATCTGAACAAGCCCGAAGTCAGGGCGAAATTCGACGGCAAGATCCTCACCTCAGAGGTGGGCAATGGCCAATACAAGCTCACCGTCAAAGCCATCGACGAATACAAGCTCGACGGCTACAAGCTGGTGGCGTCCTCGGAAACCGGCATGCTCAACGAGCTGGACCGCAACCTCAAGCGTGACAAATGGTCGTTGGTCAATGCCTGGAGCCCGCACTGGATGTTCTCCAAGTGGTCGCTGCGCTACCTCGATGACCCCAAGCAGATCTTTGGTGGCGCCGAACAGATCCACGCCATGGCCCGCAAGGGTTTCAGCCAGGAGTATCCCGAGGTGGCGTACTTCTTCGCCCACTACTCGATTCCCCGGGCCGACCTGGAAGCGCTGATGATGCAGTCGCGGCAGAGTTCTTCCGACAAGGTCGTTGCCGACTACTACGCCGCCAACAAACTGCGCTTCGAAGCGATGTTCGAGGGCAGCGAGCAGCGGGTCAGCAGTCGGCAGCCTTGATGGCGCTTTCACCGCCACGCCGGCTTCCGCACTCCTTTACTGCGCGCCAAACACCATCGTCCAGTAAACCCCCTCGTCACTGCGCGCGTCCGTGGCATAGGCCGCGCCGACCTGGGTGAACATCGGGTTCATCAGGTTGGCGCAATGGCCGGGACTGGCCAGCCAGCCAGCCATGGCCTTGCTCGGTGAACCCTGGCCGGCGGCGATGTTTTCGCCGATCTGCCGGCCACGGTAACCGGCGGCTCTTGCGCGGTCGGCGGGCATGTCGCCATCGGGGTCCTTGTGCGCGAAATAGTTACCGTAGGCCATGGCCTTGCTGTGGCCTTGCGCCGCCGCGCCAAGGCTGGCATTCCACGACAGTGGCCGTGCGGCGGCAAAGCGCTGGCGCCCGCAGAGACGTGGTTTTGCGCGGGCGGCATTGACCTGCGCGAGCAAGGCTTTGCTGACCGATCGCGTATCGTTCAACTGACGGTCCAGCACGGGTTGCGCCATGACCACTTGCCATTCGCTGCGGCTGCGACTCACACCGATGTCGGCGTATTGGCTGTCCAGCAGCGCCGAGCAATGCTCGCTCTGAAACAGGTCGAACGCCTCTTCGGCGTCCTGCGCGCCGACCACACGGATGGAGCGGACGGCCACCGCTTGATAGCCATTGGATTTCAACCGGTCGCGCAAGCCACCGCCGTAGCCCACGGGCAGGGCCAGGCTGGATTTCAGCACCAGTGGCGACAGGCGTTGAGCGGGACGTCGCTCACAACCTCGGGGGTGAGCTCGATAATCGTTGATCGCTTCCACCAGTTCTCGCTCGGCACTGGCGTGGGCGGGACTGGCGATCAGGGGAAGCAAGGTAAACAGGCACAGCGAAGAAAAGCGCAAGACAAGGGCGGTTTGGCGCATGGTGCGGACAGCTCTGATGAGATGACAACGATGAGGGGAGGATTTGGCGCCGCTCTAAGACTGGCGCCCCGGGACTTGGTTCACGGGGCCGGAGGGCATTTTTGCGCGGGGGCAGGTGCATCCGACGGACGTAGCGAATGATGCTTTTTTGCCTGTACGGGGATCAGACCGCCTGGGTGTCACGCGCGACGATTTCACGTTCGCCGGATCAACGGTCGTTAAACCTTCGGCCGCTACAAACCATCCCCCAACGCCTTGAGATACTCCGGGCTGTCGCTGATCGAGTTGTGTCCCGTGTTCGCAATCACCTGAAGTGAAGCCACGCCCCGGGCGAAATGGCTGTAGAGCAGCCGCGTGCTTGAGCCTGGCACCACTTCGTCATGTTCGGCCGCGATCAACCGCGTCGGCACCGTGATGCGCGGGGCATAGCGCCAGGACTCGAATTTGTCCTTGAGCAGCCACTTCACCGGAAACCAGCGGAACTGCCGGGCGGCGAGGCCCTCAAGGCTGTTGTAGGGTGTGATCAGCACCAGCCGTGCCGCCGGGCGTTGGCTGGCCAGGCGCACGGCCACCCCCGAACCGAGGCTGCGCCCGACCACCGCCACATGCCCATGGCTGGCCTGCACTTTGTCGAACAAGGCCAGGGCGTCGCGGGCAATGGCCTCTTCCGAGGGCGAGCCGGTGCTGCCGCCGTAGCCTCGGTAGTGCAGCAAATACAGGGCATAGTCGGGGAACGCCTGGCTGAAGGGCGGCAGGCTGCGCGAGACGTCCTCGGCGTTACCGCCAAAATAGATCAGCGCGTTAGGGCCGTCGTGGGCCAGGACGGAGACCTGCAACTGCGCATCGTCGACGGGCAGGGTGAGCAGTGACGCGGCGGTCCCGACGGCGCGGGGTTGCGGGTAGTAGATCAGCGCGCGTTGAAACACATACAGCGCTGCGCAGAGCGTCAGGTACAACGCGGCCAGGACGACGACAAGCAGCATCAGGTTGCGTGACATTCGGCTAACGTTAGTGGACGGCATTGATGGCTCGGGGGTGAACACGGCTACGCTGGATCGCTGCCAGAGTGTAGTCAATCGCCAGCGGGGCACGCCGGCCGTCTGCCGAGGTCATGCTCATGCAGCATCCAGAGGGGTTCACCCGCAGGAAAATACTCACGCTGGCTGCCGGTGCCTCGGCGGTCTTCACGTTCGGTCCGGCCGCCGCGCCCTCAGCGCCGTCGACCGCAACAGGAGGCAAGACCATGCAGACCCGCGCCATTCCTTCCAGCGCCGAATCATTGCCTATCGTTGGGCTGGGCACTTATCGCGGCTTTGACGTGGCCCCCGCCGATGCCGCCTACAAGCAATTGCCCGCGGTGCTGCGCGCGCTGTTCGAGAAGGGCGGGACGGTGATCGACAGCTCGCCGATGTACGGTCGTGCCGAGCAGACGACCGGCGAGTTGCTGTCGATCCACGAACCTCGATCCCCGGCATTTCTGGCGACCAAGGTGTGGACCCGTGGCCGCGAAGAGGGCATTGCGCAGATGGAGCGGTCGTTTGCGTTGTTGCAGACCGATTGCATCGACCTGATGCAAATCCACAACCTGCTGGACTGGCAAATCCACTTGCCGACGTTGCGGCACTGGAAGGAACAAGGGCGTATTCGTTACATCGGCATCACCCATTACACCCCGTCGGCGTATGACGAAGTGGAGGCGGTGCTGAAGGCCGAGCCACTGGATTTCCTGCAGATCAACTATGCGCTGGATGATCGCGGCGTCGAGAAACGCATCCTGCCGCTGTGCCGCGAACGGGGCGTGGCGGTGATCTGCAATCGGCCGTTCGGTGGCGGCGGGCTGCTCGAACGACTCAAAGGCAGGCCATTGCCGGGTTGGGCCGCGCAAGTCGGGGTCAAGGGCTGGCCACAACTGGCGCTGAAATTCCTGCTGTCCCATTCGGCGGTGACCTGTGTCATCCCCGGCACCGGCAACCCGCGCTACATGGCGGAAAACGCCGGGGCCGGTTTCGGTCCGATGCTCACCGATGCGCAGCGTCATCAGTTGATAGCACTGGTGGAGTGACGGGCGGCGGGCTCTGGAAGCTCTCCTATACTGTTCGCGTCAAACGTCTTCCCCATGCCGTTGGAACCGCAGTCGGCCCTCTGACGGCTTCTTTATCCAACACTGCAAGGAGTTCGAAAATGTCCATCCGCATTGGCGACGAAGCACCGGATTTCACCGCCGAAACCACCGAAGGCACGATCAACTTCCACCAATGGATTGGCAATGGCTGGGCCATCCTGTTTTCCCATCCGAAGGATTTCACCCCTGTCTGCACCACCGAGCTGGGCTACCTGGCCAAGCTCAAGCCGGAATTCGACAAGCGCAACACCAAGGTTCTCGGACTGAGCATCGACCCGGTCAGCGACCACAACAAGTGGGTCGGTGACATCGAGGAAACCCAGGGCACTGCCGTCAACTATCCGCTGATCGGGGACGAAAACCTGGTGGTGGCCAAGCTCTACGACATGATTCACCCGAACGCCAGTGGCGGTTCGCGCACGGCGGTGGACAACGCCACGGTGCGGTCGGTATTCATTGTCGGCCCGGACAAGAAGGTCAAGGCCATGCTGATCTACCCGATGAGCGCCGGGCGCAATTTCGACGAAGTGCTGCGGCTGCTCGATTCGCTGCAACTCAATGCCAGGCACACCGTGGCCACCCCGGTGAACTGGCGTCCGGGTGAAGACGTGATCATTCCGACATCGGTTTCCGACGAGGATGCGAAGAAGAAATACCCTGACGGCTTCAAAACCCTGAAGCCCTATTTGCGCACCGTGGCGCAACCGAAGTAACCGCCTCGGCAGCACGGTCATCCCGAAGCGGGTCTTCGGGGTGACCGATGGTCGGTACGACCTTCCTCCGCACGTTCTTCAGAAATCCGCTATCCGGTCGATACAGCGTCAAGGACATGAGCTTTTTCGGAGGGAGCGTGAAGATGAGCCGTCTGCGTATTTCTATCGCAATGGGGCTGCTGGTCAGCCTGAGTGGAACCTGTTTCGCCTCGCCAGGGGTTATCGCCTTCCGTGGCGCCATTGTGGAATCGCCTTGCCCGGTTTCGACGTCGGCTGAAGGGTTTGCCCTGCATGGCTGTCCTGCCAGGACTGCCGGCCAGGACGGCAGTGCCCACAAAGTGCAGCCACTGCGATCAGTGCGCTCAATCGACGGTTCGACCGCCCAGGTCAAGCTGATCCGCGAAAGCAGGGAAGAGGGCGGCTCGCTCAGTCAGCAGTACGCCTTGGTGGACGGCAAAGGCCGGGCGCTGACCTCGGGCAATTACGTGGTGACCCTGACTTACCCGTAATGCTGTTCATTTAAGAGATAGAGCGAGCAATCAGTAACCTGTGGCGAGGGTAAACAACGCGGCGCGGTCGAGAAACTCGCGGCGATTGATCAGGCCGTGGGCGTAGTAGTCATAGAGTTCCAGCAATGGCGGGGCAAAGTCTTTCGCGGTGAGACCGGTCATTGATGCGCTTCCTTTTCGGCGAATTGAGCGCGATCCCGGTGGGGCCTGCTGGTGGGAATGGACTTGATGAGGCGGTAAACATTGCCATTGCAGGAGACACGAACCCTGTGGGAGCGGGCTTGCCCGCGATAGCGGTATGTCTGATACGTGGATGCCGGATTTGCCGCCATCATCGCGGGCAAGCCCGCTCCCACAATGTGCCGTTCATTTCAGGCACCGCGCCCCGACCTTCGCCACCTGCGCATCCTGCTCGGCCTTGACCCCGGACACCCCGACCGCGCCAATCACCTGGCCGTCGACGATGATTGGCACGCCACCTTCCAGGGACGTCAGCAAGGGTGCCGACAGGAAGGCTTGGCGCCCGCCGTTGACCATGTCTTCATAGCCCTTGGATTCGCGCCGGCCCAAGGCCGAGGTGCGGGCCTTTTCGGTGGCGATGTAGGCGCTGATGGGCGAGGCGCCATCAAGGCGTTCGAGGGCCAGCGGATGGCCGCCGTCATCGACCACGGCAATGGTCACCGGCCACTGGTTGTTTTGCGCCTCCTGCCGGGCGGCAGCGAGGATCTGGCCGACTTCGGCCTGACTCAGCATGGCTTTGCTTTTCATGGGGTTCTCCAGGGCTCGTTAAGGCAGGGCGGCTTCGACCAGTTCGATCCAGTGCCGGACCGGAGTGCGACCGGCGCCATCAAGGTGCGACTGACAGCCGATATTGGCGGTGACGATCACCTCGGGATAGCCGCTTTCCAGTGCGTTCATCTTGTTGTCGCGCAGTTGCCGCGCCAGCTCCGGTTGGGTCAGCGAGTACGTGCCCGCCGAGCCGCAGCATAAATGGCCGTCGGGCACGAACGTCAGGTTGAAGCCCAGGCGTATCAGCAGCGCTTCCACCGCGCCACCGAGCTTTTGCGCGTGCTGCAACGTGCACGGGCAATGGAACGCCAGGCGCTGGGCACTGTGTATGCCGAGTTGCTCGAGGGGTTCGTCGCGCAACACTTCGATCAGGTCCTTCGCCAGCGCGCTGACGGTTCTGGCCTTCTCGGCATAGGCCGGGTCGCTGCGCAGCAGATGGCCATAGTCCTTGATGAAGGCACCGCAGCCGCTGGCGGTTTGCACGATGGCCTCGGCGCCTTTTTCGATGTTCGGCCACCAGGCGTCGATGTTGTGGCGTGCGCGATCCAGGCCAGCGGCCTGGGCGTCCAGATGATAGTCCACGGCGCCGCAGCACCCGGCCTCGCGGCTCGGCGTGACGCTGATCCCCAATCGATCCAGGACCCTCGCGGCGGCTACGTTGGTGTTGGGCGCAAGACCCGGCTGTACGCAGCCTTCGAGCATCAGCACCTGCCGGGCATGGCGGGTGGTGGGACGCGCTTTGCCTGGCGGCGCGCTGCGCGGCAGTTTGCTTTGCAGGGTGCCGGGCAGCAGCGCGCGAAACACCTGGCCGCCGCTGACCAGTCCCTTGAACAGGTGCGCGTGCGGCACCAGCGTGCGCAAACCTTCGCGCAGCAAGCGCTGGCCGACCGGGCGCGGCACCGCCGCGTCGACCACGGCGCGGCCGATGTCCAGCAGATTGTGGTAATCGACCCCGGACGGGCAGGTGGTTTCGCAGTTGCGGCACGACAGGCAACGGTCCAGGTGCTGCTGGGTCTTCTGCGTGACTTCGTTGCCCTCCAGCACCTGTTTGATCAGGTAGATGCGCCCCCGTGGGCCATCCAGTTCATCGCCGAGCAGTTGGTAGGTCGGGCAGGTGGCATTGCAGAAGCCGCAGTGCACGCAGGTGCGCAGGATGCCGTCGGCTTCTTCGGCACGGGGTAGTTGGCGGGCACTGTCGCTTAACGTGGTCTGCATGGCTCAAAGCTCCGCGTACAGGCGACCGGGGTTGAAGACGCCCCGGGGATCGAGTTGTTGCTTGAGGCTCTGATGCAAATGCATCAGGGCGCCGGGCAGCGGCTGGAACGGGCTGTCGGTGAGCCCGTGGCTGTAGCAGGTGACATGGCCGTCGACCTCATCGACGACCTGGCGAATGAACGCCGCCTCGGCGTCTGACTTGAGCCAGCGCTGGGCGCCGCCCCAGTCGATCAACTGACGGCCGGGCAACGACAGTTTTGGCGTGTTGTTGGGCAGCGACAGGCGCCACAGGGGCTGGTCTTCGTCGAAGAAACTCAAGCGCTGTTCATTGAGGTCGGCCCAGTACGAGGCGTCCAGCAACTCGCCGCCCAAGCGGTCGTGGGCCGCCGCCACCGATCCTTCACCGCCCTCGAGCCGCAGGTGCAGGCACTGGCCGTCATGGCACGCGGCACTGATCGGCAAGGGTTGCTGGCCCCATTCAGCCAGGCGCAACAGGGCGCGTTCGCTGTCCATTTCCAGGCTGATGCTCAAGGCTTGCCGGGGTTTGGGCAGGACCTTGAGCGAGACTTCGGTGATCACCCCCAGGGTGCCGTAGCTGCCGGCCATCAGGCGTGACAGGTCGTAGCCGGCGACGTTTTTCATGACTTCGCCGCCAAAGCGCAAATGCTTGCCGTGGCCGGTGATCACCCGGGTGCCGAGCACGAAGTCCCTCACCGATCCCGACCAGGGGCGACGCGGTCCCGACAGGCCACAGGCAATCATGCCGCCCACGGTGGCGCCATCGCCAAAGGCGGGCGGTTCGCACGCCAGCATCTGCTGCGCGGCGTCCAGTGCTTGCGACAGCTCCGCCAACGGCGTGCCGCAGCGGGCGGTGATCACCAGTTCGGTCGGGTCGTAGCTGACGATGCCCCGGTGCGAACGGGTGTCGAGTATTTCACCCGCAGTCACCCGTCCCAGGAATCCCTTGCTGTTGGAGCCCTGGATGCGCAGGGGCGTGGCGTTTTGCAGCGCCTGATTGACCTGCTCCAGCAGCAGGCGGCTGTCGTCGCAATCGCCGGTGCCGTGCATCAGAAACGCTCCAGGTCGGGGAAGGGCAGTTGCCCGCCATGCACGTGCATGGCACCGAACTCGGCGCATCGGTGCAGGGTCGGAATGTTCTTGCCGGGGTTGAGCAGGCCGCTGGGGTCGAACGCCGCCTTGATTGCGTGAAACAGGGTCAGTTCATCACTGTTGAATTGCGCGCACATCTGATTGATTTTCTCGCGGCCGACACCGTGTTCCCCGGTGATGCTGCCACCGACCTTCACGCACAGTTCCAGAATCCTGCCACCCAGCGCCTCGGCGCGGTCGAGTTCGCCCGGTTGATTGGCGTCGAACAGGATCAGCGGATGCATGTTGCCGTCGCCGGCATGGAACACGTTGGCCACCCGCAGGCCGTATTCCGCCGACAGCGCGGCGATGGCGTGCAACACGCCGGGCAACGCGCGGCGCGGAATCGTCCCGTCCATGCAGTAATAGTCCGGCGACAGACGGCCCACCGCCGGGAAGGCGTTCTTGCGCCCGGCCCAGAAACGCACGCGCTCGGCTTCGTCCCTGGCCTGGCGTACTTCGGTGGCGCCAGCCCGTTCCAGTACTTCACGCACGCGGTGGCAGTCGTCATGGACGTCGGCTTCAACGCCGTCGAGTTCGCACAGCAGGATGGCCTGGGCGTCGACCGGGTAACCGGCGTGGATAAAGTCCTCGGCGGCGCGGATGGCCAGGTTGTCCATCATTTCCAGGCCACCGGGAATGATGCCGGCGGCAATGATGTCGCCGACGGCGCGGCCAGCCTTCTCAACGGAATCGAACGCCGCCAGCAGCACTTTCGCGGTTTGTGGTTTGGGCAGCAGTTTGACCGTGACTTCGGTGATCACCCCGAGCATGCCTTCGGACCCGGTGAACAAGGCCAGCAGATCAAGGCCGGGCGAGTCCAGCGCGTTCGAACCCAGGCTCAGGTATTCGCCGTCGACGGTAAGGATGTCGACCTTCAGCACGTTGTGCACGGTCAGGCCGTACTTCAGGCAATGCACGCCGCCCGCGTTTTCGGCAACGTTACCGCCGATGGAACAGGCGATTTGCGAGGAGGGGTCCGGCGCGTAGTACAGGCCGTAGGGGGCGGCGGCCTGGGAAATGGCCAGGTTGCGCACGCCGGGCTGGACCCGCGCAGTGCGTGCGGCGGGGTCGATGTGCAGGATCTGATTGAAGCGCGCCATCACCAGCAGCACGCCCTTTTCCAGCGGCAGCGCGCCACCGGACAAACCCGTACCGGCACCGCGGGCGACCACCGGCACCTGACGCTCATGACACAGGCGCAGCACGCCCTGGACCTGCGCAATGTCACGGGGCAACACCACCAGCATCGGCGTCGTACGGTAGGCCGAGAGCCCGTCGCACTCGTACGGCTTGAGTTCTTCCTGCTGATGCAGCACTTCCAGGTCCGGCCACTGCGTGCGCAGAGCCTGTAACAATCCGGCCTTGTCCACGTCGGGCAGCACGCCATCGACGCGTTCATCGTAGAGAATGTTCATAGTCGCTTTACGATACTCCCTTCATGAAAAGCCCGGACGATTGCCCGGGCATTTCGTGGCTGGCCAGGACCTTGGGCGATCAATGGCCGCCCACCACCATGTGGCTGAACGGCGCCACATAGGCCTGCAACGTCACCAGCCCGCCGACCAGGATCGCCAGGACGATCGAGTGGAAGAACACGTAGCGCAGGATTTCCCCTTCATGGCCGTACCAGCGGGTGGCGGTGGAGGCGACCACGATCGACTGGGCATCGACCATCTTGCCCATGACCCCGCCGGAGCTGTTGGCGGCGGCCATCAATACCGGGCTGAGCCCCAGTTGCTCGGACGTGACCCGTTGCAAGCCGCCGAACAGCACGTTGGAGGCGGTGTCGGAGCCGGTCAGGGCGACGCCGAGCCAGCCGAGCAGGGTGCCGAACATCGGGTAGAAAATCCCCGTCGCCGCGAACGCCAGGCCCATGGTGGCGTCGAGTCCCGAATAACGCGTGAGAAAGCCGAGGGCGAGCATGGCGGTGATGGTGATCAGCGAATAGCGCACCACCCACAGCGTTCGCAGGTATTGGCTGATCAGCTGCGGGATGCTGTAACCCATCAGCAATCCGCCGAGAATCGCCGAGAGCAGGATGCCGCTGCCGGTGGCGGTGAACCAGGTGAACTTGTACACCGCGTCCTCGGTTTTCGGTGCCGGCACCACCGGCGGCACTTTCTCGATTTGCTGGTGGATGGTGGTAAAGGTCAGGACCGGCGCGAATATCGGATTGGCTTCAGACAACGGTTTGCCCTGTGGGTCGAGCTTGGCCGAATGGGTGGCCGGATCGATCGCAGGGCGTGTGTCGAACAGGTTCTTGAAGCCCTGGGTGCCCCAGGCGAAGACGAAGATGGTCAGGATGATCCACGGCATCCACGCGCGCATCACCGCAGGCTTGGCCTCGCTGGCAAAGGTCGCGGTCGGCTCGGTTTTGCTCTCATGCTCGGTATCGATTTTCGAGTGGTCGACCCGTCCGGACAGGGCAGCAGAGGTATGCACCGTGGCCGGTTTCCAGACCTTGAGGAAACCGGTCAGGCAGGCCATGGAAATCAGCGCGGCGATCACATCCACCAGCATGGGCCCGTGATAGTTGGACACCAGGAACTGCGGCACGGCGAAGGTGACCCCGGCCACCAGGATCGCCGGCCAGATTTCCAGCATCTTGCGCCAACCGGCGAAGGCCCAGATCAGCCAGAACGGCACGATCACCGAGAAGAACGGCAGTTGCCGGCCAACCATCATCGACAGCTCCATTTCATCCAGCCCGGTGACCTTGGCCAGGGTGATGATCGGCGTGCCGAGGGCACCGAAGGCCACCGGCGCGGTATTGGCGATCAGCGCCAGGCCAGAGGCGGCCAGCGGTGAGAAGCCCAGGCCGATCAGGATCGCCCCGGTCACCGCCACGGGCGTGCCGAAACCGGCCGCCCCCTCGAAGAACGCGCCGAAACAGAAGGCGATCAGCAACAGTTGCAGGCGGCGGTCGTCGGTGATTTTCGCCAGGGAATCCTGCAGCACTTTGAACGAGCCGTTTTCGGTGGTCAGCCGGTGCAGGAAGATGATGTTCAGCACGATCCAGCCAATCGGCAGCAGACCATTGGCGGCACCGTACAACGCTGCCGACCCGGCCATGTTGGCGGGCATGCCAAAGGCGAAGATCGCGATCAGCAAGGCCGAGGTGAGGGCGAGCAGCGCCGCCAGGTGCGCCTTGACGTGAAAAAAAGCCAGGGAGGCCAACATCACCACCACTGGCACGGCCGCCATGAGGGTTGAAAGCACCGGGTTGTTGAACGGATCGTAGACTTGCTGCCAGACCATGTTCCACCTCTGCTTTTTATTGTTGGAAGTGCAGACCCCTGAGGGGAGGTGGCTTGTAGTATAGGTGGCATTACGCCGCTGTCAGGGTACGCCTCTGGTCCTGTGAGTCAGCGCTGTTTGGCGGGGCTGAGCTAGCATGGCGGATAGGGTCCACATCCAGTACGGAGAGGAATGCCGCAATGACTGAGCGCCATCTGATTCACAAGGAAACGCTGTCGAATGGATGCAGCATCGAGGTCAAGGCCGAAATCCTCAGGGACGGCTCGCTGGGGATGTTCATCGGTGTTTACCGGCCGGACGGCACGGTCATTGAAGAGAACCCTGATCCCAAGCCGCACATGCTGGACATGGAAGCGGCGATGGATTGGGGGATCGATATTGCCAAGGGCATTGGCAATAGCCAGCGCACGTTGTAGAGGTGGGTGCCGCACAATTGCGCAGGACACAAAACCCGTAGGAGCTGGCAAGCCAGCCCCTACAGGTCGGTTACAGGTCGTAGAGGGTCAATGGCCTCAAGGCTGTTGCAGCGTTGCGCCGGTCACTCCCGTCGCTTTGGCCTTGGGTTTGGAGAACTTCCACGCGTCACCCGCCGGCGCCGTGCCCTTGTCATAAGGTTTGCCCAGCAGCATGTAGACCAGCCCGGCGCCCATCACCACCAGCGTGGTCAGGATCATCGAGTAGTTGATGTACCACGCGGCATCGGGCGAGCGCGGCCAGACCATGTTGACGATGGCGCACACACCGTAGACCAGCGCGGCCAGGTTCACCCACAGGCCCCAGGCGCCGAGGGTGAATTGACCGTTCGGGCGCCAGCCCTTGGCCCGGGCGATCAACGCGGCGACCACGATCAACTGGAAGGCCACGTAGATACCGATCGCGGCAAAGCCGACGATGGTGGCCACGGCATCGGCCATGAACATGCCCAGGCAGACGATCGCTGCCGGTACCAGGCCGCTGACCAGCAGGGCGAACGACGGCACATGGTTGGCCGACAGGCGCTTGAACAGCGAACTGCCGACGATCATTTCGTCGCGGGCATAGGCGAACAGCAACCGGCTGGCCGCCGCTTGCAGGCTCAACACGCAGGAAATGAACGACACCATGACCACGGCCATGACCAGGCGGGAACCGACCGGGCCGAAGGCATTGGCCAGGATGGTGGCGACCGGGTCGGTGTCTTCACCGGCCAGGACCTTGGCCATGTCCGGCACCGAGAGGATCAGCGCCAGGCAGGCAAACATCGCCGCCGCACCGCCGATGTAGATGGTCATGCGCATGGCTTTGGGAATGCGCTTGCCCGGGTTCGGTGTTTCTTCGGCGACATCGCCGCAGGCCTCGAAGCCGTAGTACTGGAACAGACCGGCCAGGGACGCCGCGAGGAATGCCGGCAGGTATGAACCATTCACCTCAAGGTTGAAGGTGTTGAACAACACGCTGAGCGGCTGGTGACGTTCGAAGATCAGCAGGTAGCCGCCGACCAGAATCGCGCCGACCAACTCGCACAGAAAGCCGAACATCGCCACCCGCGCCAACAGTTTGGTGCCGACCAGATTCAACGCCGTGGAGAGCAGGATGATCGCCAGGGCGATGAGGATGTTGGCCTCGGGACCGGGCTTGTAGCCGAGCATGATCGCCAGGTAAGGCCCGGCACCCACCGCGACCCCGGCGATGGTCGCGCACAAGGCCCAGGCATACACCCAGCCGACCATCCACGCCCAGCGCTTGCCTACCAGCCGGCGGGCCCAAGGGTACACGCCGCCGGAAATCGGGAATTGCGATACCACTTCACCGAAGATCAGGCACACCAGCATCTGCCCGGCGCCGATCAGCAAATAAGACCAGAACATCGGCGGGCCGCCGGCGGCCAGGCACAAACCGAACAGGGTATAGACGCCGACGACCGGCGACAGGTAGGTAAAACCCAGGGAGAAGTTCTCCCACAGGCTCATGCTGCGATTGAAATCCGAACTGTAGCCGAGGGCGCGGAGCTGTTCCGCATCCTGGTCGTCGCTGACGCTTGCACGCGCGTTAGGTGAGCCACTCATGTTATTTCCTCATTATCAATGGCAGTGATTGGGTTCTGACGTTTGTTTCGCCTTGGCTCCCTTGCAGGAGCGAGCGTGCTCGCGATGGAGGCCAACGATGACGCGACCGGTCTGGGTAAACGCGGTGCAATTGAGATCATCGCGAGCGGGCTCGCTCCTACAGGGATAAAGGCGTTATTTTTTTTTAGGCCTGCTTTGTCACTTCGCTGTCGCGCCCGTCGTCGTATCGCGACAACCACTCCACCGCCGCATCGCGATAACGGCTGAAGCCCTTGTAGTCGACCAGTTGCTGATCCAGGTCGCGCAGCACCCGGTGCATGCGCCGGGCCCAGGCCGGGTTGGTGGCGATGTCTTCGAGGCTGAGCAGGTAGGTGCGGATCGGGAACAGGATGGCGTTGCTGCGCGGCAGGCGATGCAAGGGTTGCAGCTCAATGCGCAGGTAAACCAGTTTGCCGGCATTTTCCGCGGTCACGATGGTCCGGTCCGGCGCCCATTCCGGCAGGCTTTCGGCCGAGACTTCGAGGCGCGGGTTGACCGTCAGCGACCAGTTCAGACGCCGCACCGGATGCCCGGTGCGCAGGCGCAGCAGGAACTTCAGCGCACGGTCGAGCATGCCGATTTCTTTCACCAGCGGCACCGGGCCGTGGAATTCTTCCCAGCTCATGCCGAGGTTGAATCGCAGCGAATAGTCGGCGCGCTGGGTGGCGATGCCCGCCCCCCAGTACAGTGTGCCGTCGCGTTCCTCTTGCAACACCCAGTCGCCCTGGGCCTGACGGGTCACGTACTCCATCGGCTCGTAGGGCAGGGTGGTCGGGTCACCGAAGGTGAAGCGGTCGTCAATGTCCAGCAAGCGGTTGGTCCAGTGCCACTGGCGGCCTTCACGCTCCAGGCTGAAGTACTGCGGGTAGTCCCGGGCGTAGGATTCCATGATCAGTTCGAGCAAATCCCATTGCGCCTCCATCATGTGCGGCGCCGAGACATAGTGCATGCCCGGGTCTTTCTCCAGGGTGATCGCCCGGTCGCGGCATTCGCTGATGTAATGCTCGTCGATATCGAACGCGGCGCGCAAGGCACCGTCTCCCACCGAGACATGGGGCTCGAGGTTCATCGAGTACATGTAATTGTCATCGGGAAACGGGAAGGGCGCGCGGGCGATGCATTCCGGGCTGTTGGCGAAGGTGTAGTCGTCGCGGTAGGTTTCGTCGGGATTGAATGGGATGTTCATTGTTTTTTTTCTCCGTCGATCAGAGGTCGATGACCAGGCGATTGCATTTGGCGCGGGACACGCAGGGCATGATTTTCTTGCCGCTGGTTTTGTCCTCGTCGGACAGCCAGTCATCGGTGTGCAGCAGCTCGCCGTCGAGCTCCAGCACCTCGGTTTCGCAGTGGCCACAGGCGCCGCCACGGCACAGGTAAGGCATGCTGTAACCGGCGGCTTCCACGGCTTCGAGCATGGTCTGGTCGGGCGAGACCTCGATGGTCGCGCCACTGCGGCCGAGGGTGAAACTGAAGGCTTCGCCGCCGCTGCTTTGCTCCAGGAAACGTTCGAAGTGCACGTGGCTGTCGGTCCAGCCCAGTTCGCGGGCGCAGGCCAGGGTGGCATCGATCATGCTGTCCGGGCCGCAGGCGTACACGTGACTGCCGAGCGGGCGATTGGCCAGGACCCGGACGATGTCCATGCGCGCTTCGATGCCCTTGCGATACAGGTGAACCTTGTCGCCGTAGGTCGCCTGCAGCTCTTTACCAAGTTGCGCATGTTCTTCGCCGCGCACCGCGTAGTGCAGCTCGAACGGCACCTTGCTCAGGCGCAACTCCTCCAGTTGGGAAATCACCGGGGTAATGCCGACGCCGCCAGCGATGAACAGATGCAGGCGTGCCTGTTTGATCAGCGGAAACAGATTGACCGGCGGCGTGACTTCGATCAGATCGCCTTCATTGACGCTGTCGTGCAGGGCCACCGAGCCGCCACGACCGCTTTCCACGCGGCGCACGGCAATCTGGTAGCTGCTGGTGTCGTAGGGCGAGCTCAGCAGCGAGTAAGGGTTGCGCAAGGTGTTGCGGTCGTTGGCGATCAGCACCACCACATGGCTGCCACCGGAGAACGCCGGCAAGTGCTCGCCGGTCGGTGAGACCAGGGTGAAGCGCTTGATTTGCGGGGTCACCGATTCGATTCGGGCCACGCGCAGATTCAAAGTCCCAGTGTTCTGGCTCATGTGTCGAGCTCCTCGGCGGGCGGCAGTTCGCCCGGTACTTCGGCATCGGCCTTGACCGCCTGAAACGCTGCCAGCCGCCGGGAATAGTGATCGCGCACCACCAGCGTCAGGCCGCAACCGGGGCAGTCGTAGACACGTTGGGTGACGTTTTCGGTATAGGTGTCGCAGTGCACGCACCAGACTCGGCGCACCAGCGTGCCGGAATGTTCGCGCAGCACTTCATCGCGATTGAGGTCGTAGCGGGTGGCCACTTGCATGGCGCTGCCCAGGAAGCTTTCGGACCCGGCGAGGTACAGACGGGTGCCCATTCGCGCATCGAAGAGCAGGTCGTTCAGGTCATCGATCAACGCCTGGTTGCTGGCGTACAGCTTCAATTGATGGCCTGGATGCTCCTGCAATTGGGCGACAAAGTCCTGCCCGGAAAAGGATTCGCGGGAATACAGCAAGGTGATGGGCCGGTCCAGGCCGGCCATTTCGTCGAGCAGGCGCAACATGGCGCGCCCGCCACTGCCTTGCCCCGCAATGATGTGCCGCGTACCGCCCGGCAGCGGTTGCAACTGGTCATAGACCGGTCGGCTTTTGATCCCGGTGATCAGCATTCTTGTTTTTTCTCCTGACTATCGGCTCGGCTGATGAAAGCCGGCTGTGATGCAACGCCCAACGACGGTGGGTTGCGATAGCAGGAGCACAGGGCGTGCCAGTTATTCAAGTTATTGAAATTAAAGGGTTTTATTGTTTGTTGAGGGCGGCTTGGGGGTAAAAATAACGATGGGTGTAGGCATTTTTGCAGCATTCAGGCGGGAAGCCACATCACCCCCTGCAGGCGTGAGCGTGCACCCACAGGGTTGTGTATGGCGGGAATCAAGGCATCAGTCACGCTGCAATTTGCGAATCAACGTACCGATATCGATGCCCAGATGCTGCGCCGCCTTGCGTTTGCTGCCGCACAGTTCCACCGCCTCGAGGATGACCTGGCGTTCGAACTGCTGGACCTGAAGCTTGAGGTTCTGCTCGGCGCTCTGATCGGTGGCGCCCTGAACAACGGCGGGTTTCAGTCGTTGCGCTTGCAGCAGCTCCGCGGGCAAATGATGCTCTTGCGCCTCGTCGTCGGCGAGAACCGCCAGGCGTTCGAAGATGTTGACCAGTTCGCGAATATTGCCCGGGAAGTCATAGCTCATCAGGCGATTGCGGCAACCGGCCGACAGGCTCAGGGAAGGCTCGCGATCACCGTTGATGCGGCT
The DNA here is from genome assembly GCF_016887925.1 of Pseudomonas sp. MIL9. Lineage (NCBI taxonomy): Bacteria > Pseudomonadati > Pseudomonadota > Gammaproteobacteria > Pseudomonadales > Pseudomonadaceae > Pseudomonas > Pseudomonas sp. MIL9. The sequence goes on along the minus strand of NZ_JAFEHE010000025.1, from coordinate 105,574 downwards.
GAGCAGGATGTCGATGAGAAACGGCAGGTCAGCGCGATGCTGGCGCAGTGGCGGGATTTCAACCGGCAGCACGGCCAGGCGATAGTAAAGATCGGCACGAAATTCACCGGTGCTCACCAGGTGGCGCAGATCCTTGTTGGTGGCCGCGATCACTTGCACTTGCACGGTCTTGCTCAGGGGCGAGCCGACCGATTGAATGGTGCTGTCTTCGAGAAACTTCAGCAACTTGGCCTGTACATGCAAGGGGATCTCGCCGATCTCGTCGAGGAACAGCGTCCCGCCGGAGGCCGCCTCGATGTAGCCTTGCTTGCCGCCCTGCAGCGCACCGGTAAAAGCGCCGCGCTCGTAGCCGAACATCTCCGACTCGAACAGGCTCTCGGGAATGCTCCCGCAGTTGACATGAATGAACGGTCGATCACCCCAGCCGGCCGCACGGTGAATATGTCGGGCAATGGCCGTCTTGCCGACGCCGGGCTCGCCCAGGAGCAACAGTCGCGCGCGCCGGCGGAACGCGCGCACGCCGGTGTCGGCGATGCTCGACAGTTGAGGCGAGAGGTGCAGGGCGTTGTCCTGTGGATCGCGCAGGCCTTGCGGTTCCGCCGGTCGATTGCCGAGTGATGCCCGCCGTTGCGGCTGGCTGCCGTCGAAGTCTTTCTGGGTCAGCATCCTGAACGGTTTTTCATAGGCCCCGGTGGGGATGGCATGGGTGCTGCTGAGCAGTACCCGACCTTCCCGGGAACGGGTCAGGGCGCTGTTGCCTCCGCGATTGAGCGCGGCCAGCAAGTCGTCGTAATTCAGGGCCGAGCGCTGGAAGAAATCGCGCTCGGACAACCCGATGGCTTGCTGTTTCGACAAGCGGTTGACCCGCTCGGCGGCGAGGTTGAGAAAGCGCACCCGACCTTCGCCGTCAGTGACGATCAGTGCTTCGCTGAAGCTGTCGAGCAAGGCGTGCAGTGCCGGGGTTTCCAGCAAGGCACCCAGCACTTCACTGCTGGCATTGACCGAAGAACGCATGCCCATCTGCAACAAGGGCGGCAGGTTCGAGTCGTTCATGGATGCAAATCCTGGACGCGACGCCCCTGGCATTCGCGAAACACCGCCACCCGCCACGCCACGCCCTCACGGACCAGGATGCGCGAGCAATGCACATTGAAATTGCGGTCGCGCCCATGCAAATCAGGTAGCGGCAGGCTGTGCCAGGTCCGTTCGGGCAAGGCCATGTCCAGCAGCAACTGTGCGATCCCGGCGCCATGGGTGATGCCGAACGTGTCTTCGAACGCCGCATTGCGCCATTGCGGCTGCAGGTGTTCATCGATCACCAGCACGGCGTCGGGCACCGCATCGAACACCCGGCGCAACGCTTCGATGCGCTGCTCGGCGTCGTGCTGCATGCGCAATTCCTGGCTGACGTCGCGAATGCTGCCCCACATCCGCAGCAGTTGCCCGTTGATGATGGTTGCCCGCACATCGTTTTCGACGTAGGCCGGCGAGCCGTCGTGGCGACGGTCCACCGAGAGGGCGCAGTCGACGCTGAACCCGGCCTCGATCAAGCGCCGCACGAATGCTTCGTTGGCCGGGCTGCGAGGCCAGTACAGGCGGACGGGCTGCTGATTGAAATCGACATCCGACGGCATCTCGTAGACATCGGCCATGGCGCGGTTGCACAGGCGCCAGTGGGAGTCGTTTTCAAAGACCTGGCGGACAATTTCGTCCGGGGTATTGTTGATGTTCACCGCTTCGGCGAATTCGATGCACCAGTACGCCACCTTTGCGCTCTGCAGCATCTGACTCATCACTTCGTTGGCGTTGTGCATTTCCCGCAGCCGGTGGCCCAGTGATCCGAGGGGGATTTTCACCAGGTGCAGGCGCGCCGGTTGCATGGTCCGCCATTCCAGCAGGCCACTGGCGATCACGTGCAGCAGGCCGCCATTGTGGCGAATCAAGGTGAGCTCCAGGCTCGGGATGAGTTCGTCGGCAGGCGGGTTGGCGAACAGCGACTGCAAGGCACGCACCGACTCGACGCTGAAAATGCGTTCGATCGGTTGCGCCAGCAGTTCCTCCAGCGCATAGCCCAATTGATTGCTCAGGCTGGCGGACAGGTTGAGCAGTTGCCCGTCGGCGCTGACGGAACTTGCGAGGGGCTGGGCTTTCTTGGCCAGCAAATTCAGGATATCCATTGATGGATCGGCTCGATATTGGCGTTTGAGTATTTGGATACGGCACATTGCATGCCAATCGAAACGCTTATAAACATTGACGTTCACGAAGGCCTGTCTGGCTGAGTGCTGTGATAATGCAGCAGTTCATGCATATTTACAGCACTTTGCCGGGCCGGACACGCTATCCGATGAATGACCCTGTCGCGGCTGATCGCTGGAGCGGTGAGGGCGATAGCATTTTTCCATCCAGCCGCGTGTTTCCCAGGATGAAATCGGTCTAAAAACGCCAACCCATTCCCTGAGTGCTTTGCTAATCTGAAGTTGTAGGTGAAAACGCAGACTGATGCGCAAGCGGATAGCGAGGAGGCGTGGGGCGCGCTCCGAAGGGTACACGGTTAGAAAGATCTCCGCGCTGAGATCCAGCCCTTATGCCGTGTGAAGCAGGACAGTGTTTAGTTGCATCATGGTTACATGACTGTTCTGTGGGAGGCCTGATAAACCTTGTAAGCCAGAGACCAGCGCTGGCCACCTACTTAACCTTCGAAGCCCGCCTTGAGCGGGCTTTTTAATGCCGTTCACGCCCCTGTAGGAGCGAGCTTGCTCGCGATGGACTCAAATACGCCGCGTTTAACCTGGCCACACGCATCATCGTTAACGACCATCGCTGGCAGGCCGGCTCCTACAGAGCGATGTACCCCCAGGCATAGGTAACGCAATCCGACTGGCAGGGCTCGCCGGCTGTGCTAGCGTCTTGAGGTCAACCCTCATTTGCGAGCTCCCCCCATGGACGAGACTATCGTTGATGTAACCACTGCCAAGTTCAACGCCCTCATCGCTATCGTTCAGGCCTACGGGGCCGCTTTCGCGGTCAAGATTCTCACCGCTATCGCGTTCTGGATCGTCGGGCGCTGGCTGATCGGCTTTGCCGTCCATATGGTGCAAAAGGCCCTGGGCAAGCAGAAGGTCGACCCGACCGTGTTGCGCTATGTGGGCTCGGCGATCACGGTGACGCTGAACATCATCCTGGTGATCGGCATTCTCGGTTACCTCGGCATGCAGACCACCACCTTCGCCGCGTTGCTCGCCGCGGTCGGCCTGGCAATCGGCATGGCCTGGTCGGGGTTGCTGGCCAACCTGGCGGCCGGTGCCTTCATCATTGTCCTGCGCCCGTTCAAGGTGGGCGATTTCATTTGCGCCGGCGGGGTAACTGGCACGGTCACCGAGATCGGCCTGTTCGCCACGGCGATCAATACCCCGGACAACGTGCTGACCCTGGTGGGCAACAACAAGATCTTCAGCGACAACATCCAGAATTTCACCCACAATCCGTTCCGCCGTGTTGAACTCAAGGCACAGCTGTCCGGCGCCGCCGACTGGAAGGCAGCGGCGGCCTTGCTCAAGGAGAAAATCGCGACCATCCCCAACGTGCTCTCCGAGCCGGCGGTGGATGTGGAGATCCTGGAGTTCAATCTGGTAGGGCCAGTGTTGGCGGTGCGTCCTTATTGCCACAATGAATACTATTGGCAGGTGTATTTCGACACCAATCGCACCATCAAGGATGCACTCGGCGAGGCGGGCTTCCCGGCACCGATGCCGGCGCAAACGGTGATTTTCCAGCAGGGCGCTACCTTGCCCGGAGCGCTGGCCAAGGAATGACGGCGTCAGTTCGATTGCGGTCATGGGTACCGGGTCGCAATCGACTTCATGCGGAGCAGGATCAATAAATGCAGGATGTTCGCCCCAACCCAACGCTGACCCTGGAATATTGTGTCGAACGTCCGATATTCATGGACTTCTTGCAGTACGCGAACCGCACACCCGATGCAACCGCTGTCGTCTCCCACGATGCATCGTGCAGTTATCGTCAACTTGAGCGCATAAGCCGGGGCATTGCCGGCTTTCTGATCGAAAAGGGCGCCCGCGAGTCAGACCGGGTGGTCATCGTTTCCAATCGCTGCGCGGGCCTGGTCTACGCCATGCTCGGCGCCTCGCGGGCCGGGTTGACGTTCAGCGTCGCCGACATGGCCTATCCCGCTGCGCGCATCGACCAGATCATTCGCATCCTGCAGCCCTCGTTTGTGTTGCTTTGCGGCGGGGCGACCTTCGATCCAGGGCCTTTGCAACCAGGGCAGGGCACTGCTCATCCGCAGGTGGTGCAGATTCCCGAATCGCCTGACGAATCCCTGCAAGCGTTTGCCATCGCTCCCGTGGATTTGCCGGACGTCGATCCGGCTCATCCGGCCTACATCACCTTCACATCGGGCAGTACCGGTGAACCGAAGGGGATTGTCACCCACCATGCGCCGCTGGTTCATTTCATCGAGTGGCATACCCGGCATCATTCGCTATCGGAAAACGATTGCTTTTCCCTGTTGTCCGGACTGGGCCATGACCCCGTCTACAGGGACGTCTTCACGCCACTGTCCATCGGCGCGAAAGTGGTCATTCCGGCGCAATCGCTGGTTATCGATCCATCGGCCCTGGCCACATGGCTGCACGAGCATGCCATTTCGGTGATTCACCTGACGCCGCCCCTGGGCAAGCTCATTGAAGCGGGCGCAAAGATCAATGGAACCCGATTCAACGATCTGCGCTATCTGTTTTGGGGTGGCGACGCCCTGAGCGATACCTTGTACAAACAGATGCGCGTCATTGCGCCCGATGCAAAGAGCGTGAACTTCTACGGTACGACGGAAACGCCACAGGCCATGGCGTTTCACCCGCTCGATCCCGCCGCCGACAATTCGCGGATACCGCTGGGCAAAGGCATAGACGGGGCACAACTGCTGGTCGTGAATGACGCCGGTCAGTTGGCCGGCATTGGAGCAGTGGGGGAAATCCTGATTCGCAGCCCCTATCTGTCATTGGGTTACTGGGGCGACGCGGCGAAGACGCGGGATAGTTTTGTGGTCAATCCCTTCACCCGTGTCCCGGATGACATTTGCTACAAGACCGGCGACCTCGGCACGTACCTTCCGGATGGCAGCGTCATGTTTCTGGGGCGCGGTGACAGTCAGGTCAAGATTCGCGGGCACCGAATCGAACTGACTGAAATCGAAGGCGCCATTTCACGCCATCCTCGCATCAAGCAGTGCGTTGTGCTGGCGGCGAATGATCGTTCCAGCGTGAGGCTGGTGGCCTATTGCGTTTCAACCCAGCCTGTTTCGTCGGTTCAATTGCGCGAGCATGTCAGCAAGGCACTTCCCGACTATATGGTGCCGGCGTTGTTCGTGTTTCTGGACGCCATTCCACTGACGCCCAATGGCAAGATCGATAAGCGGGCGCTGACTGCAGCGGGCGCCTCGACGGAAGCGGCGTCCCCGGGCTCGAACCAGAATCTGTCGCCGATCGGGCTCAAGCTGGTGGACGCCTGGTCTGCAATCCTCGAAGTCCCGCATATCGACGCCAACCTGTCGTTCGTGGAGCTGGGCGGCGATTCGCTGTCGTTCGTCCAGGCATCAATGGTCCTCGAGCGGTTGATCGGGCATCTGCCCGAGCGATGGGAAATGCTGCCGGTCCGTGATCTGGGTGAGCTGGCCAATACGGCCAAACCGTCGAGGCTGGCCGTTCGGGCGATGGAAGTACCCGTGTTGCTGCGGGTCATGTCCATCGTGATGATCGTGGTCGGGCATTTTCAACTGTTTAAGGATTGGGCGTTTTTCGGCGAAACGGCCGTGTTGTTCGCCGTGTCCGGTCTCAGCCTGGCGAGGTTCCAGGTTCAAGCCATCAATGAGCGCGGTAACGCTAGCACGCTCCTCAAGTCCATGGCCAGTATCGCGGTGCCCACCGTCCTGTATACGGTGTTGACCCAGGTGCTTTTCGACAGGGTTCACTGGCCGTCAGTCCTGATGATTTCCAACTGGTTTCCACCCAAGGAAATCGGCAACTTCACCTATTGGTACATCGAGGTGCTGTTGCAGATGATCCTGATCATCGGGATCGTGTTGTCGTTCGAGCGCGTCAGGCAAATCATCCTTTCCAATCCGTTCCGTTATTTGCTCATGGCGTCCTGCCTGCTGGCGGTGGCTGACCTGTTGATCAGTGCCTATGTGTTTGACGCTTCCGCGCTCAATAACCGGGTGCCGCAGCACTACCTGGCGATCATGGTGCTCGGCATGGCCATTCACTATGCCGACTCCACCCGGCGCAAATGGATGGCCAGCGCGGTGGCGGTCATTGTGGTGGGCGGGCGAGATTTACTGGAGTTCTACGGGCATGGATTGCCTGCGGTTGGCATGAGCGAATACATCGATGTGGCGGTGCCGGCGGTGCTCGCGGTGATCTGGATCCGCTCGGTGCCCGTGCCAGGACTCATCGCGCGGGGGCTCGCCGCCATCGCGGCGTCAACGCTGTACATCTATCTGACGCACTTCCAGTTCCAGTCCGTGGCCCGTCGCCTCAATGACAGCCCTGTACTGGCCGTGGTGATCGCCATCGTCGGCGGGATCGTGGTCGGTTATGCCTGGAACAAGTTCGTGCGAATCGTGTTGATGCGCTTCAACGGCGCCGAGAAGAAGCGCCGTGCGCAAAAGATTGAACGGGTGGCCTGACGCCAATGTTTTCGTCAGGTCGCCACTTCACGGCTATCCTGATTTCCATGTTCTTGATGCTGTTGCGCTTCGTTAACCGGAATCAACTGTTGCCTGGATGATGGGTCCCTTCTGGCAGGGAAGGGTCTTTCGGCGTTCCACTGGCTTTTCTGGATGAAAAGCGGTGGTTGCACGGATAAATGTGGCAGCGATGAACACAAGGGTCGAACTGGCAAGAGACGAAGCGGCTCCAGGCGTCTTGGTGCAAACACTGGAGCAGGCTATCGACGCCGTGGTGGTCGTGGATGCGCAGGGCCTCGTGGTGTTTTTCAATGCCGCTGCCGAACGCTTTTGGGGCTGTTCGCGCATTGAGGCGCTGGGCGGTAACTTCAGTGCCCTGATTCCCCGGGGGCTTGACCCCAACCCTGACGGTTCTGCCAGCGAGCACGCGGACGGCGGCGTCCATCACCTGGCAGGCAGCAGTCTGGATACGCGGATCGTGCGCCAGGATGGTCAGGAACGCTGGGGCGTGATGTCCGTCTCGACAATCGTCATGCACGATCAGACCCTGCATGCGGTATTCCTCAAGGATGTCACGCACCTGCGCGTGCAAGACCTCGAGCACCGGTTGCTATCGATGTCGATCAACGCCACGCATTCGGCGACGTGCATCGTCGACGCCCATCAACAGCTTATCTACGTGAATGACGGACTGATCCGCTTGCTGGGGTATTCCCGTGAGGAGGTGATCGGGCAATCACCCTTGCTGTTTTTCGTGCCCGACGCTCGGGCCGAGACGCAAGCGGAGCCGGAGCTGGAAGCCATTCTCTGCGGCCAGCCTCACGAGTTCAGCGCCCTGATCAGCAAACGCAGTGGCCAGCGCCTGTGGGTGCATGTGTCCTCGACACCCGTCTTCGACGCTCAAGACCAGCTCGAACACGTCGTGATCGTGCTGACGGACATTACCCAGTCGAAGTTGCATGAGGTGCTGCAGAACAAAGTCATTGGCGCATTGCTCAAGGAGGAGTCGCTGGAGAGCGTGCTGACGCTGTTGTGCCATGAAATTGAACGCATCGCCCCCGAAGTCATCGTGTCGATCCTGAGTGTCGATCCGCAAGGAATTCTGCATCCCCTGGCCAGCCCCGGCTTGCCGGTCGAGTACTCCAGGGCCATCGAGGGCCTGGCCATCGGCCCCACGACGGGGTCCTGCGGTACCGCCGCCTACCGGGGCGAACCGGTGCTGGTGACCGACATCAACAACGACCCGCTGTGGGCGGACTACAAGCAACTGGCACAACAGTCGGGTTTGCAGGCCTGTTGGTCGATGCCGGTACGCAACGGTTCCGGGCGCATCGCCGCGACCTTTGCCCTGTATTTCCGGGAAAGCCGTGGACCGGACCCCTTGCATGGCCACTTGGTCAAAGCGGGCACGCATCTGTGCATGTTGGCCCTCGAACGCGAGCAAGCCCGCCAATCCATTCGAAAAATGGCCTTTTACGATGGATTGACCGGCCTGCCCAATCGCAGTTACCTGCTCGCCCAGGCGCAACGCACCCTGGGCGAAATGGCGCGAGAGCAGGCGGAGCTGGCCGTGCTGTTCGTCGACCTGGATCGTTTCAAGCAAATTAACGATGCGTTGGGCCATGCCTCGGGTGACGAGTTATTGCGCGTCATGGCGCACCGGCTGCGCAGCCTGTTGCGAGAGTCCGACCTGGTCGGGCGTTTGTCCGGCGACGAATTCGTCCTGGTGCTGCCACGCATGAACGCGACGCAGGTCGCGACTTTTCTGGAGCGGATGATGATGCTCCTGAGTCGTCCGATGACGATCGCGGGCATGTCGGTGGTCGTTTCGGCCAGCATTGGCATCAGCCTGTTCCCCGGCGATGGGCGGGACATGGAGAGCCTGCTGCACCGAGCCGACATTGCGATGTATCAGGCCAAGCGCATCGAACGCGGCAGCTTCAGCTTTTTTGTCGAAAAGATGAACCGGATCGCTCAAGACCGATTGGTGCTGGAAACGGCGCTGCGCAACGCCATGGCCACCGGCAACCTCGAGTTGTTCTACCAGCCGCAGATCGACCTCAACAGCGGCAGGCTGGTGGGCGTCGAGGCGTTGGCACGCTGGGCGCATCCGGCCCTGGGCGACATCTCGCCAAGGCAATTCATACCGCTGGCCGAGGAGTGCGGGCTGATCAATGACCTGAGTCAGTGGGTGCTGCAAGCGGCATGCGAACAACTGGCCGGCTGGCGTCGGCAGGGATTGGCGATTGCGTCGCTTTCGATCAACCTGTCGCCGATCAACTTTCATAACCTCGATCTGGCTGAACTGATTGCCGGCCAATTGCAGCGAAACGGTTTGCAACCCGCCGACTTGTGCGTGGAAGTGACCGAGGGCGTGGTGCTTTCCAACAGTCCTGGCACCTGTAAAACCATCCGCGACCTGCACGCATTGGGGGTGCGGCTGGCCATCGATGATTTCGGCACGGGCTATTCCAGTCTGGGGTATTTGCGGCATCTGCCGATCAGCGAGCTGAAACTGGACAAGAGTTTTGTCGACGACTTGGAGCACGACACGTCTTGCCGGGCCCTGAGCGAGTCGGTCATCGGCATCGGCAAGAGTCTGTCGCTGACCGTGGTGGCCGAAGGCATCGAGTCCTCTGTCCAGCGTGACATCCTCAAGGCCCAAGGGTATGAGGTCGGCCAGGGCAATTTTTTCTCGGTGCCACTGACTGGCCAGGCGTTCGTGCAATTCATTGATTCGGTGAATGCGGGCGCGGCGGCGTGTAACGGGGCAGGGCCCCTCTGCGTGGGGGCGGGGTTTTCGAGCTGATTCAGGGACGGCCTGACGATGGCACTGTAAACTGGCCGCCCGGTTTCGACCGACCCTTTACCCCTCGAGCAAGAGTTTCCCATGGCCAATCAAGACATCACCTTCGTTCCTGACCCCGATGCCGATTCCATCTCCTCCGACGTTGCCGGTTTTGGCGGCCTGCTGGTCTCCACCCAGATCCCTACCCGCGCGGACGGCAGCCTGGAGCTGGGCGACATCACCCTCCAGAGCGAATGCACCCTGCAGGCGCTGAAGGTTGCGCTGGAGCGTGCCGGCAGCTCCATGGACCGGGTTCTGCACCTGACCATCTACCTCACCGACATGGCCGACCGCGCCGCCTTCAACGAGGTTTACCAGCGCTTTTTCGCCAAGCCATGGCCGGTACGCGCCGCCGTTGGCGTGGCCGCCCTGGCGGTCGAAGGCATGCGCGTGGAAGTCACCGCGATGGCCGCCAAGGGCTGAAAACACCCCATGTGGGAGCGAGCCTGCTCGCGATAGCGGTGTGACAGTCAGCACCGTTGACGACTGATAAGCAGCCATCGCGAGCAGGCTCGCTCCCACAAAGAACTCAGGCCAATCCGTTCAGGCAGGCGCCATCGGGCAGCCTGTGGGTGCCGGTCAAGGGTTTCGCCGCTACAATGCGTGCCTTGATCGTGACAGGCCAGACTAAAAACACATGTCCCTACCCAAGCATCACCTCGAATTGCTCAGCCCCGCCCGCGACGTCGCCATCGCCCGCGAGGCCATTTTGCATGGCGCCGACGCCGTGTACCTGGGGGGGCCAAGCTTCGGCGCCCGCCACAATGCCTGCAACGAGGTGAGCGACATCGCCCAATTGGTGGAGTTTGCCCATCGCTACCACGCCCGGGTGTTCACCACCATCAACACCATCCTGCACGACAACGAGCTGGAGCCGGCGCGCAAGCTGATCCACGAACTCTACGATGCCGGGGTCGACGCGTTGATCGTCCAGGACCTGGGCGTGATGGAACTGGATATCCCGCCGATTGAACTGCACGCCAGTACCCAGACCGACATCCGCACCCTGGCGCGGGCGAAGTTCCTCGATCAGGCCGGTTTCTCGCAACTGGTGCTGGCCCGTGAGCTGAACCTGCAGGAAATCCGCGCCATCGCCGATGAGACCGACGCAGCGATCGAGTTCTTCATCCACGGCGCGCTGTGCGTGGCCTTCTCCGGCCAGTGCAACATTTCCCACGCGCAGACCGGCCGCAGCGCCAACCGGGGCGACTGCTCCCAGGCCTGCCGTCTGCCATACACCCTGAAAGACGAAAAGGGCGGGGTGATCGCCTACGAGAAGCACCTGCTGTCGATGAAGGACAACAACCAGAGCGCCAACATCCGCGCCCTGGTCGAAGCCGGCGTGCGCTCGTTCAAGATCGAAGGGCGCTACAAGGACATGGGCTATGTGAAGAACATCACCGCCTATTACCGCCAGCGCCTGGACGATGTGCTCGAAGACCGCCCGGACCTGGCCCGTGCCTCCAGCGGCCGCACCGCGCACTTCTTCCTGCCCGATCCGGACAAGACCTTCCACCGCGGCAGCACCGACTACTTCGTCAGCGAACGCAAGATCGACATCGGCGCCTTCGATTCGCCGACCTTCACCGGCCTGCCGGTGGGTGTGGTGGAAAAAGTCGGCAAGCGCGATCTGCTGGTGGTCACCCACGAGCCGCTGTCCAACGGCGACGGCCTCAACGTGCTGGTCAAGCGTGAAGTGGTGGGCTGGCGGACCAACATCGCCGAGCCCAAGGGCGAGTTCGAAGAGGACGGCGAGAAGCGCTACCGCTACCGCGTCGAGCCAAACGAGATGCCCAAAGGCTTGCACCAGTTGCGCCCCAATCACCCGCTCAGCCGCAACCTGGATCACAACTGGGCCCAGGCGCTGCAAAAGACCTCCGCCGAGCGCCGGATCGGCCTTTCGTGGGTCGCGCGCCTGCGTGAAGATCGCCTGGAACTGACCGCCACCAGTGAAGAGGGCGTCAGCGCCAGTGTTGCCCTGGACGGACCGTTCGGTGTGGCCAACAAACCGGAACAGGCCCTGGAGCAACTGCACGATCTGCTGGGCCAACTGGGCACCACCGAGTACCACGCCACGGACATCAAGCTGGACGCCCCACAGGCCTGGTTCATCCCCAACTCGCAGCTCAAGGCCTTGCGCCGCGAAGTGATCGAAGCGCTGACCGTGGCGCGCATCGCCGCACACCCGCGGGGCGCTCGCAAAGCCGAGACCACTCCACCGCCGGTGTACCCGGAATCGCACCTGTCGTTCCTGGCCAACGTCTACAACCAGAAGGCCCGTGATTTCTATCACCGTCACGGCGTCAAGCTGATCGACGCGGCCTACGAGGCCCACGAAGAGACGGGCGAAGTGCCGGTGATGATCACCAAGCACTGTCTGCGTTTTTCCTTCAACCTCTGCCCGAAACAGGCCAAGGGCGTCACCGGCGTGCGCACCAAGGTTGCGCCGATGCAGCTGGTGCACGGTGATGAAGTGCTGACGCTGAAGTTCGACTGCAAACCTTGCGAAATGCACGTGATCGGCAAGATGAAGGGCCACATCCTGGATCTGCCGCAACCGGGCAGTGTTCAGTCAGTGGTCGGCCACATCAGCCCTGAAGACCTGCTCAAGACCATCCCGCGCGCGCCTCACTGAGTGACGGGCGAGCACGACGCCATGGCGTCCTGCTCGCCCCCGACTCAGGCGGGGTCGCCGCGGCGGCTGGCCAGGACGATCAGGCAAGCGATACCGATCAGCCCCCACGCGACCCTGAACGTCACGCGCATGCCGCTGGCAACCGCCTCGGGATGCGCGGTATTGATGTCGACCGAATTCGATGCCAGTGCAAACACCGCGCCCAGCACCGAGGCCCCGGTGATCAGGCCGAGATTGCGCGACAGGTTGAGCAACGCGGACACCACGCCCCGCCGGTCCGGCGCCACATCGCTCATGACAACGGTATTGTTGGCGGTCTGAAACACCGCGTAACCCAGGGTGATGATGACCATGGGCGCGAGGTAGCCGCCGATGCCGAACGTCCTCGGCAGCGCCGACAGCGTGAAGCAGCCCAGCCCCAGGGCGATGAGCCCGGCGAAGGTCATGCGTCGCGCGCCGAAGCGATCGGCCATGCGCCCGGCGGGCACGCCGGCCAGTGCCGCCACCAGTGGCCCGACCGACAACACCCATCCGACCCCGACCGCCTCCAGCCCGAGCGCCCGGGCCAGATAGAAGGGCCCGACCACCAGCGTTGCCATCATCACCGTCGTCACCAGCAGGCTCATGGCCAGGCTGGCGCTCAACTGCGGATCGCGGAACATCCCCAGGCGAATCAGCGGCGCAGCGACGCGTGCCTCCACCCGAATGAACAGGCCGACGCCCACGCACGCGGCCAGCAGCAGGGCGATGTTCAACGGACCAAAGTCGCCGCGGCCAAGGGTCATGGCCAAGGCATAAGCGCCCAATGTCAGGCCCAGCAACAGGCTGCCCAGCGGATCGAAACCGCTGCCCACGGTGTCCGCCTTGCGCCGATCGGCCGGCAAATGGCGATAAGCAAGCAGCAGCGTCACCAGGCCCAGAGGCAGCATCATCAGGAACATCGCCCGCCAGCCGAATCCGCCGATCAGCAGGCCACCGAGCGAAGGCCCCATCGCGGTGCCAATCGCCGACATCGTCCCGAGCAAACCCATGGCGCTGCCGGTCTTCTCCTTGGGCACGGTCTCGCTGACGAAGGCCATGGTCAGGGCCATCATGATCGCCGCGCCCAGGCCTTGCAGGACCCTCGCGCCGATCAACTGGCCGAGGGTCGGTGCCAGGCCACATAAGGCCGAAGCCAGGGTGAACACGCCGATCCCGCCCAGGAGCAGGCGCCGCCGTCCGACCAGATCGCCGAGCCGGCCGACGCTGACGATCAGCGTGGTGATGGCCAGCAGATACGCGAGGACGATCCATTGCACCTGCTGAAAGGAGGCCTCGAACACCTGGGCCAGCGTCGGCAAACCCACGTTGGCGATGCTGGTGCCGAGGGCGGACAGCAGCATCGACATTGACAGGCTGGCCAGCGCCCACCTGACGGATCCTGTTCGTTGCGCGCCCTCTGTCATTGTCGTTGCGGAATTCATGGGGTCCCCCTGTCGTGGCCACTCCCGATTGGAGCTATCGGAAATCTACGCCCACGCCTAACATGGCGGAAGACGCACCCTTTGCACTCAATACATGCGTTCAACGCCCTATAAGCTCGCCACGAGGCATTGCATGTCCAGCGCCGATTTCAACTTGCTGATCACCCTTGATGTGCTGCTGGCAGAAGGCAGCGTGGCCCGCGCCGCCAAGCGCTTGCGCCTGAGTCCGTCGGCGATGAGCCGGGCGCTGGCGCGATTGCGCGAGACCACTGGCGATCCGCTTCTGGTCAGGGCGGGACGCGGTCTGGTGCCCACGCCCCGGGCGCTGGCGTTGCGTGAGCGGGTCAGTCAACTGGTGCAGGAGGTTGAAGCGGTGCTGCGTCCGGCCGAGCAGCCGGACCTCACGCAATTGGTTCGCACGTTCACCCTGCGCACCAGTGAAGGCTTTGTTGAAAATTTCGGCGCAAGGCTGATTACGCGCATCGCCGAACAAGCGCCCGGTGTGCGCCTGCGCTTTGTGCACAAACCGGACAAGGACAGCATGTCACTGCGTGACGGCACGGTGGATCTGGAAACCGGGGTGGTGGGGAAGGGCGCCGGTCCCGAACTGCGAACCCAGGGTCTGTTCCGTGACCGATTCATCGGCGTGGTGCGTTCGGGGCATCCGTTGAGTCAGGGCCCGATCAGCGCTGCGCGTTTCGCTGCGGGCCGTCACATCGGCGTGTCGCGGCGCGGGCTGGACAAGGGGCCGATCGACGATGCGCTGGAACGGCTCGGATTGGAGCGCGAGATCGCCACCATCGTCGCCGGCTTTTCGACGGCACTCTCGCTCGCCCGGACCAGTGATTTGATCGTCAGCGTGCCGGAGCGCCACACGGCCGACTTGCGCGAAGGCATGCACAGTTTCGAGCTTCCCTTGTCATTGCCTTCTTTCACCGTGGCCATGCTCTGGCACCCTCGACTGGATGCCGATCCGGTGCATCGCTGGTTACGTGAATGTCTTCGAGTGGTTTGTTCGGAATAGAAAGTAAATGGAGAAACAATAAGTTTAAATTGTTGATCAAGCGCACGTTGTATTGAGGGGGCGGTGTTAAGTTGCTGTTACTGTTTTTGTATTTATTAATTTTTTGTCATATCGACGGGTGGATTTGTTATAAAGCCCGTTTGAACTTTTCGCTTGAAGTGCGGTATACGCAAAATATCACTTGTTGCAGGCGCTAATACGGAAGTCTTCGCAAATACAGTGAATGGCGCAACGCTATCAAGGTGGCGATTCACTAGTATTGTCGATGTATTCAATAATTTATTCAATGTGATTAATTAACTTGCTGATTTAAAACAATAAAATTATTGATTTTAATGTGGCTTCAGACTGTCGCGTCGTTGGCTTGATGTAACGGGGCTGCAATGAAAGTTGGGCGGCGAAGTGCTGTTGTCGCCTATCTGGAAAGAAATCAAAATAAATCGAGCGCTTTTCTTCAGCGGTGCTAGTGTTGGTAACTTCAATAAACCGCACTTGTCGTTCTGTAGAGGACGTGCGTCATGTCGATTCCAAATCCTCGAATCGCGATACTCGGTAATAGAGTGCCAAGTCTGAATCTCCCAGAACTTGAACATTTCTCCGATATGGGCAGCTTGTTGGCGGCCCGCGCGTTTGATGTGGTACTGCTGGACATGCCCGCCGCTTATGCGGGGAAAGTGCTGCGCAAGCTGCGCTCGATTCCGCCGTATCGCTACACGCTCATTTACTGTTGCCGCGACCAGGATGGCTGGTGTGAAGCCCTGGGCGATGGTGCGTGCCCTGTCGAATCCAGTGAGATCAGGCAGCTCTGGGTAGCCTGGAAGGAACGCTTCAGGCTGTTCGAGCAGGGGGCCACCCCCGAGCGATTCGAAAGCCGGGTGTTGTCCTGGTTGTGGTTGCGCGACAACGCCCATGTGTACGCCTTGCGCGACCCGGAGGTGCCCCAGCATTACCGCTACCCGCTACTCGAAGCCCTGGCTGACAACGAGCAGATCAACGCATTCGTCTGGCTCGGCTTGATGGTGCAGCAGGACTGGCTGGAAGAGGGGGTGCTGGTCGATCGTGTTCGCCTCTGTTCAGACTGTGGTTCAGGACGGCTCAATTACATCGACGTGTGCGCCGAGTGCCAGGCCCTGGATATTTCGCGGCAACCTTCATTGCACTGCTTTACCTGCGGGCATGTGGGGCCACAGGAATCCTTTCTCAAAGACGGCGTGCTGCTGTGCCCCAACTGTTTGAGCCGGCTGCGTCACATCGGCACGGACTACGACCGGCCGATGGAGAACTATCGCTGCCGGTCATGCCAGGCGTTTTTTGTCGATGCCGAAGTGCAGGCGCGTTGCCTGGATTGCGGCTTGTCCCATACGCCGGACAAATTGCGAGTCCGCGAGGTGAGGGATTTCCGCCTGAGCGAGGCCGGGCGGTTTCGCTGCCGCCAGGAGTTCAGTGATCGTTCGGTGCAGAACTTCGGTCGACTCAACCTGCTGGGCGGCAAGGATTTCTATGATCTGCTGAGCTGGCAGATCCAGGTCGTACGCCGCTACCCGTTGCCGACCTTTTCGGTGATCGGTCTGCGCTTCGTCAACCTGGCCGGCACGTTGTCGCACCTGGGGGAACAGCGCGGCCATGCCTTCATCGACAGCGTGGCCGATCGCTTGAAGGAAACCGTACGGGAAACGGACCGCTGCTCGCGAAGTACCGAAGAGTTCTTCTGGATCATGCTGCCCCATACCGATGGCAAGGGGCTGGAATGCGTCAAACAGCGCCTGAGCCGGATCGCCGAGCTGTTTTCCGCGCCGGAGGTCAGCGACCTTTCCCTGCGTGTCGTCAGCATCACGGCGCCCGACGATCTGCTCGATCAGGAAAACGGTGAACTGCTGCTGGCCCGTTTGGCCGGTGAGTTGGTGTGACACCCATGAACCCCTTGATGGAACAACTCTACAACGCACTGGGTGGGCTTGCCGGGGCGGATGGTCTGAGCCGGCTGTTCTACATGCTCTTTCCATCGTTTCTGATTTTTGAATTGCCGATGATGATCCTGGTGATGCTGGGGGTGTTGCGCTGGTTCGCCCGTCGGCGTTCGCGCGTGCCGAAGATCACCCTTTATCAGCCCAGGGTCTCGTGCATCATCACCTGCTACAGCGAAGGCATGGACGTGCAGGCCACGCTCTTGAGCCTGTGCGAGCAGACTTACGGTGGCCACATCGAGATGATTCCCGTGGTGGACGGCGCCACCGTGAACCAGCCGACGCTGGCCGCCGTGCGCAGTTTCAACGTGGACCCGCAGTTGTACCCCAGGCGCCATTTGCGCCCGATCGCCAAATGGCAGCGGGGCGGGCGGGTGTCGTCATTGAACGCCGGGCTGTCGCTGGCCAGCGGCGAAATCGTGATGGCCCTCGATGGCGATACGTCCTTCGACAACAACATGGTCGGCGCCATCGTGCGGCATTTCGAAGACCCCGCGGTGCCTGCGGTGGCCGGCAGCCTGCGGGTACGCAACGTCTGGGGCTCCTGGGTCACCGCGATGCAGTCGCTGGAGTACCTGCTGTCGATCCACATGTCGAAGATCGGCCTGGCCGAATGGAATCTGGTCAACAACGTGTCCGGGGCCTTTGGTGCTTTCCGCCGCAGCTTCCTGGTGAAAATCGGCGGCTGGAACACCCACACCGCCGAAGACCTGGACCTGACGCTGCGTATCAAGAGCTACTTCAAGCGCCACGACCTGAAAATCCCTTTCGAGCCTGAAGCGATTGGTCACACCGACGCGCCGGCGACACTCGGGCAATTCCTGATGCAGCGATTGCGCTGGGACGGTGACCTGTTCTTCCTGTACATCAGGAAGCACAACCGCAACATCAGCCCGAAGTTATTAGGCTGGAAAACCTTTCTGATGATCCTGGTGACGGGCTTCTTTTTCCAGTTGGTGTTGCCGTTCATCATCTTCATCTACACCTTGCTGGCCATCTTCATCCTGCCGGGCATGACCCTGTTGTTTCTGTTTTCGCTGATCTATCTGTTGTACCTGACGATCACCGTGGTGATGTTCGGCGCCATGTTGTTGATGGTCTCCGACCGCCCTCGACAGGACATGATCCTTGGCCTGCTGGTGCCGTTCTTCCCGCTGTTCATGTTGCTCCTGCGCTGCTGGAGCGTGGTCGCCATGCTCAACGAAATGTTCCGCCGCGGGCATGAAGAAAGCTCGATGGCGCCCTGGTGGGTGCTGAAACGAGCCACGAGGTTTTGACATGCGTTCGATCCTTCCGGCCCTGTGCTTGCCCCTGCTGGTGGCCCTGTCGTTGACCGCGCAGGCGGCGCAAGCGGAGAAATGGTCACAGGCCAGTTATGTCTGGGACAGCGAAGCGTTGCTCGATCCCGGCCAGCGGCCGGCTGAACTGGATGCGCTGCGCAACGCCGGGATGGACAAGATTTACCTGGGCCTCAAGGCCGCGCAGATCATGGATCTGGCCACCACCCGCCAACGCCTGGAACAGTTGCTGCGGGATGCGGCGGGCAAGGGGGTACAGGTCAGCCTGCTGCTGGGCGACCCGAGCTGGATCGAACCGCCGGAACGCCATCAGCTCACCGATCTGCTGGCGAAACTCAAAGGGCTGGCCTTCATCAGCCTGCACCTGGACCTGGAAGTCGAGCAACTGGGCATGCCCGTTCCGGATCGGCGCCTGAAAGACTGGCTGGAAACCTTGCGCGTCGCCTCTTCAGTGAGTCCATGGCCGGTGGAGATTTCCAGTCATCATCGCTGGTTCGCTGACCCCAAACCCGGACAGACCTGCGTGCCCTGTGCGCTTCCCGGTGCGGGAGTGCGGCAGGTCAGCCTGATGATTTACACCCGCAACCCCAACAACAGCGCGCGAATGGCAGAGCAAATCGCCAGGCGCTGGCCCGATCTGCAATTTCGCCTGGCACAAAGCACGGAGCCGCAACTGGATGCCACGGAATCCTGGGCCGGCGCTTCGACCGAACAGTTGCAGCACCAGAGCAGCGCCTGGCGTGAACAACTGCAACCTCTCGGGATTGCCGGCATTGACTGGCAAGCCTGGCGAGACTTTCCAAAACGGTGAACCCTCATGAAGATTCGTTTTGATAGTCGTAAGGAGCTGAGCCCGACTCAGGAGCAGGGATTGAACGTGCTCTATGCACCGGGCAAGCGCACGGCGTTTCGCGTGCGCTGGTATCTGATCCTGTTTCTGGTCGCCAGCCCGTTGATCTGGCTGGGTGGCAAGCTGGCCTATGGCATGCTGATGATCGACGCGCCGGCTCAGTTGCGCTTGCCGATCATCGAAGTGCGCGCGCGGGACAGCGGTCGGGTCGAGCAACTGTTCGTCAAGGCCGGCGACCAGATCGGCGTCAATCAACCGCTGGTCAATCTCGACAACCCCGAATGGCGGGCCCGGCTATCGCAACTGGCGGCCATGCCAACCAACACGACGCCAGCACGCAATACCAAGTTGGGCGGCAGCGAGCGCCAGTTGCTCAATACCCGTATTGGTCGGGCGCAGGAGCGCGTGAGGGTGCTGGAAGATCTGGTGTCGCGAGGCGCCGTTTCGCCAGGGGAAGTGTTGACGGCAAAGTCTGAACTCGATGGTTTCAGGGCCGACCTGTTGGCGTTCGAGCGCCGGGAGCAACTGGCCAATCAGGCGCCGTTGAGCGTCGAGCGAGATGTCATTCAACAGAACGCCGAGCAGCAGTGGCTGAAGACGCGCCTGGCCGCGCTGCCGATCAAGGCCCCGCAGGGCGGGCGAGTGGCGGAAGTCATGGTCAACCCCGGTGAAAACGTCGGGGCCGGCACCTTGCTGATGCGCATCGAGCGACAGGAAGACCCGTTGCTGTGGATATACCTGGAGCCGCAGAACATCAGCTACGCCGCGATTGGCCAGGCGTTGCGCGTCCGCATGCCCAATGGGGACTGGCTGGAGGCCCATGTTGTCCAGGCAGTGGACAGCGCCGGGCGTACACCGACGGTGTTGCGCGGACCGTTCACGGCCAGCGAAATGGGCTTGCAGGTCGCCGCCCGGTTTGATCACCCGCTGCCGGCGAAGTGGCGAATCGATCAACTGCCGTTGAATGTGCGGTTTCCCACCGACTGGCAACAGATGTTCGCCGACAGCCGCGAGCTCATCGAGCAAGTGGGGGACCTGATTGCCATTGGTCGGGCATCGGCCGTCGCCCAGGAAAGTCGGTGAAAGGCCACGGCGGTCAAGCATCGCCGACCTGATGGGCGCCTGGCCCGGGTCGGCCTCTCAGACGTACTGATGGCGGCGCGCAGTCGCGGCGACTTCGGTCGCCAGCAGATGCTCGGCCAGCACATCGTTCAGGAACCGGAACTGATCGTTGAGCCCCACCACTTCGTTGTTGAAGTGATTGGCGGCCGCCGGAATCAGCAGGGCTTCGAATTTTTTGTCGAATACCAGGGTCAACACTTTACGAGACTCGAAAGGTTGCGAGTAATAGTTGTTGCCAAACACCGGGAAGCTCACGGACAGGGTGACTTCGTTGATCATGACGTGCGCTCCTCGGAGAGGACGAACCAGCCGAATGCACTCAACGTGAAGGCCGTCAGGGCCAGACAGGTCAGGAGATGGATAAGCATGATTCGACCCTCCGCTACAGGGTTTCGTGTTGGGTTGGAGCCGATCCTACGCTGACGGCGGCGGGGCGGAAGAAATTCCTGGCGATGGTGAATATCGACATAAGTGATGGTCGGTTTTTGCGGTGTTTCCGAGGGCTGGCGACCCGCCACGCTCAGCCGACAATGGCAGCCACCTATACTCAATTCAGGGGCTCTTGAACACCGAACATCCCGCTCGGAGCCGACTCTAGGAACCGCGATCTTGAACCTGCGTTGGTTGATCGTCGCCATGCTGGTGGTATTGGCCGGATGCGCCATGTCACCGCGCGCGCCGGTGGAAGCACCGCAAGTCGTGATTTCCCCCAGCACCTGGCAACAAGTGGATCGGGAGATCATCCAGGCGTCGCAATCGGCGACCGAGCAGACAAAAATCTACGCCCACGGCGCCATGGATTACTGGCGCACCCGGGTCTATGAGTTGACCGAGCAGAACTTCATTCCCTGGTTCAGCAGTTACTGGACCCAGGAATGGCTGTCGATGAAGGTCAGCTGGTACACCATCAGCGCCAAGGGCGAGCAGGACACCACGGAAAAGCGTCTGGCCGCTTATCTGCTGGAGCAGTACCAGGAAAAGGTCCTGGCGCCGGTGGCGGTGGAGATAGACCCCGATGCGATTCTCAGCCTGGCGGCAGCTTTCTACGTGGAAATTCTCAAGGAAGAACTGCAGAAAATTTCGCAACGCCATGGCGTGCCGATGGCGCAACTCAATGGCCGTATCCAGAAAATCCCGGCCATTGCCCTCGGGCCGCCACCGGCACGGGACGCCTCGCTCTACCAAGTCGTTCACACTGAACAATTGAACACCTTGCCGGCCTACGCGGCGTTGATCGACAAGATCCACAAGGCAGGCGGCGATAAAGGCGTTGGCTCGACCGACACTGCCATGGCGCCGGTGGCCAGGCGCGCCAGCCAGCGGATGGAGGCCGAAATGGCCCCTCGCGGGGCGGCCAGTGCGGTGGCCGCGGCGGCGGGCAAACTCGCCGGCGGGTTGATCACCGTGGGGGTCGCGGGGATTCGTGCATTGATTCAGAGCGCCGACCGGCCGGACAGTGAAGCGTTGATTCGCAGCAGCCTGGGCAACACTTTCGATAAAGCCTGGACCAAGCTGGTGCAGAACCCGACCACCGGTGTCATGGCCGGGACCCTGTACATGGCGGCGCAAATCGAAGGCAGCCTGGCACAGCGTGCCGAACCGCCGGTCGGTTCAGGCGTGGGGACTGTCGATTGGAGCCCGACGGATTCGACTAATCAGCAGATCCACCCATGACTCAAGGAGAACCCCCATGTCCTATGTCGATGGTTTTATCGCGGCAGTGCCCACCGCCAATCGCGAAAAGTTCAAGAAACACGCCGAAATCGCCGCCGTGATCTTCAAGGAAAACGGCGCGCTGAGCCTGGCCGAGTGCTGGGGCGATGACGTGCCGGAGGGCAAGGTCACCTCGTTCCCGATGTCGGTAAAACTCAAGGACGACGAGACCGTGGTGTTTGGCTGGATCATCTGGCCGGACAAGGCCACCCGCAATGCCGGGATGGAAAAAATGATGCTAGACCCGCGCATGAAGCCGGACGTCAATCCGATGCCGTTCGATGGCCAGCGTATGGTATTCGGCGGTTTCGAACTGTTCGTCCAGGCCTGAGGCCGGCTCCAGGGTCACTCCGCCGTCGGGGTGATCCTGCAGCTTTTACGATGGAGGATCTCGTCATCGGTCGGCCGTACCCTGATGAATTCGAAACGCGGCTCGCCTTCGCTGTAGTGCACCAGCCAGCCCCATTCCAGTTCGAATTCATCCTGGCCGGGCCTGGGCGGCTCGGCCCACCATGGTTCCTTGCTGATGATCTGGCGCATGACCCCTCCGGTTGAATCGCTCGCCTCAACTATAGACCCGTGGCGAGGACGCTTGCCGACACGTCACAGGTTGTACACTCATGCGGTCTCCCGCCGAGGTGTCCTGCATGAATGACGAATCCCGCGAACCGTTCAAACGGCTGTTTTTTGCCCTGGATTGCGCCCCCGCGCAACGCAAGTCCATCGCCCAGTTTCGTAGCGCGCTGCAACTGCGCAGCGGGCGGCCGGTGCCGGTGGAGAACTTTCATCTGACCCTGAAGTTTCTGGGTGCGGTGGCGGTGGGGCAGATTGCGGACATTTGCACGGCGGTCGCGTCCGTACGCACACCCGACGCGCGTTTGACCGTGGCGCTGGACCGGCTGGATGTCTGGCGCAGGGCAGGGGTGTTGGTATTGGCGCCGGAACAGGCACCGCCGGCGCTGTTGCGCCTGGTGTATGACCTGGAACAGGCCTTGTTGCCGTTTGGACTGGAGGATGCGCCACGGGAGTTTCGTCCGCACCTGACCCTGGCCCGCGACTATCGGGCGCCGGTGCCGGAGTCCACCTCGCCACCTGAGTTTTTCCTGCGCGCCGACCGCTTCACCCTGTTCGAATCCCGTAAGGGCCGCTACCGGGCGCTGGCGGATTGGCCGCTGGGGGCGGCGTAAGCCCCTACAGCAGACAAAAGGAATAAAAGGGGCATTGCGACGTGGGCACCGTCCTTTGTGGGAGCGAGCCTGCTCCGGGCGGCGTTCCGACGATGGTGGTCAACGATGACGTTGGGAACCTGACACCCCGCGGTGTTCTCAGGTCCATCGCGAGCAGGCTCGCTCCTACAGGTATTGCGTTGGTTTTGTATCCCGGGATTCCGTGAAGAACCAGAAAAAAAGGCGCCCGAGGGCGCCAAAATTCACCTTAACCGAGGGAGCCAGGTGAGTGATGCGGCGGTGGTAAGGCGCTGCATGAACGTAAATCGGAAAATCAGATTTCAACCAGCACACCCTACGTGTGGGAGCGGGCTTGCCCGCGATAGCGTCGTCACAGACAGCATCCGTGGCGGCTGACCCATTGCAATCGCGGGCAAGCCCGCTCCCACAGGGTGATGCGTTATTTACCCAGCTTCACCTTGGTCCAGCCCCGGGTCATCACCCGCTGCACACCGATCGGCATGTCGGGAATGGCATACAGGGTCGCCATCACTTCCTGGGACGGGTACGAACCCGGATCGTTGCGAATCGCTTCATCCACCAATGGCGTAGCGGCCGCGTTGGCGTTGCTGTAGCCGACGTTGTTGGTGATCTCGGCGATGATGTCCGGGCGCATCAGGAAATTCATGAACAGGTAGGCGTTCTCGACGTTGGCGGCATCACGCGGGATGGCGACCATGTCGTAGAAACTGCCAGCCCCTTCTTTGGGGATGCTGTAGTCGATCTTCACCTTGTCGCCGGCTTCCTGAGCGCGGGCCTTGGCTTGCAGCACGTCGCCGGAGTAGCCGACCGCCACGCAGATGTTGCCGTTGGCCAGGTCCGAGATGTATTTCGACGAGTGGAAATACGCCACCGACGGGCGAATCTTCATGAACAGCGCTTCGGCTTCGGCGATGTGTTGCTTGTCCTGATCGTTCACCGGGTAGCCCAGGTAGTGCAGGGCAGCCGGGAGCATCTCGGTCGGCGAATCGAGGAAACTGATGCCGCAGGCTTTGAGCTTTGCGGCGTTCTCCGGTTTGAACAGCAGGTCCCAGGAATTGGTCGGGGCATTGGCGCCGAGCACTTCCTTGACCTTGGCCGCATTGAAACCGATACCGATCGAGCCCCACATGTACGGGAACGCGTGGCTGTTGCCAGGGTCGCTGGCGGAGGCGTTCTTCAGCAGGACCGGATTGAGGTTTTTCCAGTTCGACAGCTTGGATTTATCCAGTTCCTGATAGACCCCGGCCTTGATCTGCTTGGCCAGGAAACTGTTGGACGGTACGACGATGTCGTAACCGGATTTACCCGCCAGCAGGCGTGCCTCAAGGGTTTCGTTACTGTCGAACACATCGTAGGTCACCTGGATGCCGGTCTCGTCTTCGAACTTCTTGACGGTGTCCGGGGCAATGTAATCCGACCAGTTGTAGACGCGCAGTACCTTGTCATTGGCCTGGGCGCCGGTGGTCATCGCGCCCAATAAGGACAGTGTCAGCAGAGTCCTGCCAAGCATTTTCATCGGTACAACTCCATTTCTTTTCTTATTCAAATACACAAAACAAAAATGCAGTGGCGCTTGTGTTCCCTGTAGGAGCGAGCTTGCTCGCGATGGACGTCAACGATGACGTGGGCTGCCTGAATTAACGCGGCGTCCTTGGGTCCATCGCGAGCAAGCTCGCTCCTACAGGTCGGCGGCACTAGGCCGTCGCTTCTACCATTTTCTTCTCAGGTGCCTGCCACGATTCGCTGGCAGTCTGGTCCATCGCTTCCTGGATCGCCCGCTTGCGGGTGGCTTCGGCACGGCGGCTGAAGTACCAGACCATGAAGGTCACGATCGAGACCGCCAACAGGATCAGGCTGGCCACGGCGTTGATCTCGGGCTTCACGCCCAGGCGCACCGCCGAGAACACTTCCATCGGCAGGGTCGTGGAACCCGGGCCGGAGACGAAGCTCGCCAGTACCAGGTCATCCAGCGACAGGGCGAACGACATCATGCCGCCGGCTGCCAGGGAGGGCGCGATCATCGGAATGGTGATCAGGAAGAACACCTTGAACGGCTTCGCACCCAGGTCCATGGCCGCTTCTTCGATGGACAGGTCCAGCTCGCGAAGGCGCGCGGAGACTACCACTGCCACGTAGGCGGCACAAAACGTGGTGTGGGCGATCCAGATCGTCACGATGCCGCGTTCCATCGGCCAACCGATCAGCTGCGCCATGGCCACGAACAGCAGCAACAGCGACAGACCGGTGATCACTTCCGGCATCACCAGCGGTGCGGTGACCAGGCCGCCGAACAGCGTGCGACCCTTGAAGCGGGTGACGCGGGTCAGGACGAACGCCGCCAGTGTTCCCAAAGCCACGGCCGCCAGCGCGGTGTAGCAGGCGATCTCAAGCGAACGCACCACCGAACCCATCAACTGGGTGTTGTCGAGCAGGCCGGCGTACCACTTGAACGACCAGCCACCCCATACCGTCACCAGTTTCGAGGCGTTGAACGAGTAGATCACCAGAATCAGCATCGGCAGGTAGATAAACGACAGGCCGAGCACCAGCATCATTTTTGAAAAGCCGAAACGCTTCATCCCCGTGCCTCCATTTCTTTGGCCTGACTGCGGTTGAACAGCAGGATCGGCACAATCAGGATCAACAGCATCACCACCGCCAGGGCGGACGCCACCGGCCAGTCGCGGTTATTGAAGAACTCTTGCCACAGCACGCGGCCGATCATCAGGGTCTCGGGACCGCCAAGCAGTTCCGGGATCACGAACTCGCCCACCACAGGAATGAACACCAGCATGCAACCGGCGATGATGCCGTTCTTGGCCAGCGGCACGGTGATTTTCCAGAAGCTGTTGAAGGTGCTCGAACCCAGGTCCGAAGCGGCTTCCAGCAAGCTCTGGTCGTGCTTCACCAGGTTGGCGTACAGCGGCAGGATCATGAACGGCAGATACGCATACACCACGCCTATATAGACGGCGGTATTGGTGTTGAGGATCTCGATCGGGTGCGACGTCAGCCCGGTCCACATCAGGAACGCGTTGAGCAAACCGTTGTTGCTGAGGATGCCCATCCATGCGTAGACGCGGATCAGGATCGCGGTCCAGGTCGGCATCATGATCAGCAGCATCAGGACGTTTTGCGCTTCCTTGCTCGCCTTGGTAATGGCGTAGGCCATCGGAAAACCGATCACCAGGCACATCAGTGTGCTGAACAGCGCGACCTTCAACGACCCCAGGTAGGCGGACAGGTACAGCTCATCTTCGCCCAGCAAGGTGTAGTTGCCGATGTTGAGCAACAGCTGGAATTTCTGCTCGGCGTAGGTGTAGATCTCCGAGTAGGGCGGAATGGCCAGGGCCGCTTCCGAGAAGCTGATCTTCATGACCAGGAAGAACGGCAACAGGAAGAACAGGCACAGCCACAGGAAAGGAATCCCGATGACGAGTTTTCGTCCGCTGGGCACCAGGCGCAGGAATTGCTGATTGAAGGTTCTCATGCGCGCAGTACCACGCCGCTGTCGTCTTCCCACCACACGTAGACCTGATCGTCCCAGGTCGGGCGTGCGCCACGGCGTTCGGCGTTGGCCATGAACGACTGCACAATCTTGCCGCCAGGCAACTCCACGTAGAACACCGAGTGGCCACCGAGGTAGGCGATGTCATGCACCTTGCCGCTGGACCAGTTGTAGCGGGCCTCTGGCTTGGTGGTGCTGACCAGCAGTTTTTCCGGGCGGATGGCGTAGGTGATCGACTTGTCCTGCACCGAAGTGCTGACGCCGTGACCGACGTAGATCTTCTGTTCCAGGTCCGGGCTGTGAATGATCGCGTAACCTTCCAGGTCTTCGACGACGGTGCCTTCGAAGGCGTTCACGTTGCCGATGAATTCGCAGACCATGCGGCTGACCGGCGCTTCATAGATGTCCACCGGGCTGCCGATCTGGGCGATCCAGCCCAGGTGCATGATGGCGATGCGCTGGGCCATGGTCATGGCCTCTTCCTGGTCGTGGGTCACCATCACGCAGGTCACGCCCACGCGCTCGATGATTTCCACCAGCTCCAGCTGCATCTGCGAACGCAGCTTTTTATCCAGTGCGCCCATCGGTTCGTCGAGCAACAGCAGCTTCGGCCGCTTGGCCAGGGAACGGGCCAGGGCCACGCGCTGACGCTGTCCGCCGGACAACTGATGGGGTTTGCGCCTGGCGTATTGGGTCATGTGCACCAGGCGCAGCATTTCTTCCACGCGGGCGTCGATTTCCGCGGCGGGCAAACGGTCCTGCTTGAGGCCGAAGGCGATGTTCTGCGCCACGGTCATGTGCGGGAACAGCGCGTAGGACTGGAACATCATGTTGATCGGCCGCTCGTAGGGCGGCATGTCGGTGATGTCGACACCGTCGAGCAGGATCCGGCCTTCGGTCGGCCGCTCGAAGCCGGCGAGCATGCGCAGCAGCGTCGATTTACCGGAGCCGGAGCCACCGAGCAGGGCAAAGATTTCGCCCTGATGGATTTCCAGGGACACATCGTCCACAGCGGTGGTTTCGTCGAATTTCTTGGTGACGCGGTCGACTTTCACCAACACCTTTTTCGGTGCCTGGTGACCTTCAAGAGCCTTCCTGTAGATGCTGGAGGCGTTTGCCATTTGAAACTCCCAACAGGTTTCAGTCGTCGGGCCAACGCGGCCTGACTTAATAGTTGATTGCAAACCCGTATCGGGGACTTCGCTCAGAACGCGCTCCCACATGGAATTGCATTTGCTGATCGAACTCACCCATACCGCTCGGGTTTATTCGGCGACGCCGTCCTGGCTGCCTTGGTAGTGCTTGTTGTTATTGCAGTGTGTTGTTGTCGTGAGGGACCGGCGCGCACAAGCGCGCCCGCCTGACTCACGGGGGCAGTGAAATCGTTGAATCGTGTTTGGGTTCGTCAGTCAGCGCCCATGACGCAGCGCCGCCCGTTGCCGGCACGCGTCGCCAAACGCCTGGAAAATGCTCAAGTAAGGCGGATTCGACAGCACCTGCCATTCCGGGTGCCATTGCACGCCGAGGGCGAAGGCCTTGCTGTGCTCGACCGAGATCGCTTCGATCAAGCCGTCCGGCGCGAGCGCTTCGGCGCGCAGGCCGGGGGCGAGTCGGTCGATGCCCTGGCTGTGAATCGAATTGACCTGGAATTGCGTGGGCAGGTCCAGCGCCTGGAACACGCCGCCCGGTTGCACGTCGACTGTGTGCGCCGGTGCGTATTGCACCGCCAGGTCAGGGTGGTTGGCTTCGCGATGATCAAGGAAGCCGGGCAGTTCATGGACCTTCTGATGCAGGCTGCCACCGAACGCCACGTTCATCTCCTGGAAGCCACGGCAGATGCCGAGCACCGGGACGCCAGCCGCGATGGCCGCACGAATCAGGGGAAGGGTGGTGCGATCCCGCTGGGGATCGTGTTCCGTGCCGGGAGCGCTGTCCGGGCCTTGATAGTGGAAGGGTTCCACGTTCGAAGGCGAGCCGGTCAGCAACAGACCGTCGAGCTGCGGCAGCAGGTCCTCGATTTCGGTCAGTTCAGCCAGGGAAGGAATGACGACGGGCAGCCCCAGTGCCGCAACGCTGACAGCACGCAAGTACTTGTCGCCGCTGACATGGTAGGGGTGCAGGCCAATCTGTTTGACGCATGCAGTAACGCCGATCAATGGCTTGAATGCCATTTTTATCACCTCGAAGTTTCACACTTGAACGAGCTTTTCCGGAGCTTAGCCTTGTTGATTTTAATTAACAACTCTCATGTAAAAAATTCTAAACGCCGTACGTCTGAAGATCAGGATTTACCTGCGCTCGAGGGATGATATGGCACTCTCGTGCCGCTGAGAGGCCCTAAAATAAACGCTGAAAGGCTGAGTGTTCGCTATTGACTTCACTTTGCCTTTCGGATTGACTGGGCTCGTGAAAGGGCGGTGAACATAATAATTAACAGTAAAAAATAGGTGCATCATGTCGGTCCCTCTGCGTACCGTTCAACTCAACGAAGCAAACGCATTCCTTAAGAAATATCCTGAGGTTTTGTACGTCGACCTTCTGATTGCGGATATGAACGGTGTGGTGCGCGGCAAGCGCATCGAACGCACCAGTCTTCATAAGGTTTACGAGAAAGGCATCAACCTGCCGGCGTCGCTGTTCGCGCTGGACATCAACGGCTCGACGGTGGAAAGCACCGGCCTGGGCCTGGATATCGGCGACTCTGACCGAATCTGCTACCCGATCCCCGGCACCCTGAGCATCGAGCCTTGGCAGAAGCGCCCGACCGCGCAACTGTTGATGACCATGCACGAGCTGGAAGGCGAGCCGTTCTTCGCTGACCCGCGTGAAGTGTTGGCCAATGTCGTGCGCAAGTTCGACGACCTCGGCCTGACCATTTGCGCCGCGTTCGAACTGGAGTTCTACCTGATCGACCAGGACAACGTGAACGGTCGTCCGCAGTCGCCACGTTCGCCGGTATCCGGCAAGCGTCCGATGTCGACCCAGGTGTACCTGATCGACGACCTCGACGAATACGTCGACTGCCTGCAGGACATCCTCGAAGGCGCGAAAGAGCAAGGCATCCCGGCCGACGCCATCGTCAAGGAAAGCGCCCCGGCGCAGTTCGAAGTGAACCTGCACCACGTGTCCGACCCGATCAAGGCGTGCGACTACGCGGTCCTGCTCAAGCGTCTGGTGAAGAACATCGCCTACGACCACGAGATGGACACCACCTTCATGGCCAAGCCGTATCCGGGCCAGGCAGGTAACGGTCTGCATGTCCACATCTCGATTCTCGACAAAGAAGGCAAGAACATCTTTGCCAGCGAGGATCCCGAGCAGAACGCCGCACTGCGTCACGCGATCGGCGGTGTGCTCGAGACCCTGCCGGCGCAGATGGCCTTCCTCTGCCCGAACGTCAACTCCTACCGTCGTTTCGGCGCACAGTTCTACGTGCCGAACTCGCCGAGCTGGGGCATCGACAACCGTACCGTGGCAGTGCGCGTACCGACCGGTTCGGCAGACGCCGTGCGCATCGAACACCGCGTGGCCGGTGCCGATGCCAACCCGTACCTGCTGATGGCCTCGGTCCTGGCGGGCGTGCACCACGGTCTGACCAATCAGATCGAACCGGGCGCCCCGGTGGAAGGCAACAGCTACGAGCAGAACGAACAGAGCCTGCCGAACAACCTGCGCGACGCACTGCGCGAGCTGGACGACAGCGAAGTCATGGCCAAATACATCGACCCGATGTACATCGACGTGTTCGTGGCGTGCAAGGAAAGCGAGCTGGCCGAGTTCGAGAACTCCATCTCCGACCTTGAGTACAACTGGTACCTGCATACCGTCTGACGGGCAGAACCCAATGCAACACCTGTGGGAGCGAGCCTGCTCGCGATAGCGGTGGATCAGTCGGCATTAATGCCGTCTGACATCCCCCATCGTCGGAACGCCGCCCGGAGCAAGCTCGCTCCCACAGGGGACTGCATTTCAATGCCTTGATTGGCTGGCATTCAGCCCGAGACCACCTATTCCCCTGCGTCGAGTCACAACAATGACAATTACTCGCAGCGACTGGGAGCAACGCTTCCAGTCCCTAACCATCGAAAGCCGCGCCTTCATCGACGGCCAGTACTGCGCGGCCGCCAGTGGCGCCACGTTCGAATGCATCAGCCCGGTGGACGGTCGCTTTCTGGCGAACGTCGCCAGCACCGACGAAGCCGATGCCAACGCCGCCGTCGCCGTTGCCCGCCGGACTTTCGAGTCCGGCGTCTGGTCCAGGCTGGCCCCGGTCGAGCGCAAGCGCATCCTGATCCGTTTCGCCGATCTGATCCTGGCCAACCAGGAAGAACTGGCGCTGCTCGAAACCCTCGACATGGGCAAGCCGATCAGCGACTCCATGAGCATCGACATTCCGGCGACCGCCAACGCGATCCGCTGGACCGCCGAAGCCATCGACAAGATCTACGACGAAGTCGCCGCCACGCCCCATGATCAACTCGGCCTGGTCACCCGTGAACCGGCAGGTGTGGTCGCGGCCATCGTGCCGTGGAACTTCCCGCTGATCATGGCCAGCTGGAAGTTCGCCCCGGCCCTGGCGGCGGGCAACTCGTTCATCCTCAAGCCTTCGGAAAAGTCGCCATTGACGGCGATCCGCATCGCGCAACTGGCGCTGGAGGCGGGCATCCCCAAAGGCGTGTTCAACGTCCTGCCGGGCTTCGGCCACACCGTCGGCAAGGCGCTGGCGCTGCACATGGACGTCGACGTGCTGGCCTTCACCGGCTCCACGGCGATCGCCAAGCAACTGATGATCTACGCCGGGCAGAGCAACATGAAGCGCGTCTGGCTGGAAGCCGGCGGCAAGAGCCCGAACGTGGTCTTTGCCGACGCGCCGGACCTGCGCGCAGCCGCCCAGGCGGCAGCCAGTGGTATCGCCTTCAACCAGGGCGAAGTCTGCACCGCCGGCTCGCGCCTGCTGGTGGAGCGTTCGATCCGCGATCAATTCATCCCGCTGCTGGTCGAAGCCCTGCAAGCCTGGAAACCGGGGCATGCGCTCGATCCTTCGACCACCGTCGGCGCCGTGGTCGATCAGCGTCAGCTGGACAATGTGCTGCGCTACATCGGCATCGGCAAGGAGCAGGGCGCTCAACTGATCGCCGGCGGCAGCCGTACCCTCGAAGACACCGGTGGCCTGTACGTGGAACCGGCGATCTTCGACGGCGTGACCAACGCCATGACCATCGCCCGTGAAGAAATCTTCGGCCCGGTGCTGTCGCTGATCACCTTCGACACCGTCGAAGAGGCCCTGGCGATTGCCAACGACAGCATCTTCGGCCTGGCGGCCGGGGTCTGGACCCGCAACCTGAGCAAGGCCCACACCTTCGCCCGTGGCCTGCGCGCCGGCAGCGTCTGGGTCAACCAGTACGACGGCGGCGACATGACCGCGCCGTTCGGCGGGTTCAAGCAGTCGGGTAACGGTCGGGACAAATCGCTGCATGCGTTCGACAAGTACACCGAACTCAAGGCGACCTGGATCAAGCTCTAAGCCCTTTTAAGCGGCGGTCGCCTGCACGTTGCCGGCGACCCTCGGAGAAACCTATGAAACAAGCACATGTAAACAGCTACTACGCCGCCACCCGCAACTTCACCGGCGACTTCCCGGTGCTCGAAGAACGGGTGGAATGCGACGTCTGCGTGATCGGCGCCGGCTACACCGGCCTGTCCTCGGCACTGTTCCTCGCCGAAGCGGGCTACAGCGTCACCGTGCTGGAAGCCGCCAAGGTCGGCTTCGGCGCCAGCGGTCGCAACGGCGGTCAACTGGTCAACTCCTACAGCCGCGACGTCGATGTCATCGAAGAGCGCTATGGCGACAAGACCGCCGAAGTGCTGGGCAGCATGATTTTCGAAGGCGCCGACATCATCCGTCAGCGCATACAGCACTACGACATCCAGTGCGACTACCGCCCGGGCGGTATCTTCGCGGCGATGAACAAGAAGCAACTCAAAGGCCTGGCCGAGCAGAAAAAAAGCTGGGAGCGCTACGGCAACAAGAACCTGAAAATGCTCGACGCGGCCGACATCAAGCGCGAAGTGGGTTCCGACGCCTACGTCGGCGGCCTGCTGGACATGCAGGGCGGCCATATTCACCCGCTGAACCTGGCCCTCGGTGAGGCTTCGGCAATCATTGGCCTGGGCGGCAAGATCTTCGAGCAATCGGCGGCGGTGGAAATCACCTACGGCGAACCGATCACCGTGCGTACCGCCAAGGGCGTGGTTCGCGCCAAGTACCTGCTGATCGCCGGTAACGCCTACCTGCCGCAAGGCCTGGACAACCGCGTGACCAGCAAGAGCATGCCGTGCGGTTCGCAGATCGTCGTGACCGAGCCGTTGACCGAGCAACAGGCGCGCAGCCTGATCAAAAACAACTACTGCGTCGAAGACTGCAACTACCTGCTCGACTACTACCGCCTGACCGCCGACAACCGCTTGCTCTACGGCGGTGGCGTGGTTTACGGCGCCCGCGAGCCCAATGACATCGAGCAACTGATCCGCCCGAAAATCCTCAAGACCTTCCCGCAATTGAAAGACGTGAAGATCGATTACCGCTGGACCGGCAATTTCCTGCTGACCATGTCGCGCATGCCGCAATTCGGCCGCATCGAGAAAAACGCCTACTACATGCAGGGCTACAGTGGCCACGGCGTCACCTGTTCGCACCTGGCCGGCAAACTGATCTCGGAAATGATCCGCGGCGACGCCGAACGCTTCAACGCGTTCGCCTCGTTGCCACACATGCCAATGATCGGCGGGCGCACCTTTTCGGCACCGCTCACCGCCATGGGCGCCGTGTATTACTCGCTGCGCGACCGTTTCGGCATCTAAGCTTTACCTCGCCGGCGACCACCCCAAAAGGTGTCGCCGGCTTTTTAACCTGTGGGAGCGAGCCTGCTCGCGATGGCGTCAGCTCAGCCAACATCGAAGTCGCCTGACACACCGCAATCGCGAGCAGGCTCGCTCCCACAGTGTGTACTGCATCAAGGTATAGGCCATTTTCGACCACCGTTTATCGAACCTGCTGAGCAACACCAACAAACGTGATTTAATAGCCGCCTTTCACGGTTCAGGGACAGGGAAAACGGCAGGATCCGCGCCTGTTTTCCACCCCCATTACCCTTAAGTCGTTCTTGCATAAGGCTGTCATGGATACGGGTTCTCGACTCAAATTAGTACGCGAAAGCTACAAACTGTCCCAGCGCGAGCTGGCCCGGCGTAGCGGCGTCACCAATGCCACCATCTCCCTGATCGAACAGAATCGCGTCAGTCCTTCCGTCAGCTCGCTGAAAAAGCTGCTCGAAGGCATTCCCATGTCCCTGGCGGACTTCTTTACCTTCGATCAACCCCCGCGCGAGCATCAATACGTGTTCCGCGCCAACGAACAGCCAGACCTGGGCCGTAACGGCCTGCGCCTGCTGCTGATCGGCGCCTCCGTGCCGAGCCGGCAGATGCGTCTGCTGCGCGAGCAATACGCGCCGGGCGCCAGCTCCGGGGAAGAACCGATTGTGCATTCGGAAGGCGAAGAGTGCGGGCTGGTGACGCGGGGAACGGTTGAGCTGACCGTGGATGGGCAGATCAGCGTGCTCAACGCCGGGGATGGCTATTACTTCCCGACGACCTTGCCCCATCGATTCCGCAATATCGGGGCGGATGAGGCGGAGATCATCAGCGCGAACACGCCAGCGAACTTCTGACAGCGGCGGGATGGTTTAGCTACGTATTCCCTTCTGAGCCGGCTTGCTGGCGATGGCGGCCTCACGGCTGGCGTGGTTTTTTCGCGTCGGCACTGTCCCTGTGGGAGCTGGCTTGCCAGCGATGGCGGCCTTACAGCCGACCATTTTCTTCCTGACGTACACATTCCCCTGTGGGAGCTGGCCTGCCAGCGATGGCGGCCTGACAGCCGACCATTTTCTTTCTGGTGTACATATCCATTGCTGCTGTAACGGCCACCTAGGGTTCCGCCCTGACGGCGGGTCACTTGGAAAAACGGAGCGCCGCGCGAGGCGAGCTAACGCTCGACCTCGTTGTTGGGTATACGCATGCGTTGAACAACACACGTGTAGCTTGCTCACTATCCCTTCGGCACCTCAAACCCACGCTGCTCAATCACCCGAAACACATCGCTCACATCCTGGACCATGATCCGGGCGATGTTGGTGATGGTGTTGATGTCGTTCTCGGCGGAGTCGGGGAGGCTGGTGCAGGCCATGAGGTGCAGATATTGGAGGACGGCGTTGAGGCGTTCGCTGACGCAGTTGTGCAGTTCGCGCAGCGGGGCGTCGCTGTCGATGAGCAGGACGGGGTAGTGGGTGGCGAATTGGGACATGGGGGTGAATCGACGGGGTGGGTGTTGATTCGACATGGTGATAATCCTGATAAAAAAAGAATTGCCACCTTTCTGCTGCGAAACAAATGGGTGGCAGCTGTGCGCGGGTTCGCAGACCGGGGACCCACACCAAAAACCCGGCAGACCCGAAGGTCTCCCACACACAACCGCCATGAAACTAATGCAACCAAAAGCGGCCGCATCATGCCTGACGGTTCTTCGGTGTCAATCCAGAGGGCTGCGAAACCCATCGCTATTTGTGTCAGCGGCGAGGCGAATATAGGCGCCCATTTTCATGCTCACAACCGGGCTGTAGGACGCTTTGGCGAGCGTTTTGGCAAGGCGGATAGCCAATGTTTACGGGCTTTTGCGGTATTTCGGACAGTGCGCAGGGTCTTGGGAATTCGGGGGCAGGGTTTGGGGCCGCTTCGCTGCCCAACGGGGGCAAGTCCCTTCGCCACAAGAGGTAATTTCCTACAGGATTTTCGGAAGCCCAAAATCAAAGGTACGTCCGACTGGGGCCGTCGTCTTCGACGGCTTCCATGCGGATTCGGTTGTGAGAAAAGGCAAAGCTCCGATTGATCGGCAAAGCTGTTTGGTTATGTACGAACACAGTATGTGTGGGAGCGAGCTGGCTCCTACAGGTATTGCATTAGCTTTGTATCCCGGGATCGCGTGAAGAACCTCATTTTATTGGGGTGCAAAGCTCCACCAGCGTTCCGTCCGGGCAGCGCACGTAGGAGACGGTCTGGCCCCAGGGTTTGATCAACGGGGCGGCCACCTCGCTGGCCCCTGCGTTCAGGGCTTTGGCGTGGGCGGCGGGGACGTCGTCGGTGACGAGGCCGACTTCCATGCCCAGTGGTTTCACGCTGGTGTGGGCGCTGATGTGGCCGCCGCTGAAGTTCATGGCGGCCAGTTCGTCGGCGGCGAACGCCAGGGCGGTTTCACCGGTTTCGAGTTCGCCGTAGGTGTTGGATTCGTGAAGGAATCGGGTGGTGAGGCCGAACGCGGTTTCGAAGAATTGCAATGAGGCGGGGACGTTGGCGACGTAGACGATCAGGTAGCCGAATTTCATGGGTGAACATTCCTTGTCTGGGTATTGACGGCGGAATGTAGCAGATTCGGCGGGCTTGCTCGCAAAGGGCTGGACAGTCGACATGGATGTTGAATGTCAGGTCCTCATCGCGGGCAAGCCCGATCCCACAGGGTTCTTTGGGGGGGGATGCTTGTGATTCAACTGATCGACAGCAGCATCCTTTGCAGCATTTCATCGCAGCCGTTCAATTGCTCCAGGCTGACGAATTCGTCCGGTTTATGCCCCTGATCCATGCTGCCCGGCCCGCAGACCACGGTGGGGATTCCTGCGGCATCGAATAGCCCGCCCTCGGTGCCGAAGGCCACCGTACCGAATTCTCTGCAACCGGAAAACGCAGCGATCAGCTCGGCCGCTTCGCTGTGGGCTTCGGTCGCCAGGCCGGGATACGCCGACAACTCGCTGAAGCGAATCTCGCTCTGCTCACTCACGGCGCGCATGCGCGGCAATACCTGCTGCTCGGCGTAGGTCTTCAGTGCCTGCGCCACCTCGCTCGGGTCGTGTGAGGGCAGGGCGCGGATTTCAAAATCGAAGCGGCAATCGGCGGGGATGATGTTCAAGGCCTTGCCACCGGAAATGACGCCGGTTTGTACGGTGCTGAACGGTGGGTCGAAGCGCGCGTCATGATGCTCGGGGGCTTTGAGCCGGTGGCCAATGCGCCCCAATTCGCCGATCAGTTCGGCGGCGTATTCGATGGCATTGACCCCCTGCGGCGCATAGGCGGAATGGCAGGCCTGGCCGTGAATGTCACAGCGCATCGCCAGTTTGCCCTTGTGGCCAAGCACCGGTCTGAGCTCGGTGGGCTCGCCAATGATGCAGAGCATCGGTTTGATCGGGCGCTGCTCCAGGGCTTTGAGCAAGGACCGCACGCCAAGGCAGCCGACTTCTTCATCGTATGACAGTGCGATGTGCACCGGCCGCCGCAGGTTGGCCGTTACCAGCGCCGGAACTAGCGCCAGCACGCAGGCGATGTAGCCTTTCATGTCCGCCGTGCCGCGACCGTAGAGCTTGCCGTCGCGCTCGGTGAGTTCGAACGGCGCG
Organism: Pseudomonas sp. MIL9; assembly: GCF_016887925.1. Lineage (NCBI taxonomy): Bacteria > Pseudomonadati > Pseudomonadota > Gammaproteobacteria > Pseudomonadales > Pseudomonadaceae > Pseudomonas > Pseudomonas sp. MIL9. The sequence continues at coordinate 68,739 of NZ_JAFEHE010000025.1, read as the reverse complement.
ACGGTCCACGGCTGGCCGTCCACGGGCACCACATCGGTATGCCCCGACAGCACGATGCCCGGACGATCCGCCGGGCCGAGGGTCGCGAACAGATTGGCCTTGCTGCGCTGCTCGTTGTAGATCAGTTCGCAAGGCACATCGAAGCGTGCGAGGTAATCGCGGACAAACTCGATCAGCTGCAGGTTGGATTCGCGACTCGTGGTGTCGAAGGCCACCAGGGTTTGCAGCAAATCGCGGCTGCTGCTCATCGGTCGTCTCCGGCCACCCCGTAGCCCGGCGACTTGTCGGGGGCGAGGGCGCGGTCGATGTAGTCCTGGACTTGTGGGCGATAGGCGTCCCAGAGCTTTTCCAACTGACCGATCGGGTTTTCGTCATCCCAATCGACTCGCAGGTTGATGATCGGCCAGGTCAGTTCACCCACCACCACCATCGCCGCCGAATGCACCGGCCCGGCTTCGCCACCTGCGGCAATGGCCGCTTTCATCGCGGCGAGCAGGCGATCGGCGAGTTGACCTTCGCCGTGCTCGAACGCCTGGACCATGGCCTCGATCACCGAACGATCGGCCAGCATGTTGCCCGCCGCCACGCATTGTTCGCCCGACACGGCATTGTGGTTGCCCATGGTCTGCGCGCCGCTGAAGTGCGCGGTGCGGCCGAGGTGGTCGATGGCGGTGACCTGCCGATACTGGCTGTAGCCATTGCGGGTCAGCACCTTGTCCAGCGCCTCGGCCGGCGCGAGGCCTTGTTCCATGAGGGCGAGGACTTCCGGGCCGAGGGACGGCAGGGTGATGTTTTGCGTGGACACCGCGCCGACACCGGGCATCAGCCAGGGGCAGCGGGCGCCGACGGCGATGCTCGAGGAACTGATCGCGATGCCGAACTGACCGGTTTCGGGGCAGCGTGCGGCGATGGAAAAGGTCATGGGTGTGCTCCTTGGTGTGCCTTGTCGAATGGGGTGTCTGGGCGGGCCCCATCGCGGGCAAGCCCGCTCCCACAGGTATCTTCAGTGGTCACAAAGTCGTGTTCAGCGCAGATCAACTGTGGGAGCGAGCCTGCTCGCGATGGCCGCGACTCGGTCTACTCGGGAATCACCGCAATCACATCAATCTCCATCAGCCACTGTGGCTGCCCCAGGGCCGACACCACCAGCCCGGTGGAAATCGGGAACACGCCTTTGAGCCACTTGCCCACTTCCTGGTAGACCGGTTCGCGGTAACGCGGGTCGATCAGGTAAGTGGTGGTTTTCACGATGTGGCTCAGGTCGCTGCCAGCCTCTTCCAGCAACTGTTTGACATTGCGCATGGCTTGCTCGGCTTGCGCACGCGGATCACCCAGGCCCACCAGATTGCCTTCGAAATCAGTACCGACCTGGCCGCGCACATAGACGGTGTTGCCGGCCCGGACCGCTTGGCACAGGTCGTTGTCCAGGCTCTGGTTCGGGTAGGTTTGCTTGGTGTTGAACATGCGAATGCGGGTATGGGTTGGCGTGGACATTTGATGCTCCTGACAGAAAAAGGCTTAGGCACTGACCGTGGTTTCAAGGGCAACCGGGGCCGCTTCGGCCTGCCGTTGCGCCGCATCGTGGTAGTCGAGGTAGGAACGCTGGATGGCGATCTGGTCAGCCACGTACTTGGCGTCGTGCCAGACGCCCCAGATAAACGACGAACCGCGTCGCGACTGCCACGGCAGACCGAGGAAATACACCCCGGGCTCGCTCGATACGCCGCGCTGGTGCTGCGGCTTGCCGTTGGCGTCGAAGGCGTTGACCTTCAGCCAGCTGTAATCGGTGGCAAAACCGGTGGCCCAGATGATCGAGGTCACGCCGGCCTTGGCCAGGTCCAGCTGCAGGATCGGATGGGTCACGCACTCGGGATCGGGGAAGGTAATCCGCGCTTCCGGTTCTTGCGGCAGGTCCAGGCCGTTGCGCTCGATGTAGGCGTCGGCGGCATCGAGCAGCGCCAGATAGTTCTCATCGCCCCGGGTCAGGTTCTCGGCCAGGTTCGGCTGGAAAGTCGCCACGCTGCCGTCGAACGACTGGGTCAGGCCGACCAGGGTCATGCCGCGATGGGCAAGCCCGCGAAAGTCCACGGTCCGCCCGCCATGGGCACCGCTGACGGCAATGGTCACGTGTTCCCGACCGGGCTTCATCGCCGCTTGGTCCCACTCGCCCAGCACCCCCAGCCACCAGCAGAAATCACGGTTGCGGTAGGCGCGGGGAGGGCGATCGTGGGCGCCTACCGAGAGGTAGACCTGCTTGCCCGCACGCTGCAACTCGTCGGCAATCTGTACCCCCGACGAGCCGGCGCCGACGACCAGAACGGCGCCCTCAGGCAATTGCCCAGGGTTGCGGTAATCAGCCGAGTGCATCTGTAGCAATGGCTGATCTTTCGGCGCGATCGGCGGGATGACCGGGTTTTGGAAAGGACCGGTGGCGGCGACCACGCGGGCGGCTTCGATCACGCCTTCGGAGGTTTCGATGGTGAACCCGGGGCGACCGACATTGCGCTCGACCTTCAACACATCGACGCCGGTGCGGATCGGCGCGTTGAATTTTTTCGCGTAGGCTTCGAAGTAATCGGCCACCCGCTCTTTCGGGGCAAAGCTGTCAGGGCTCAGGTCGTCGAATGCCAGGCCGGGAAAGCGGTCGTGCCAGGCCGGGCCATTGGCCACCAGCGAATCCCAGCGGCCGGAGCGCCAGCGTTCGGCGATGCGGTTACGCTCCAGCACCAGATGCGGCACACCCAGTTTGCTCAGGTGCTCGCTCATGGCCACACCCGCCTGACCGGCGCCCACAATCAGCGTATCTGTTTTTATTTTTACAGTGGTCATCTCAATACCCTTTGAAGTTGGATTCAAACCGCATGTGGCCTGCCATCTCTTGGGGTCAAGACTAGGGATCACCCTGATATCGGTAAAATATTATTAAGCTGGCATTTGAGTATAAATAACTGATGCAGCGCCTTTGGCCCCGCAGCTTGGGGCGCGTGATTCCGCCCAGGGCAAACCGCTTCCACCCGGCGTCCCGAGTGGGCGATGAGGCAATGGGGCCGTCTATCGTCAAACTTGAACTGTCAGGGGGATATCGCGTCATAAAGGTCGCGATATCAACCCCCTACGGAAGCAATCATGCTTTTAAAAAACAAGAGTCTTGTAGCCGTCATGTCCTGCGCCTTGATGTTGGCGGCCGCCCCTTTACTCCCGAGTGATCTGTCGGTCATCAACACCGCTTCCGCCAGGGAAGGGGGTGGACACGGCGGTGGCAATGGCGGTGGCAACGGTGGCGGTCATGGCGGTGGAGCGGGCGGTGGTGCAGGTGGCAGCCACGCCGGCTCAGGCCACGCCGACAGCAACGGCCGCGCTAACGGGCTGGACAGCGACCACGCCGGCAAAGCCGTTCGCGACCATGGCATCAGCGGCAAGCACTATGGCAGTGAGCGAAATGATGATCGCGGTCATGGCAGCACGACCTCAGGTGTCGCCCATTCCAAAGACACCCGCGGCATAACCAAGGCCACCGCGATCTCGGCTACCACGCCCGGTGATCACAACACCAAAGGGCTGAGTCATGCCGGGCCATCGGGAACAAAAAAATCCCATTGATCGGCAGTTGAAGCGATCAGCTTCAGCCCCAGAGAAAGCCCGCAGTCCTGCGGGCTTTTTTTCGTCTCAAGGTTGCCCGTAGCCCTTGGGCACTGCAAATCCGCGCGGCTCGATCAACCGAATGATCGTCATTGGCCGTTGTGACGAAATGTCTGCAATTTTTGCAGACCGCCAGATCAGGCCTGAAGGGGGGCACTGTCGTCGGTAGCGCAGGGTCCTGATGGCAACCATTCATTTGGTCGATATTCATCATTAAAGAATGCAAGTTCTGTTTTTCTGTCATCGGAGGAGGATAGCGTTATACCGATCTCGCCTTTGAAGGAATCAGCGCGATGAGAATTTCAAGCCTGCTGGCTTTTGTCGCCGTGTTCACCGGCAGCGTTGCCGCCACCGTCCCGGCCGTTGCCGCCGATTTGTCCTGCCATTTTCCGCCGATCACCGACAGCGTCGCCAGCCTGCAGCACGCGCAATCGGTGGCGGTGCTTTACAGCGAAAACACCGTCAACACCCAGCAATACCTCGAGAGCTACCACGCCGTTGCGGTCAATGGCGCGAAGAACCCGCAGATGAATCCGCAGATCGGCAAGGCGTTCGTCGACAGTTCCGATCCGCAGCGTGCGATCAACTGGCTGATTTTATAACCCCTATATAAAAATGCACACTACGTAATGGTTGGGTAGGAGGAGATTGCCCAAAACCATAATTTATCGTGACCACACAGAAATGCACATTGTGTATAGTGCGCGGGATTTTTCTAAGGTGGTGGGTCATGACGGTAGTTGCGGTGAGAGGAAAATTTCTGGATCTCGGTGAGTCCATGCTCAACGAGGACGGCGAGATGGGGGGTGTTAAGGGGGTTGTGACTGTCACTGGGGCAGGAGTGTTCGATGAAAATGAGCGCTTGCTGCCACTGATCTCGTCCTTTCTCAGCGAAAAGCTGGATACGAAAAAATTCGCTTTGCAGACTGCACTGACCTATGGGCGAAACCTAGGGTACTGCCAGGACTTCCTGAATGGTCGGCGAGAGCTGTCAGCTTGGGAGAGAGACGAAAAATTCCTCCATGTGGGTCAGCCAATCCTCCGGGCATACGTGTCCCAGATGCAGAGCCTTGAGTTGGGATCTAAGACTGTTCGTAACAGGGACGCATCCATTCAGTCGTTCATTTCTCGCTTCCTATGTATTACTCGTGATGATCGCCCGGCTTTCCGGGCTGATGACCCATATGCGTCAGGCCTGATGTCACCCGCACCAAAGTCAACGTTGGTAAAGTCCTGCTCACTGCCTGACCTCAGGGTACTGATTGAGTCGACTTCACTGGAGCGTGAACGGTGCCTGCTTCAGTTCATTTTTGATTCTGGGGTGCGCCGATCCGAAGTTCCTCGAGTTATGCGGGCATCCATTGATGAAGCGCTCAGGTTGGGCCAAGCCGTGTCCAGCGCTGATCCGAGGACAATAGACACGCCTTCCAACTACTGCCTGCTTCATATCAATGGCAGCAAAGGTGGTGGCGATCAAATCAAAGAACGGCTGAGCATCGTAAGCCCGGCGACTCTGGAGCGTATTAAGCGTTATCACGCCTCTGCCATCTATAAGCGGCACAGCCGAAAATTTCCCAAAGACCAAGCACCTGCATTCCTCAATGCTCATGGACATCCCTATACCCCCAACTCAATCAGTGCCTTGCTCTCCCGTGTTTCTAAGCGAGCAATTCGTAATCTCAAGCTTGCGAAGCCAATTTCTCCGCACAAGCTTCGTCATGGCTACGCATACGCGCTACTTAACAGCAAGGATCTTGGCAACGATTTATTAGAGCGCCAGGTGATGTTGCAGAAAGCGCTGGGCCACTCGAAGCCGAGCACCACAGAAATGTACACGCGTGTCCCCGCCAACCTTCTCAATGCAATCTGTGGCACGAACCAAGACGCCGAGTCCAAATGCGGATTCCACGCCATCCGGCCACCCAGTCCACGCTCATCTGGCCAGGCATTCCACGGCCATCTGGCCACCTGTTCCACGGCCATCCGGCCGGGCAGTCGGAGCGCAGCGACGCAGGGGTGGCATTGTTAGTCCGAGGTGCTCGGCGTCGTCAATTTCTGCGTCCGTTTGCGCATTGATTCACCCTTCAGATTGATCCGATAAGCGTTGTGCACCAGGCGGTCGAGGATGGCATCGGCCAGGGTCGGATCGCCGATCAGTTCGTGCCAGTTGTCCACCGGCATCTGGCTGGTGACGATGGTCGAGCGCTGGCCGTAACGGTCGTCCAGTAGCTCCAGCATGTCGCGCCGTTGCTCACCGGTGAACGGGGCCAGGCCCCAGTCGTCGAGGATCAGCAGGTCGGTCTTGGCGTAGCTGTTCATCAGCTTGGCGAAGCGCCCGTCGCCATGGGCCAGGCCCAGCTCTTCCAACAGGCGCGGCAAGCGCAGGTAACGCACGCGGTAGCCGGCCCGGCAGGCCTGGTGGGCCAGGGCACAGGCCAGCCAGGTTTTACCGACACCGGTGGGGCCGCCGATGATCAGGTTGAGGCCGTCGCGCAGCCACTGGCCACTGCTCAGTTGCAGGATCAGCGCCTTATCCAGTCCGCGCGGGCTACGGTAGTCGATGTCTTCGAGGCAGGCGTTGTGCTTGAGCCGGGCCTGGCGCAGGCGGCTGCTCAGGCGCTTGTCGTCGCGTTCGGTCAGCTCGCGGTCGACCAGCAGGCCGAGGCGTTCTTCGAAGCTCAGGCTGTCGATGTCCGGGGTTTTCAGTTGTTCATTCAGCGCCTTGAGCATGCCGTGCAGGCGCAGGGTTTGCAGCTTGTCCAGGGTCGGATGGGGCAGCATGGTGAGTTTCCTTGGGGTCAGTGGTAGTAGGCGGATCCGCGCAGGTTGGCGTGGTCGTCCGGCAGTAGCGGCAGGTTGGTTTGAGCTAGCGGCAGGTTTTCCAGCCCCTGGCGCAGGATCGATTCGAGGCTCTTGTAGCTGCACGTGCCGAGGCTGATGGCGCGACGGCAGGCCAACTCCAGACGCACTTCGCCGTGGGTTTTGCCCAGGCGCAGGATGCCCAGGCAGGCCCGGTAACCCTGCTGCGGATGGATGCGCCGTTCGAGGATGTGGCTGATCACGCCGGCCGTGTTCGGCCCGGTCTGCTCGGCCCAGCGGATCAGCCGCTGCGGCGTCCACTCGGCATGCTCGCGATGGCTCTTGGGCATGTGCTCGGCCTGCGTGCTGTGCCTGCCCTTGTGCATTGAGCGCAGGTGGCTGGCCACTCGCTGGTTGGCGTGGAAGCACTCCACCGTGCGCGCCGTCAGCCGTACCTCCAGCTGCTTCTTCACCAGTTGATACGGCACCGAGTAGTAATGCCCATCGACCTCGACGTGGTAGTCGATGTGCACCCGCGCCTTTTTCCACTCGGCGTAGACGTAGGGTTGCTCCGGCAGGGGGCGCAGCGCCGGACGATCCAGAGCTTCGAAGGCCGACTGCCGGGAGCCCGGCAGCTTCTTGAACGGGCGTTGGTTGAGCCGCTCCAGCAACCCGGCGATAGCGCTGTTGAGTTCCTCCAGGGAGAAGAACTGCCGATTCCTCAGTGCGGCGAGGATCCAGCGCTCGACCACCTGCACGCCGACTTCGGCCTTGGCTTTGTCGCGCGGTTTGCGCGCCCGCGCCGGCACCACCGCCACGCCATAGTGCTCGGCCAGGTCGCGGTAGCTCGGGTTGATGTCCGGCTCGTAGCGATGGCTCTTACTCACGGCACTTCGCAGATTGTCCGGCACCACGATCTCCGGCACGCCGCCGAGGAAGGCGAAGCAACGGGTATGCGAGCCCAGCCAGTCCGGCAGCTGCTGTGACCAGGTGGCTTCGGCGAAGGTGTAGCTGGACGCGCCAAGCACCGCGACGAACACCTGCGCCTGGCGGATCTCGCCGCTGTGGCGATCGATCACCGGCACCGTCTGGCCGGCATAGTCGACGAACAGCTTCTCGCCGACGCGGTGCTCCTGACGCATCACCACGTCCAGCTTGCCCTGCCAGGCTCGGTAGTGCTCACAGAACCAGCTGTACTGAAAGCCCTGCGGCTGGCTCAGGCGGTACTCCTGCCAGAGCAGCGCCAGGGTTACGCCGGGGCGGCGCAGTTCGGCATGCACCCATGCCCAATCGGGTAAAGGCCGCTTCTCACTGGCAACCGCCGGGGCCGGCGGGAACAGTTGCTGCTCCAACTCGGCATCGGACAGCGAACAGGGCCAGGTGAGGCCGCTGGCGGCAAAACGATTGAGGTAGTCGCCGACGGTGACACGACCGACCTGCACGCTGACCGCAATCTGGCGAGCCGATAGTCCGACCTCGAACTTGAGACGTAGTACTTCGCGAATCTTACGCATGGATAAACGCTCCACGACGACCTCTCTGCTTCGAAAAAGAGGTCGATGGTAGTGAAGAAATCCTGCGTAGCTGCCTACCCGGTTGAGTGGCCGGATGGCCGTGGAATCAGTGGCCGGATGCGCGTGGAATGGGTGGCCGGATCAGCGTGGAATCGGTGGTCAGATGCTCATGGAATGGGTGGCCAGATGACCGTGGAATCCGCAGACAAAGTCGAGATCGGGAGTGTTTCACAACCGATGACCTTGTTGTTTGAGCGTCAGTTGCGTTTTGGGGACATTCTGACTGCGGAAACATTGATAATTCTTGCTGTTCTCGCGGGGGCATTCGTATTGATGCCTGTAGTGTTGATTCGGCATTTCAAAGCGATTGAAAGAGCCGAGGTTGAACACGAGCGCTCGGCTTATCTCGCGACCCATGATGTTCTAACCCAACTGCCGAATCGCTACCTCTTCGTCGATCGTTTTGATCAGGCCCTCTCAAACTGGACATCGAGTGGGACTGCGTTTGCCGTACTGTTGATCGATCTGGATCATTTCAAGGACATTAACGATAAGCATGGCCATGAGGTCGGCGACCAGGTTCTCAAAGCTGTCGCGAATCGCATGCTTCAGGTCACTCGTTCTTGTGACACCGTCGCACGCTACGGTGGAGATGAATTCGTGATTCTGATCACGGATCTTATTAACCCAGAGAGTGCTGAGCAGTACGCTGAGAGGGTGCTGGAAGCCATTGAGCAGACAGTAGCGACAAGCGCTGGAGAGCTATCACTGTCGTGCAGTATCGGCGTCTCTCTGTGCCCCAATCATGGCCAAAGTCTGGGTTCGTTGCTGAAAGCGGCTGATCAGGCCATGTATGGCGTTAAACAACTGGGGCGTAAAGGAGTGGCGATGACCGAGTCCCCTGAAGCTTGAGATGGTTACCCATACTACGTAGCTTCCGAACACCGCAATCGTATGAACAAGGCCAATGAAGCTAAGGAAACCAGCGCATGTGAATATCCTTGAGGGCGCCGTTGGCCTCGATGCGATGATAGCCCTCGTCGTACATCTCCAGCGCCCGCAATCCTTCTGGGTGGGCCAAGCTAAAGCCAATTGTTGAGTTTTCCACTCCGCAATTGAAGGCGAAGCGCACTACATCCTCGGTGCCCGATTGTTTGGCTTTTTGATTCCTAACCTCCAGGTCATTGTTCATCACCAATACCGCCTGAAAACGACGAGCAGCGAGTTTTTGCAGGCTTGTTAAGTCCGAGAGTGAGTTCTCGAACACCACCCCTGAGGTTTGGAGCGCCGTCACCTGAGCTGAGTATTCGTAATCTCTGGTGATGCCAACGACCGTGCCAGGCGGCAAAATACATTTTCCATCTGGAGGGCGCCAAGACTAAGTCGACATCCTTTGGCGAGATTCGAGAAAAGCGCACACGAAAGACTAAAAAAGTTCAGCAGCGAATTGCGCTGCTTCGAATTTCCTTGAAAATCCGAACCGCATCTCGCGATGGTGGTAAACCGAACACCCGTGCGTAGTCCCGACTAAATTGGGTAGCACTTTCATAGCCTACTTCGAACGCGGTGCTGGTAACGCTTTTGGCACTTGCTACCATCAGCGTTCGTGCCTGTAGCAGGCGAACCCGTTTCTGATACTGCAACGGACTCAACGCCGTGACGGCTTTGAAGTGGCGGTGGAAGGCTGACACGCTCATCGACGCAAGCTGTGCTAAGTCGTCGACCCGGATCGGCTCGGCGAAGTCCTGGCGAATGCGCTGAATCGCCAGGTTGACCCGGGCAATGGCGCTATCGGGCAATGCGATATCGCGCAACATCCATCCATGCGGGCCTTGCAGGACTCGGTACAGAATCTCCCGTTCGTAAACCGGTGCAAGTGCGGCGATTTCCTCAGGATGCCCCATCAAACGCAGCATACGCACCCAGGCATCCATCAGTTCGGGGGTGACGGCGGCAACCGAAAAACCGGCATCCTTTTCGTGTTGTCCGAGCGGTTTGGGCAGGTCGGCCAGTAGCGTCGTCAAGACAACCGGATCAAGGGTCAGACTGACCGCGAGGTAAGGTTCGCCGGCAGCAGAGGGGTAAACCTGGCCGACGGCGGGCAGTTCGATGGACATGACGAAATAGGTCGCAGGGTCATAGCTCAGCGTACGGTCGGCGATCGTCATCGATTTGCTGCCTTGCAGAATCAGATTAATCATCGGTTCGTATACGGCAGCCAGCAGGTGCTCGGGGATTTCTCCCTGAACCATGGCCACGCGCGGGATACCGGTTTCCGTGCGGCGGTTTTCGGCTCGACTCGCCAGGGTGCGCAGTTCAGTCAGTTGGGTTTTCATGGTGATCATCTGAACTCAGGCGACTACGTCCAAGCAAGCGAAAAGCAGAAACAGGCAGGTTTCGAGTAGGAACCGCTGCGCTCACGCTGCAGCAGATGGCTACTGTGGTGGCTCACCTCAAGGACATTGGAGCAGCGCATGAGCGTTATCGTTATTACCGGCGGCAGTCGCGGCATCGGCGCCAGCACCGCCGAGCACTGTGCTCAGCGTGGCATGGGCGTCATCCTCACCTTCAACACCAACGCCGAGGCGGCCTCCGCCTTGGTCGAACGTATTCAGGCAGCGGGCGGCAAAGCTGTGGCGCTGCAGTTGAATGTTGCGGATGTCAGCCAGTTCGGTCGATTCCACGCAGCAGTGCAAAAAAACCTGCAGGCAGTCTGGGGCGTGGAAACCCTCGCCGGGCTGGTCAATAACGCCGGACACGGTCTGTTCAATCCGCTGGACTCGGTCACAGAAGCGCAGTTTGATGATTTGTCGAGCGTCCACCTCAAAGGCCCTTTTTTCCTCACGCAAATTTTGCTGCCATTGATGGGCGAGGGCGCCAGCATCGTGAATCTGACCTCTGCAACCACACGCGTTGCCACTTCCGGCGTGGCGCCCTATGCCGCCTTCAAAGGCGGACTCGAGGTGCTGACCCGTTACATGGCCAAGGAGTTTGCTAATCGGGGTATCCGGGTCAACTCTGTTTCCCCGGGGGCGATTCGCACAGAACTGGGCGGCGGTTTGAATGATGAACTCGAAGTATTGCTCTCCTCGCAAACCGCTCTTGGGCGGGTTGGCGAACCGCAGGATGTTGCGCGCGTGATCGCCATGCTGCTATCCGAAGACGGGGGCTGGATCAATGCTCAATCGATCGAAGTCGCGGGCGGCTATTTCATCTGAATCAGTACATGATTGCGAGGCACCATCCAGGCCGTTGCAGAGTTGACTTCAATCAAGTAAGTGGGCTTTTCGGTACGCTTGGACAGTAAGGCCGTTTCGCGGCAAGCAGGTGTTGCTGTGGTCATGATTCCGTGAGTGCAATCGCCCTGAGTCAGTTTATTTCGGCGGAGCTAAACTCAGCGTTCTTGGATACAGGTCATCGTCGCCGGCTGTTCATCTGCAGGCTTTAGATAAATTGGAGCTAGGGTTTGACGGTGATGCCTGCGGCGGTCAGAGCGCTGCGTAAGGACTGAGGCGCAGCGAAAGCGAATCGCGCCCCCCGAAACTGCCAATGCATGACAATCGGTAAGTGCCATGAGAAAAAAAACATCCCCAGAGCATCACCTTCAACTTCGGGTACGCGAGCTTGGGCAGTTGTTTAACTCGATGGATCCGACACCTTTTCTTAATAAGGATCTCGATCGCGAAGCTGAAGCGTTCATTGAGAGTTGGGCGGCGGAATTTCCGTCGGACAGCCGGCTTCGTATCACAATCCACCTTGAGCACCTACCAGCAGAGGGCGATCCAAGTGCGATCATGATCGAGGCAATCCACAATTACTTTGATCATAAGGCAGGCCTCACACGCAGTGAGTTAAAACACCTCCTTCGAGATGGCCGCATTAGCCTGGTGATCGGCATCGCCTTTGTTACCCTTTGCCTGATTGCAGTGGATGTCATTGGCCAACTTGGTACTGGCGCTGTGGTCGGCATAGCGCGCGAAAGTCTGATGATCGTTGGTTGGGTGGCAATGTGGCGACCGCTGCAGATTTTTCTATATGACTGGTGGCCGCTTTTAAGATTGATTCACGTCTACAAAGCCATCAGCCATGCACATGTTCGAGTGGTGCAAGGTAAATAATTTCTGCCGTAAGCCGAAAGACGTCAATATCGGCGATGTTCCTGCTAGTCCACGTTCGGCGCTATCAATCGGACATCGATTTCTGTGTTTTACCGTGACGAGCTAACAGGACTTCACCATCCCAATCACCATTTGCTGTTCCCGGGGGGCGAGGAAGAAGTCTTCCTTCGTCAAAAGCGGCAGCCAACGTGCTTCGTGGTTCATTCACACCAGGCTGTGTCGACGTCAACGTGATGAGGGACAGGGGATGATAAAAACGCTCCTCGACAACCGAGCCCACCCAAAGCGATGAAGTCCGTTCGTTTGTAAGCTCGAAATCGACGACCCACACTCGAAGCACGAGACGCGAGCTGCTTAGTGGGTTGTCACTACTTGATCGAACGAGCGTCAGACTGGGGAGGCGACCACTGGCGAAAAGTGGAATGACCGGAAGAGCCGCTGGGGCGGTCTGAACAGTAATCCAATTCAGAGCGTTCAACGGTGTCCAGTCCGCCGACTCGTGCCAAGCGTGGTTCTGCAGGACGGCTCGCAAGTCCTCCAGGCTACCGGCCCACTGGAACGACAGTGGCTCATTTGTTTCGCCCGTGAGGTCAATTCGTCGTACTGGCACTTGCTGCCAACCCGACGCCCACCAATCGGTGGCGGTCATGGATGGAGTCGTTGCTTTGACAGCATAGCGGTCGATATCGGTGGCATGGCTACGGTAGATATTGAGTCCTCCGACGAGAATCAGTGCCGAACATCCGGCGGCGAGTAGGCCCTTCCCTAGTGGCCATAGCACGGTCAATGTCGTGCTCTACGGTTTCCTCGCATTTCTCATCGCGCGTGATCTCCACCCGGCATGGCGCCTCATGGTCGCTCTCGGCGCAGCAATCCTGATATTTCTGATTGCCTCCTCGCGCCTCTACCTCGGTGCTCATTGGTTTTCAGACGTTATTGGGGGATTGGCATTCGGATCGGCTTGGCTGGCGCTGCTCGGACTGTCCTACCTAGGGCGCCAAGTTGGAGGCGTTGAGCCAAACCCCTGTATTTCCGTTTGCCAACTGAATAGTCAACTGTGCCTGAGCTGTGGTCGTACCAAGGAGGACATCAAAAAATGGAAGCGCATGAAACGGCCAGAAAAGATGGCTGCGGTGCAGCGAGCTGCTCAGCGTCTGAAAAGCCTGCAAAAAAAGAATGCTTAAGCCTCTTTGGGTATGCTTAGGCGAGCTGATGCTGCGAGTTGCGCGGTGGTATTCGCGGTGACCAATTACGGTGACAGTGATACAAAAAAGCAAAGCCCCGAAGGTTCGCGACTTCGGGGCTTCTATTTTCGCCTTCATCCCTTAATGATTGGCGAACGTGGCGGCGAGAATACCAGTGTTGAATCGATGATTCACTACGATAGGAGGAGGGTGTCTTCGCTCGGAAAGGCGTCGTACGAGTGAATGAAGCTAATACCAATTTTTCACTGGTGACTTAGTAATAAATGTACAAATTGAGCCTTCAAAAGGCAGGAAGGGCCTGGCATCCGAATTGTTCTAGGTCGCAACAAAAGTTTGAGTACAAACAAAGGGGCTAGTTGAGAGCTCTTTTTGTCGGCTAGGAGGATGGAGAAAAATCGAGAGACAGAGCAGTTTCCTAAGCTTTTGGCTTTAGATGGCAGGCCTACCGGCCAAAACGAATTGCTTTCGACTTAAGTTGGACTCTTCCCCTCAATCAACTGTTTACTTTGACGGAAGGCCGAAGCTGGCGATGAGGCTTGCCGTCGCTAGAACACACATCACAACGAGCAAAGGTGTTGAGCCGAGTTTGTCCAGAATAACAGCAGCTGCCACAGGGCCTACGGCCTGTGCGACCAGCATTGGACGGGCCAATAAGCCCATGCGAGTACCGTAGCCATCTTGCCCAAAGAGAGCCAGTGGTAGCGTCCCACGTGCAATGGTCAGAATCCCATTTCCAGCGCCGTACAGCGCCATTGCAACGAATGCCAGCGATGGAATGGCCGGTATCAGTAACCCGATTCCTATCCCGCTTAGCAGTATCGCGGCCTTGGCGGAGGTGGTCGGATGAAAATTTCGCCCTACGGAAAACTCCGCAAGTCGGGCTATTACTTGAGATGGCCCGATCATCATACCGATGGCCAGTGCAGTCGCCGTAGCGATGCCGAGCAGCTTCAGCACATCAAGCAAATGGACAGAAATCGAAGAAACAACCAGCGACTGGAATGTCAGAAGGGTAGCCAGTAGCAGGAAGAGACGATTATAGGATTTTGTGTGGTGGGCAGTGGTGGTGGAGGGATCACGGATAGGCGTAGTTCCGCTATTCGAAATACTCTCACTCTTCGGAATTACAAAGAGATGAATTGGCAATCCAATGACCAAGTGAGTTGCAGCTAGCGCCACACAGCTGTATCTCCAGCCAATCTGCTGCTCAAGACCGGCTATCAGTGGCCAGCCCAAAGTGCTCGCGAAGCCACCCAACAGAGTAAGACCGGTCATTGAAGTCCGTGCACTTTCTCCGAATAGACGTCCGAGAGTCGAGAAGGCAGCGTCATACAGTCCGGCAGCCATGGCGACGCCAATGAATGTCCAGGCCAGGTAGTAGATGCCCAGGTTGCTAGCAATGCCCATCAGCAGCAGTCCCAGTGAGATCAGTATCGAACTGGTTGCCAGGACGGGACGGCCACCATGCCGATCTATCTGCCTCCCGACCATAGGAGAGCAAGCCCCTGCGACCAACAGACCCCATGATAGTCCGGCTACAGTGCTGGTAATTGACCATCCCATATCTCGTGCAATCGGCGTCGCAAGGACTGCAGGCAAATAGTACGTTGTACTCCACGCCAGTATCTGTGCGATGCCCATCGCCCAGACCAACCCAGTTCGGTTGATTGTGTGAGGGCGGCTGATTGGATAACTCACAAGGTGCGAGCCCATTTTAGTTGTTAGGTGCAACAAATTAGCTACACCGATGCAGCGTCGTCAATCAAAATGAAGGAGCGGTTGACCATTTCCTGAAGTCGGGACTATCGTTGCACATAACAACTAATTTGTGGCGACCATGGCAAAGCGAAAAAAAGACCAGCTGACTCAAGACTCCGAGGATCTATACGAAGCCTTGAACCAGCTCGTCCGGGTGTATCAGTTCCGCGACCGGGATCGCATCTGCTGCTATGACGTTTCGGTCACGCAGTGCTATGCCATTGAGACTTTGGTCAAAAGGGGCCGACTCCGCCTACAAGCGTTGGCAGAAGAGATGTTCCTGGATAAAAGCACCGCGAGCCGGGTGGTCGATACGCTTGAACGCAAAGGCTATGTGTCGCGGGTGGAAGACAGCGAGGATCGTCGCGCAGTTCAGGTTGAGGTTACTGAATCTGGTCATGAGCTTTACCAAAAGATCCGCGCTGACCTGATAGCTGAAGAGCGGGCAATGATCGAACACTTGTCACCCGAAGCGCGGCAAGGCGCGTTGCGCTTGCTGAAACAAATCACTCGAGCGACTGAGATTCGCTGTGGCCTGGTCAGTGGCTGCTGCCCGTCGGTGCCTGAAGTGAAATGAGGGGGAAGCCCCTTTTTTATCTAGAATGTTGTTACTACCAACTTTAAGGGTTTAAGCATGCGCATTCGATTCGCTGAAGTCAGGGATGCTGCGTCAATAGCTGACATCTACAACCAAGGTATTGAGGAGAGAAGCTCCACATTTGAGACGACGCCGCGCAGGCCAGAGGACATGCTTGAGCGCGTCGCCTTGATGGAGCGCTACCCGACCCTGGTAATGGTCAGCGATGCAGATGAGGTGGTTGCTTGGGCAGGTTTGAGTAGTTACCGCTTCCGCGCCTGTTACGACGGTATCGCAGATTTCTCGATCTATCTGGATCGGAGCATTCGAGGCCAGGGGTTAGGAAGAGTCTTACTTCAAGCGCTACTGGACGAGGCCCAGGTTCGAGGATTTTGGAAGGTGCTTTCTCGTATCTTTACCTTTAATGCGGCCAGCTTGGCGTTGTGCCGTTCGTGTGGATTTCGGGAGGTGGGTGTGTACGAAAAACATGCTTGCCTCGAGGGGCGGTGGCTCGATTGTGTAATCGTCGAGCATCTAATTCCTACCAATCAGCCGCAATAACGTGAGGAGTCAGCCATGGACAGTACACTTCCTGTTGCGATCATAGGTGCCGGCCCCGTAGGGCTAGCTGCAGCCTGCCATGCCATCGCGAGGGGACTGACTCCCTTGATCTTCGAGGCGGGGCCCAATGCAGGCGCAAGCATCGAAAAATGGGCGCATGTGCGGATGTTCTCTCCATGGGGATTCAACATCGACAAGCAGGCTGCCAAGCTGCTTTCGGCTCACGGATGGGTGGCGCCTGCTGAAGACACTTATCCATCTGGACGTGAACTGCTGGATCAGTACCTGTATCCACTTGCCGCGCTGCCGACCCTGAATAGACACCTTTGCCTGAATATCGAAGTCTTGGCGGTGACTCGGCTTGGCCAGGACGTCATGAAGACGAAGAGCCGTGCGGCTGCACCATTTCTGTTGCGAGTCAGAACTCCAGAGGGCGAAAAAGATGCGTTGGCCAGCGCCGTCATAGATGCATCGGGCACGTTCCGCTCGCCAAATTGGATGGGTGCACATGGTATTCCTGCCTTGGGCGAAAAGGAGTTGGCTGACCGTATCGCTTATGGCATTCCCGAAGTGCTTAGTAGTGAACGGCAACGCTATGCAAATCGGCGAGTCATGGTGGTTGGCAGCGGCCACTCTGCCTTCAACGTCTTGCAAGACTTGGCCCGGCTTGCCCTCCAGGAGCCTGGCACGAAGATTTTCTGGGTGATTCGCGGCTCCTCTTTGGATCGCATATTGGGCGGAGGGGCAAACGACAAACTGGAGGAACGGGGGAAACTAGGGCAGGGGATTCGCAAGCTGTTGAACGATGGGGCCATTGAGCTATTCACCAACATCGCCATCGACAGGGTTGTTGCAACTGACCATGGCATCGTTGTTGAGGCGGGCGGTCAAGCTCTCCCGGTGGTGGATGAGGTCGTGGTCGCAACGGGCTTCCGACCGGAGTTGGGGCTACTTGCCGAACTGCGCTTGGCGCTGGATTCAGCGACTCAGAGCCCCATTCATCTTGCTCCACTGATTGATCCGAATAAGCATAGTTGCGGCACTGTTCGCCCACATGGTGCCGTTGAGCTAGCTCACCCCGATGAAGGAACTTTCATCGTAGGAATGAAGAGCTATGGCCGTGCCCCGACTTTCCTGCTCCTGACAGGCTATGAGCAGGTGCGTTCGGTGGTAGCGGCGCTGGCCGGTGATTGGGATGCGGCCAAGCGAGTTGAATTGGTCTTGCCAGAGACAGGCGTGTGCAGCACGCAATTCGATGATTCTGAGTGCTGCGACCGAGCGGCAAACTCTGGCTGTTGCGAGCCAAGTTGCTGCACCGATTCGGATAAGGTTGCCGAAGTTACGCCTGCGTTGAAGGGTTCCTGCTGCTCGTAACTGTGCGTGAAGTTGCATGCACTCAACTAGGCATTTGCATTCGACCAGACCTCTGCCTGGCTAACTGCCCCCATGCCCATTCAAGTAGGGCATGGAGGCTTGGCCTATAGGATTGTGCAACCGTAGTTACACATTAAACCTTCGTGACTTGAAGCTGATCTTCTCCTTGAATTCCTCCACTCTCCCGATGCGGCGAATGTTCGCCCACGTCCCTTTGTAATATGGGATTACGTTTCGGTCTGTCCATGGCGTGGTCAAATCGCCCATCACGCCGTTGAAATGACCGAACTGCATAAACGTCTGGTTATGCTTTATATCCGGCTCCAGGTAGGCCAGCGCATAGGACGAGCCGTAGTCGTTGAAGACCTCGACCACATCCCCGGATGCGATAGCCAACGCTTGGGCATCGTCAGGGTTGATTTCCAGATATGCCATCGGCACACGCCGCTTCACGAAATCGTTGTATTGATCGTGGTAGAGCGTTTGCCACGCCTCGTTGATGCGCCCATTATTGACCCAGAACTGGTATTTTTCCTTCTGCTCAGCCACCGGCTTTGGCAACCCTGGCCACGTCGAGGGTTTAAACTCAGCCTTGCCGTCCGGAGTATCGAACTTGTAATCGGTGTAGAGCATTTCTGTGCCGATCAGTTTGCCATCTCGGTATTCTTTGGCAGGTAACTGGACTCCATTGTTGCCCATGGCTCTCAACCGTTCGTAGGTGACAAGATTGCCCGTGATGCCTCCCTGACTGTCGATTGGGCCAGCACCGGCTTGGCCGGCCATACGAAAACCATCATTGAAGGCGTCCTCCTCGGTTTTCCAGTCGAACCCTGTAAAACGCGCCGCCATTTCCTGTTTTCCTTCGGCGAGATACATCTGCTGAAGGGTATTGGCGATGGCCGCCGCGATCAGGCAGTCTGGTTTTGCCGAACCCGGAGGATCCATAAATCTTTCCGATAGCCGCATCCTGCGCTCCCCATTCATAGAGGTGAGGTTCATCTCACCTGGATGGGCTGCCGGCAGCATCACGTGCGCGGCCTCTGCCAGTTTGGTGGGGTAGAGGTTGATATTGGCAAGGAAAAGCCCGCCTTTAGTTTTCACCGCATCGTAGATGGCATCGACCATCTGCGTGGTTGAACCGCCACGGACATTGGCCATGGCTTCTCTGACAATATTGGCGCGTCGCAGAATGACCGTGCGATGTTGTTCGGCATTGAGCGTGGTCTGGAACGGGTTGGCTCCCCATGCCGTGTACATCATGCCCTTGCCATTGATGATCTCCTGATCCACGTAGATCTTAGTGTTGCCTGGATAGGGAGGACGTGTGTACCCCTCCTGATGCCCACCCATACGCACTACACCTGTACCCCGTCGTCCCACGTTATGGGTTGCCAGCACCAGGTCGACCAGGGCGGACTGGATGAGGTAGTTGTCATTACCCCAGATAATCCCTTTTTCGTACGCATGCATGGTGTGGGGGTGGTGACCCGAAGCTTTGGGTTTGTAAGCCCATTCAGCGGCAAGCTTGAGTTTATCTACCGAAACGCCAGTGATACGGCTCGTTTCTTCAAGCGACAGCTTGTTGGCTTGAAGTGCCTGATCGAACCCTTTGGTATGGGCTGAGATAAATTCTTTGTCGTGCCAGTCTTGTTCAACCACGTAGGTCAACAGGCCGTTGAACAGAGCGATATCCGATCCTGGTTCGATATCGAGGTGAAGCACGTTGTCCTTGCCTGCCGCTTGTTCGGCCACAGAGATCGTGGGCGTCCTGCGGGGGTCAACAAAAATCACTTTCGCAGGGGCGACACTCTCACCAGGAAAGCGCTGCTTACGTTTGTCGACCGTCAGCCCCTGCAAGTTGGGCAGCCAGTGCGCCAAGAAATAGTTGGTTTGGGTTTCGTATGAGTTGCAGCCGATGGCAACAATGACATCAGCCAACTCGGCGTCTTCGTAGCTGTTGTTGAGTTCGCCAATGCCCATCTCGCGGGTAGCGTGGCACTCAGAGTTATAGGCTGGGCGGTTGTGGATGCGCACCAGTGGTGTTTTCAAGGCAGTGAACATCAACTTGCCGGTGCCCCAGGTATTCTCAAACCCGCCTCCAGCGCCTCCGTGATCGAAACAGTCAAAGGCGAGAACACCTGGCCCGTCATTATCGAGAATCTTCTTGGTCACGCCGGCATAAAGTGCCAGCGCATCATCCCAATTGGTGTCTACCCACTGGTCAGCCACATAGACGCGTGGACTGCGCAACCGCTCCTTGCCCACTCCATCGGGGGTGTACATGACTTTAGCCAGTTGACCACCCCGCGTGGACGACAACCCTTGGTTCACCAGGCACTGTTTGTCCGGCACGATCATGATGTTGTAGCGCTTGCCGTCTTTGTCGGTGATCGTGTTTTGCATTGCCGGGGTCATGATGACGGCCAGAGGCGGCAACTGCTTGCGAAAGTCGAGCCCGAGCGCATTTTCATCGGGTGCCCGCCCGCCCTCCTGGCTCTCCGGCCATTTGTAAACGTGATAACCACATCCCACGATACAAAAGTGGCAGGTAAGGTTGGACTTTTGGGCTCCTGGAGGCGGGAGCGCCACACGATCTTTGTTAGTTGCCATTTTAATCTCCTTGTCACAGGAGGTTGGACTGACGTCCGTAGATCAACCCTTCGACGGCGACTGCACGTACCGAATCGTCTTTGGGGTTGTATTCGAGTACTACGCTTGGCAGGTTCTCGGTAGCTTGGCCGGACACCATCTGACCAGCATTCTCAGGATCAAAGATGCTGAAATGGCAGGGGCACTTGAACAATCTCCTCTCTGCGTCATAGGCAACCGGGCAGCCCATGTGAGTGCATAGGATGCTGTAGGCGACAATATCGCGATCCGGGCCGACGCCGCCTGGAACAGGAGCGCCCATTTTGATCAATGTACAAGGTGAGGCGGCATCGGGGTAGGAAAATGACACTGGTGTGTTGACCTGCAATTTCTGCGCTTTGCTGATCGCTTTCATCTGGTACGGGAGATTGACTCGCCCCTCTACCGCAGGAGTTGACGTTGCGGCTTGAGTTAAATCGGGCACCCCGAAGGCCGCGCTCGCAGCAACGCCGCCGCCCACCTTCAAGAAGGTTCTTCTGGAAATGGATGTCATCTCTGCCTCCGCATGACGCTTGCGATGCAGTCGGCCCTGTCTGTGTCGTAAGCAGCTATAGGTTCAACCTAAACAGCATAGGATAGAAAAGCCTTTTTTGTGGCCAAAACGGCTTAGATCTCGAGTGAAGTCGTATTGCCGATCAACGGCAATGCAAAGCTCGGGTCAATGGAGACGCAATTTGAATGGTGCTTTATTGCTTTAGTTGTTTATTACTGCGCAGCGGCCACCGGTTCATTGCCTGTGGAGTGCAGATGGCGTAACAAATGCGGGAGGATCACCTCAACGTCAGGCCCCACCCCTCTGAGGGTTGCTGAGGCGAAATTGCGCTGCTTTGGTAGACCCACAAAGTACAGTCCTGGAACATGGAGCGCTTGTCCATCACGCTGCATGAGCCTCCCCCGATCATCCGTTACCGCCAAGTCTTCAAGAAAGGCAATATTTGGGCGGAACCCAGTGGCGAATAACAGACAATCGACGGCTTCCTGCTGACCATCCGCCCAAACAACCCCGGTTGGGATTACTTGCTCGAACATCGACCGCTGATTGAAAAGGCCCGACTTCAGCGCCTTTTTATAAGTACCGTCATCGAGTACCGGCGTGCTCTGATCATTGAGCCAGCGGGTTCTTTCTAGGCCTGTCCATTTCAGCCAGGCATGGAAATCTGCGCCGAGTAGTTTCTGCGGAAAGAATCGAATCGCCTCGCGTGTGGCCAGCGTGACTTCGGCAACCGTGGCTAGCTCGTAAGCTATCTGCACTGCCGAGTTCGCCGCGCCAATGACCACGATACGTTGCCCTCTGAACGCATGTGTATTTCGATACTTGGCGCTGTGAAGTTGAACGCCCCGGAAACTTTCGAGCCCCGGAATGTCCGGGGTAAAGGGGCGACTAAATGCCCCTGACGCCACGACCAGTGCCCTGGTAAAGAAGCGTTGCCCATTGGCAGCCACTATTTGGAACCCCCCAGCTTTCTGATCCACCGTTATGACCTGTATCCCTGGAAGAATCGGCAACTGGAAGAAACTGGCGTACTGCTCTAGGTAGCGTACTACTTCATCTCGGGAGGGGTAGTGCCCCGGCTCTCCAGGAAACGGCAGCCCCGGTAGTGAGGAGTATGCTGCCGGCGAGAACAGTTCGAGGCTCTCGTAATAGTTGCGCCAGTTACCACCAGATTGCTGCTGCTCATCCAAGATCAGGAAGTCGAGTTCCTGTTGTTTCAAATGCCAGCCACAGGCCAGCCCTGCCTGCCCTGCGCCTATTACGACAACATCGTATGGGTGATCTTTTGTGTTCATGTGTGCGCACTTATACACATATTAAGGTAAGAAAAAGATCAGCGAGATCCGTCTGGGCAGCACAATAAAGCAATGCTCTTGGTGTGATGGAGGATGTCCTCCAGTCGCTTGACGATGGCTGGGCCATCCACCTCATAGAACATCTGACGTCCCACCTTAGTGGCGCGCACGATCCCGGCGTCCAGCAGAACCTGAAGATGACGAGATACTACCGAACGCTCCTGGGGTAGATCAGCCGCAATCGCGGTGACATCTGCGCGACCTAATTGCATCACGCGCTTTAGCACAGCGACTCTTGGCGGCTCGCAGAGGGCTTTGAAAAATGTGCCGTCGAGAGACTCAATGGCAGACTCAATGGCTTGTGATCGGTTGGTGGTAGCGTTCATGCCGAGAATATATGTGCATGTTGATGCACATGTAAAGTCCCGTTTGGAGGGTGGCACTGCCTCTTTCAGTAGAGAGCAGTGCCACTACAGCTTATTTCTTAATGGTCTGTAGATAGTCTTTCAGGGTTTTTTCAGCAGCCGATTTCACCGTCATTCCGTTCGGGCCAGTACCGATGTCGGAGAACTGTTTGGCAGGCTCACCAGTTCTTTGGAGCCTTCGCGGAATACCCAAAGTCGACCATCTTCGACCTCGGTAATGAAGCCTGGCTTGTCGTATTGACTTGCGAATGTAGCGCTGGCGAACAGGCTGGTGAGTAGCATCGCGGTCAGGGGCAGTTTGTTCATCGCAAGGTTCCTGCTTGAGGTTGAGGTGTGGGGGAGCCTAAAGCCACTGTGATGACAGATTAATTACAAAATACGGATATGCGACTAACCAGATGTTATAGGGCGGAACCTGCTGAGAAATGACCGGCGCTTGCGCTTATGCTCCTAATTTGTTGTCAATATCATCTTAGTGAATCAGCTTCTCAGTCAGAAACTGGCGTTAGTGCTTTACTGGATATTCGTAAAACCATATATTCGTCAAACCATATCCTCTCCGAGACTTGGCAATGACCGACAAGACCCGCGTGCTATTTGTTTGTGTGGCTAATGCTGCCCGCTCGCAGCTGGCTGAAGCGCTGCTGCGGCACACTGATTCAGAGCGATTCGACACCTTCAGTGCCGGTACTGCGCCTGGCGAGATCGATCCCCGTACCTTGGGAGCACTTCAGCACCTAGGTGTGAGTACCGAAGGGTTGTACAGCAAGTCTATCGATGAGTTTGCGGGAGAGCGCTTCGATTACGTCATCACGCTGTGCGATAAGTCGTCTCTGGAATGTCATGCCCTTCTAGGCGCCGGAGAGGTGCTGGCCTGGAACTTCGAAGATCCGGTAACCAGCACCAAGCACGACGCATTTCGTCACACCCTTCACGAGATCCATGAACGCATCAAGATGTTCGTGTTGGTCAAAAACAAACGTTGAGACCCCTATGGCTGACCATCTGACACCGACCACCGTATTCAAATGCTTGGCTGACGAAACTCGCGTTCGTCTGATGTTGCTCATCACCCGTGAGCAAGAGCTGTGCGTTTGTGAACTGACCTGCGCACTCGATGAGAGCCAACCGAAAATCTCCCGGCACCTGGCGCAACTGCGCAATTGCGGTTTGCTGGAAGATCGCCGGCAAGGTCAATGGGTGTATTACCGCCTGCATTCCAGTCTGCCGGACTGGGTGATCGCCGTACTGAAAACCACTCTTGACGCCAACCAACATTGGCTTAGTCCCGACGCCAAACGCCTCGACGTGATGGGTGATCGTCCTCAGCGCCTTGCCGTTTGCTGCTGAGTTAACACTTGCCTGAGCAGCGCTCGGCCTTTACGAGATAGCCCGATGAAGATTCTGTTTCTTTGCACCGCCAACAGCTGCCGCAGCATTCTTTGTGAGGCCATGTTTAATCATTTGGCTCCAGCGGATATGCAAGCGTTCAGCGCTGGCAGCCAGCCGAAGGGTGAAGTGCATCCGCTGAGCTTGAAAACACTGAAAAAAGCTGAAGTCTCAACTGCGGGGCTCTACAGCAAGTCCAGCGATGTCTACGAGAACCTGGCACCTGATTTCGTCATCACGGTGTGTGACAAGGCTGTCGGCGAAGCCTGCCCGGTGTTTTTCGGGCCAGCCACTAAGGCCCACTGGGGCTTAGCAGACCCTTCGGAATACCAAGGGACTCAAGAAGAGATCGAGGCCGCTTTCGAGGCCACTCTGGAACAGATCAGAACCCGAATTGAGGCCTTCCTGGCTTTACCGCTCAAGCAGTTAAGTACCGAACAAATCAAGGCCGAGCTGGCCCTGATCGGCACCCTCTGACACTGGAGACATGACGATGAG
The DNA here is from genome assembly GCF_016887925.1 of Pseudomonas sp. MIL9. Classification (NCBI taxonomy): domain Bacteria; kingdom Pseudomonadati; phylum Pseudomonadota; class Gammaproteobacteria; order Pseudomonadales; family Pseudomonadaceae; genus Pseudomonas; species Pseudomonas sp. MIL9. The sequence goes on along the minus strand of NZ_JAFEHE010000025.1, from coordinate 44,445 downwards.
TAAAAGCCGTCTTTCTTTTCTGGATCGCTATCTGACGGCCTGGATCTTTCTCGCCATGGCGATTGGTGTCAGCTTGGGTAATCTGTTCGAGGGGCTGCCGGCCTGGCTTGACAGCCTTTCGGTGGGTTCGACCAATATCCCCATTGCCATTGGCCTGATCGTGATGATGTATCCGCCACTGGCCAAGGTGAAATACGAAGAGCTCCAAGAGGTGTTCAAGGACAAGCGCATTCTCGCGCTGTCGCTGATCCAGAATTGGGTGATCGGCCCAGTGCTGATGTTCGTACTGGCCATCGTGTTTCTCGCCGACAAGCCGGAGTATATGACCGGGCTGATCCTCATCGGTCTGGCACGCTGCATCGCCATGGTTCTGGTGTGGAATCAGATCGCGGGCGGCAATAATCAATACGTCGCCGGGTTAGTGGCCTTCAACAGCATTTTCCAGATCCTGTTCTTCAGTGTGTATGCATGGATCTTTCTTGGTCTGCTGCCGCCGCTGTTCGGTCTACAGGGCAGCGTGATTGACACCAACTTTGTCAGTATCGCCGAGTCCGTGCTGATCTACCTGGGCATCCCATTCCTGGCTGGTTTCTTTACGCGCAAGATCCTCATCAGTCGCAAAGGCGAGACTTGGTACAGCCAACGCTTCATTCCGCGTATCAACCCTTTGACGCTGGTCGCACTGCTGCTGACCATCGTCGCGATGTTCAGCCTCAAGGGCAACATGGTGCTGCAATTGCCATTGGATGTGTTGCGCATCGCCATCCCGCTGACCATCTACTTCGTGGTGATGTTCTTCATCAGTTTTTGGATGGGCAAGCTGCTCCGCGCTGACTATCCACGCACCACCGCACTGGCCTTTACCGCTGCCAGCAACAACTTCGAGCTGGCCATAGCTGTGGCCATCGCGACTTTCGGCCTCGCCTCGCCGGTGGCCTTTGCCACGGTGATTGGCCCGCTGGTGGAAGTACCGGTGCTGATCTCCCTGGTTAGCGTGGCCCTCTGGCTCAAGCACCGCTGGTTCGATCATTCAAAGGGCGCCCTCGTTCAGGAGTAAATTTGTGACTGAAGAAATGATCCCCAACCTCGACGCCGAACTGGTCGATCTCCCGACTCTCGATAAGCTCGGCAGTACGTTGTCGGCCACACACAAGCCGCGCATCCTGCTGCTCTACGGCTCGACTCGCGAGCGCTCGTTCAGCCGCCTGCTGACCGAAGAAGCTGCGCGCCTGTTGCGGCACCTCGGCGCAGAAACACGCATTTTCAATCCATCTGAGCTGCCGTTGCCAGATGACGTGCCGGACAGCCACCCCAAAGTACAGGAGCTACGCGAACTGGTGCTCTGGTCAGAAGGTCAGGTCTGGTGCTCCCCTGAGCGCCACGGCTCGATGAGCGCGGTGTTCAAGGCGCAGATCGACTGGATTCCTTTGACCATGGGCGCGGTGCGCCCAACTCAGGGCAAGACGCTGGCGGTGATGCAGGTTTGTGGTGGCTCGCAATCTTTCAACGTGGTCAACCAGCTACGTGTGCTGGGTCGCTGGATGCGTATGTTCACCATCCCTAACCAGTCCTCGGTGCCGAAGGCTTACCTGGAGTTCGACGAGGCCGGGCGCATGAAGCCATCCTCATTCTACGACCGTGTTGTGGACGTAATGGAAGAGCTGGTGAAGTTCACATTGCTGCTGCGCGAGCGGCAGGAGTACTTGGTCGACCGCTATTCCGAGCGCAAGGAATCGGCGGAAGAGCTCTCCAAACGCGTTAATCAACGCTCTATCTGAAGGACGCCTGATCGTGCACAAACATCCGTACTCCGTGCTCACTACAGCGACTGTGCAGGGCCAACTGATCTTTACGCCTTGCCCTGGAACCAAAGACACGTCAGTCGCCGAGGCACTGGACTCTCTGAAGGAAGCGGGTGCTTCGGCTTTGCTGACGCTGATGCCCACTGAAGAGTTGAGTCAAAACGAAGTCGAGAATCTGCCAGAGCAATGCCAACAGCACGGCATCGAGTGGTTTCACCTGCCTGTGGAAGATGATCAAGCACCTGCTGAGCCGTTTCAGGCTGCCTGGGAGGCTAACCGTGAGCAGATCAAGCAATTGCTCACCGAAGGAAAAAATATCGCCATCCACTGCAAAGGTGGCTCGGGTCGTACTGGCTTGATCGCAGCACAGCTACTGATCGAGTGCGGCGTGCCATTCCGCCAAGCAGTAAGCGAAGTTCAAGCGCTGCGTCCGCGTGCGATTCAGCACCTTGCACATATCAACTACATCAGCCAATTCGACGTCGCCAAGTCGTAACTATCCGCAGGCTGCAGCCCAAGGGAACAACAGCATGAGCATTAAAGTAGGCATCAACGGTTTTGGTCGCATCGGTCGTCTTGCCCTGCGTGCAGCCTGGAGTTGGCCAGAGTTTGAGTTCGTACAGATCAACGACCCGGCGGGCGACGCAGCAACGCACGCGCACCTGATCAACTTCGACTCGGTGCATGGCCGTTGGAACCATGAAGCCGGGGTCGAGGGCGATCAGGTGGTGATCGATGGCAAGCGCATCAAGGTCACGGCCAACAAGGCTATTGCCGATACCGACTGGTCGGGCTGCGATCTGGTCATCGAAGCTAGCGGCAAGATGAAAACCGTTGCGGTACTTCAGGCCTATCTGGATCAGGGTGTGAAGCGTGTGGTGGTGTGCGCGCCGGTCAAGGAGAAAGGTGCACTGAACGTTGTCATGGGTGTTAACCAGCACCTGTTCGACCCGGTACAGCACCGTATCGTGACTGCGGCCTCCTGCACGACCAACTGCCTGGCACCAGTGGTCAAGGTGATCCATGAAAACCTGGGCATCCGCCATGGCTCGATCACTACCATTCATGACCTGACCAATACCCAGAGCATCCTCGATCAACCGCACAAGGATTTGCGTCGTGCCCGTGCCTCGGGCATGAGCTTGATCCCGACCACCACAGGGTCGGCTACCGCAATAGCCGAGATTTTCCCGGAGTTGCGCGGCAAGCTGAATGGCCATGCCGTACGCGTGCCGCTGGCTAATGCTTCACTCACTGACTGCGTGTTTGAAGTCGAACGTGCTACTTCGGTGGATGAGGTCAATGCACTGCTCAAGGCTGCGGCAGAGGGCCCGCTGAAAAACATCCTGGGCTATGAAGAGCGTCCGCTGGTTTCCATCGACTACCGCACCGACCCGCGCTCCTCGATCATTGATGCGCTGTCGACGATGGTCATCAATGGCACCCAGGTGAAGTTGTACGCTTGGTACGACAACGAATGGGGCTATGCCAACCGTACCGTCGAACTGGCCAAGCTGGTCGGTCTGGCCGATTGACCCTTAGGTCTGGCTTGCAGGATGGGTTGAGCCTAGCGATACCCATCAAACACTCCGCTCGGTACAACAGGATTTCGCCGATGCACGCTTTATCCCGCTTAGCTCCCGAAGTCCGCCAATACCTGCTGGTGACCGGCAATTACTGGGCCTTCACCCTCACCGATGGTGCATTGCGCATGTTGGTGGTGTTGCACTTCCATAGTCTAGGCTACAGCCCGTTGCAGATTGCGGCGTTATTCCTGTTCTACGAGATATTCGGCGTAGTCACCAACCTGGTCGGCGGCTACCTCGGCGCCCGGCTGGGCCTCAATCGTACAATGAACATCGGCCTGGCCATGCAGGTGGGCGCCCTGCTGATGCTCACCGTGCCCGCCGCCTGGCTGACCGTGCCCTGGGTCATGGGGGCGCAGGCGCTTTCGGGGATCGCCAAAGACCTCAACAAAATGTCGGCCAAGAGCTCCATCAAGCTGCTGGTACCCGATGCCCAGCAAGGCACGCTGTACAAATGGGTGGCGATCCTCACCGGTTCTAAGAACGCACTCAAAGGGGTCGGCTTCTTCCTCGGTGGTGCCCTGCTGGCAGTGCTGGGTTTTGCTGGCTCGGTATTGGCCATGGCCGGCGTGCTGGCGGTGATCTGGATCGCCAGCCTGTTCCTGCTGAAGAAGGATCTTGGCAGGGCTAAAATCAAGCCTAAGTTCAAGGACATCCTGTCGAAGAGCCGGGCGATCAACATCCTCTCCGCCGCCCGCTTGTTCCTCTTTGGCGCCCGCGATGTCTGGTTTGTGGTCGCCTTACCGGTCTACCTGACCACCGTTTTCGGCTGGGACTTCTGGATGGTCGGTGGTTTTCTGGCCAGCTGGATCATTGGCTACGGCATCGTGCAGTCCTTTGCACCGGCACTGACTGGTAAGAGCAGCGGGCATTTGCCCGATGGTCGTGCAGCGTTCCTTTGGGCTGCTCTGCTGGCCGGCATTCCCGTTACGATTGCTCTGGGCCTGGATAGCGATTTACCCAAGCAGGCCGTGTTGGTAGGTGGTCTACTGGTCTTCGGTGCCGTCTTTGCGATCAACTCGTCGCTGCACAGCTACCTGATCGTTAGCTACGCCAAGGAAGACGGCGTGTCGCTGGATGTCGGTTTCTACTACATGTCCAACGCGCTTGGCCGGCTGCTTGGGACTCTGTTGTCCGGCTGGGTCTTCCAGCAATACGGACTGGAAGCCTGCCTGTGGGTCTCCAGTGCCTTTGTCGCCCTGGCCGCACTGATTTCCATCGGGCTGCCAAGGCATCAACAGCTGGCGACCTAAGCACATTGCTGTTTCTAGACTCTGACCTTGCCCACACAGAGGACGAGGCCCGGAGTCCTTGTAAGCTCTACAGCAGGTTACAGAGGGTGGAAAGCACATGATGACGCGCACCCATGATCATGACGGGTACAGCCATCCCCCGACCGATGCCCATCAATACGACCGGGCCTTTGTCATCGGGATCGCTCTCAACCTTGGCTTTGTTCTCGTGGAAGCCTTCTATGGCTGGCAGGTTAACTCGCTGGCCTTGCTGGCGGATGCGGGGCACAACCTGAGCGATGCTGCCGGCCTGATCCTGGCCTGGGTAGCCCTGATTGCCTCGCGCCTGCATCCCAACGAACGGCATACCTACGGCTGGCGCAAGGGCTCGATCCTCGCCAGCTTCCTCAATGCCTTTATTCTGCTGCTGGCGATGGGCTCACTGAGCTGGGAGTCCATCCAGCGCCTGCAACACCCAGAACCCATGGTGGGTGAAACAGTCATGTTGGTCGCAGGCATTGGTGTGGTTATCAACGCAGTCACAGCCTGGCTGTTTATGTCTGGCAGTCGCACCGACCTTAATCTGCGCGGAGCATTCCTGCACATGGCGGCAGATGCTCTGGTCTCCGTTGGCGTCGTACTGGCTGGCCTGCTCTACCTCTGGCAAGGCTGGCAGTGGATCGACCCGGTTCTGAGCTTGTTGATCGCAGTGGTGATCGTCCTCGGCACATGGTCGTTGTTCCGCCAGTCCTTGCACCTGATGTTTGACGGTGTCCCCGAGCAGGTCGATCTGCCATCGGTGCGTCAGTACTTGCTGGCGTTGCCAGGTGTCTGCGATGTGCATGACTTGCATGTCTGGGCCATGAGCGGCGCAGAGATTGCGCTCACAGCCCATCTGTCGGTTGGCGGTGATACAGAAAGAGATGCGTTGTTACGCACTGCCACCCATGGCCTGCATGAGCGGTTTGCTATTGATCACTCAACGATCCAGCTGGAGCACGACAGCGGATGCGAGTTGAGCTGCTCCAGATGAAACGCGAAATGAATCCTGGCACCCCTAGCGCTGTACCTGCATCTGCGTATTTGCTGGATGTCGGACTGTTGGCTGATCAACTTCAGGCCGACATTCGTCTTGGGCTAACCAGCGATGAGGCGCAGGCACGTTTGACTCGCGATGGGCCAAATGAGCTGGTAACGCAACCAGCCATCCCCGCCTGGAAGCACTTTCTGGCTCAGTTCCAAGATCCCTTGGTCTATCTACTGTTCGCCGCCGTGGCGATAACCTTGGGCATCTGGCTGCTTGGCGACAGCAGCGACTGGCCCATCGATGCCTTGGTCATCCTCGCGATCATGCTGATCAATGCGCTTTTGGGGTTCTTCCAGGAGGCTCGCTCGCAGCGGGCCGCAGCGGCCCTGGCAAAACTCACCGAGACCACCTCCGCGATTATCCGCGATGGTGCACTGGCACGCATCCCCAGTAGCCGACTGGTCAAGGGCGATTTATTGGTGCTGGCAGAAGGTGACTCGGTGGGTGCCGATGCTCGCCTGATCGAGGCTAATGCCTTGCGTGTGCTGGAGGCTTCGCTGACCGGTGAGAGCGAAGCTGTATCGAAGCATGCTGTGCGGCTTCAGGCACAAGTGCCGCTGGCAGACCGCGCCAACATGGTGTTCAAGGGCACATCCATTGCCGAGGGTACAGGGCTCGGTCTGGTGACGGCGATCGGCATGGCGACCGAGGTGGGTGCTATCGCCCACCTCCTGGATACCACGCCAGTAGACTCCACGCCCCTGCAAAGAGAGGTGCGCCAAATTGGCCGCATGCTCGGTATCGGCGTAGTGGGTATTGCCGCCGTCGTCGTGACGACAGTACTACTGCTGATGGACATTCAAAATGCCGCGGACGTGATCGCCGTACTGATGCTGGGGGTGTCCCTGGCTGTCGCCGCCGTCCCGGAAGGCTTGCCGGCGATTCTGTCAATGGTGCTCGCCATGGGCGTACAGCGCATGGCCAGTAACAAGGCGATCATCAAAAAACTGTCTTCGGTCGAGACACTGGGCTCCGCCTCGGTGATCTGTTCGGACAAGACCGGCACCCTGACTCGCTCCGAGATGACTATCCAGCAAACCATGACGGCCTCCGGCAACGCGCATTTCAGCGGTATCGGCTATAGCCCTGACGGGCAGGCTCGCCATGCTGACAAGGCCCTGTGTTGTGGCCCGGTGCATAGTGAACATGTTCTGCTCCTGCGCGGCGGCAGCCTGGCCGGTAATGCCCAGCTACAACAGCAGGAAGATGGTACCTGGGTCATCCAGGGCGACCCCACGGAAGCAGCCTTCCTGGTGGCCGAGCGCAAACTGGATACGCCCGAACGCAGCAAGGAGCGCTTCGAGCGAGTTGCCGAGATTCCCTTCACCTCCGAACGCAAGATGATGTCGGCGCTGGTCATCGACCATGAGCAGGGCAATGAGCGCCTGCTGATCAGCAAGGGCGCTCCTGATGTGTTGCTCGGGCATTGCACACGCGTCCAGGTCGGCATGGATGTCATGCCGCTGACTGATGAAGTCCGTGCACAAGCCCTGGCCGATGTGGATGAACTGTCCGGAGCGGCGCTGCGCACGCTCTCGGTGGCCTATCGACCCCTGCTGGCAGATGAGCAGGTGACTGCCGGCGCAGCCCTGGAGAACCAGATGATCTTCATCGGCACGGTCGGGATCATCGACCCGCCACGCGAGGAAGTTGCCCCGGCGATTGCCGATGCCCATCGGGCTGGTATCCGCATCATCATGATCACCGGCGATCATCCACGCACTGCTGCGCGCATCGCCGAGGATCTGGGCATCATCGAGGCGGGCGCCGGCGCCCTGACCGGAGCCGACATCGACCGGCTGGATGACGCCGGACTGGCAGAGGCTGTCAAGCGAACCTCTGTGTACGCACGGGTAGCGCCGGCGCACAAGCTGAGGATTGTCGATGCCCTACAGGCTCAAGGTCATGTGGTGGCGATGACCGGGGATGGGGTTAACGATGCCCCGGCCTTGAAGTCTGCCGATATAGGCATTGCCATGGGTATTACCGGAACCGAAGTGACCAAGCAGGCCGGCAAGATGATCCTGGCGGATGACAACTTTGCCACCATCGTCATCGCCGTGCGTGAGGGGCGCGCTATTCTGGACAACATCCGCAAGTTCCTGCGCTACCTGCTTTCCTCGAATATGGGGGAGGTGCTGACGGTATTTCTCGCGGTAATCGGCGCCAGCCTTATTGGCCTGATCGATGCCAATGGCGCAATAGTGCTGCCACTGCTGGCCACGCAGATTCTTTGGATTAACCTGATTACCGATGCTGCACCGGCTCTGGCCATGGGTATTGATCCACAGAGTGAAGATGTGATGGCCAGGCTTCCGCGCCGCCCGACTGATCGGATCATCAATGCCCGCATGTGGTACGGGGTGGTGCAAATCGGCTTGGTAATGGCTGTAGCCAGCTTGGCCACCTTCGACTTGATGCTACCGGGCGGCCTTCTACCGGGTAGTGCCTCACTTGAGTCTGCACGAACTGCCGCGTTCACCGTGCTGGTTCTGGCGCAGCTGTTCAACGCCTTGAATGCACGCTCCGAATCGGTTACTGCCTTCAGGGGGATCTTCGACAATCGCTGGCTGTGGGGGGCTATTGCTCTGGGCATTACCTTGCAGATAACGGTTGTGCATTGGACACCCCTCAACCGGGCCTTCAGCACTGCACCACTGACTATCGAGCAATGGCTGATCTGCTTCGTCATGGGCAGCTTGGTACTGTGGTTCAGCGAGCTGCGTAAGTTTTTCCTACGTGCCATAGACCAACGTCAAAATCCGTCAACGCACATTAACTACAATGAACACCCTGCGTCTAACGCTAAGGATTGAGGGCTCTCCATGGAATTTGTACTCAAGCTGCTCAATGGCGGAGCAGGCAGTCTGGCCTCCTACTTGGCAGCCCATGTGCTGCTGTGCCTGCTGCCGGCGTTTTTCATTGCCGGCGCCATGGCCGCCCTCATTCCGAAAGCCAGCATTACCCACTGGCTGGGCCGACACGCACCAGTCTACGTTTCCTACCCAGCTGCGGCACTGGCGGGATCACTGATTGCCGTCTGCTCATGCACCATTGTTCCGTTGTTCGCGGGCGTCTATCGCAAAGGCGCGGGTATCGGCCCAGCGATCACCTTTCTGTTTTTTGCGCCGGCCGGCAACATCATGGCCTTGGCCTATACCGGCAGTATCCTGGGGGCGGACTTTGCCATCGCGCGGCTGATCCTCTGTCTGGTGTTCGGCATCGGCATCGGCCTGCTGATGGCCACTATTTTCTGGAAGGACGACCTGACCCACGACGCACAGTCGGACGCCCTGTTCGCCGAGAAGGCCAGCGTGTCTCGGCCGGCATTGGGCGTGCTGCTGTCTTTAGTGGCCTTGCTGATCGCTGGTACCCTGAAGCTCTGGCCGCTCACCGCAGACCTGTTCAGCATCAACATCCCACTGTCCTGGGCTCAGGCGTGGCAGGAAACCTTGTTTGACTGGGTGCCATACGACGCCAGCAAAGGCGAGGAAGGTGTCAGCTTCCAGGGCTCAGTACTCATCGCGCTGCTGCTGATGATCGCCGCCACGGCCAAGCGTGGCCTGGACAACATCACCGAAGGGGCCAATAGCTGGACATGGATTGCGCTGGGCCTGGCCGCCAGTACCTTGCTGGTTGCCTCGATGCGCCTGACTCCAGAGCCCGACACATTGGTCTTTACCTTTACCGGCCGTGTATTTGCCGTTGCACTGACCCTGCTCTGCGTTTGGTACTTTGCCCGCCAGCTGCCCGCCGAGGATTGGCAGGGCTGGCTGTGGGAAGCCTGGCGCTTCGTTAAGCAGATTTTCGTGGTGCTGGTGGTGGGTGTGTTCATCGTCGGCATGGTGCGCCAGGTCATTCAGCCTGAGTGGATTGAAAGCCTCGCCGGCAGCAACAGCGTGCTGGCCAATGCCGTAGCCGTTGGCTTTGGCGTATTCATGTACTTCCCAACCCTGGTGGAAGTACCGGTAGCCAAGATGTTCCTTGATCTGGGCATGCACCAGGGCCCACTCTTGGCCTACCTGATGGCCGATCCTGAACTGAGCTTGCAGAGTATGCTGATGGTGGCTGCCGTGATTGGCCGGAAGAAGACCGCCGCTTACGTCGGGCTGGTCGCCTCGTTCAGCATCGTCGCAGGTCTGCTCTTTGGTGCCTGGATCGACGGCACAGGCTGGCTAACCCTCGGTTCAGGGATGGCGTCCTGGCTGGTCGTAATCGCCATCCTCTATTTGTTGATCCGTCGTCTGCGCACACAAACAGCAAACTGACCAACACACAAAGGAGCTTTAGATGCTGAACATAAAAATCCTGGGTTCGGGCTGTGCCAGCTGCAAAAAACTCGAAGCCGTAGCCCGCGAAGCCGCGCAAAACCTGAACATCCAGGCCGAATTCGAAAAGATCACCGACATGAGGAAGATGATGACCTATGACATCCTCGCCACGCCTGCTCTGGTGATCAATGAGAAGGTTGTCAGCAGCGGTAAGATTCCGACTATTGCGGATGTCCAGAGCTGGATTTCGGCGATGCAGTAACTACTGTCATCAATAGTCAGTTGCGTGCCTGTGATTTGAACAAGCTCAGTGTGCGCGATGTAGCGCATGGTGATCATGTCTCGCCACGAGCAATCGTCATGCCGCAGAAGCCCTATCACCCCGTGCAAGTGCAACCAGGCCAGGCTGACCGAGTGTCGAATCCAGTGTCTCGCACAGCGCATTTTTATCTAGGCTGATGTAAAAGCACTGACTGTTTAGGGTTTCGATCGGCACTCCTGCCAGAGCCGCTGCAGCGGCTGCCTTCGAAAGAAACGCTGTGTCATTGTCGGACAAGGGTATAACTAACTTAGGCATCGCTATTTCCCCTAGGGCTCTGAGGCTTGACGGGCCAAGCCCCTAGCCCAAAGCCTGTAATTGTTTGAGGCGGGCAGTTAGGCCTCTCACCACCGAGTCTGGTTGGGTGTGCAGGGGCACTTGACTCAAGTGCTGAGCCATTCTTCAACCTTTTCCCGGCTCTGGATGCCCCCTGAGTGAACGACTTTTCCATCAATCACGACACTGGGGGGGACATGACCCCGTAGCCGACGATCTGTTGCATGTCTTCGATTTTTTCCAGTTTAACGCGAACGCCTTTCGCACTCGCCACCTGTTCGATGATGGCTACAGTCGATTTACATTTTGCACAACCGGTGCCCAGAACCTTGATGTCTTTCATAAAAACCTCGGTAGGTGGATTACAAAGCAAAGTTGAAGACGTAACCAACGATGAGAATGCCGACGGCGACGACCCCAATGAAGGTGGCTATCAGGCGAACTTTCAGCACCTTGCGCAAGATCACCATCTCCGGAAGAGATAGAGCGATGACACTCATCATAAAGGCCAGCACAGTGCCCAGCGCTGCGCCCTTTGCGAGCAGTGCCTGCACAATGGGGATGATGCCTGCCGCATTGGTATACATTGGGATGCCGATAAGAACCGCGAGTGGAACTGACCACCAGGCTTCCTTACCCATGAAGCTGGCCATGAAATCCTCAGGCACATACCCGTGAATGCCTGCGCCAATGGCGATGCCGGCAAGGATGTAAGGCCATACTTTTCCGACGATTTCACGCACGCTGCTAAACCCGGCATTTATCCGCTCATACAGCGGCATACTCGTGTCTCCAGCAGTTGCCTGGATCTTGGGCATATTGCGAACCCAGTCTTCCAGATAGGCCTCCATTTTCAGGCGTCCAATGACCCAGCCAGCAATGATCGCAATAAACAACCCCAGGCTGAGATACAGCAATGCAACTTTCCAGCCGAACAGGCCAAGCAGCAGTGTCAGCGCTACCTCATTCACCATGGGCGCAGAAATGAGGAAAGAGAAAGTCACCCCCAGGGGCACTCCAGCTTGGACAAAACCTATATACAGAGGAACGGCCGAGCACGAGCAAAACGGGGTAAACACACCGAGAGTGGCCGCCAGGACATTGGCCGTGCCCTCGCTTCGACCCGCCAACATTGCGCGGGTGCGTTCAGGTGTGAAGTGGGAATTGATCATGCCCATCAGGAACACGATGCCGGTCAACAGCATCAGCACCTTGGGGGTGTCGTAGAAAAAGACTGTAAGGCACCTCCCAAGTGGCTGTTGCGATCAACCGGAAGCGCTGCGACCAAAGCCTCTGAAACAGGTATCAGGGCTTCATACAATCCGAACCAGACAAGCGCTGCTACCGCTAAAAACAGGCGGGGATTGCGCTCCGGCCAGCGCACGATCATTTCATTCATGTCCTCTACTCCTGGGGTGTAGTCGCACTAGGCCACGGACGGATCGCCAAGATAGGTCGCGATCTCATTGACTGTGCTGCGTGCTGTGCGTGTTACACCGATCAGTGTGGCGGAAGCCGAACCTGTCCACTCGCCATAGCCCACCAGCCATAGTCTTGGTTCTTGGATCGAGTGAGTGCCGTCGACCTCAACACGACCTTCAGTGTCGATCACCCCCAACGAATCCAGATGCTGAAGTGCGGGCCTGAACCCGGTACACCAGATCACCACATCCACTGCCGATTCAGATCCATCGGCCCACATCACACCATCGCGAGTGAAGCGTTCAAAGGGGCGCACAGATTTGAGGACTTCACGCTCACGGGCTTCCAGCACTGGCGGCACCATGACAATGTCTCCCAACCCGCCGACGGGCTGATCAATGACACGCCCCTCCTGCTGGGCCTTCAAGCGCTGAGTGGCGCGCTCGAACAGTACCCGTCCATCCACGTCGTCAGGCAAAAACACCGGCTCGGCAGGGGTTACCCAAGTGGTCTCGGCGACCTTGGATACTTCTGCCAAAATCTGCGCTCCTGAATTGCCACCACCCACCACCAACACCTTCTTGCCAGCAAAGGCTTGTGCATCGACATAGTTCGCGGAATGCAATTGCCAACCGGCGAATAACTCGGCATCAGGGTAGTGAGGGATATACGGATTGCTCCAGGTGCCGGTGGCGCTGATTACAACCCTGGTATCCCAATACCTGTCGTCAGAACGTACTCGTAAGCCAATTTCAGTACGCTCCACAGCGGTGACCCGAACCGGACGCTCAACAGGAAACTGGTAGCGCTGCTCATATTGGTTGAGGTAGTCGACCACATGATTTCGCGTTGGATACCCCTCCTGCGCAGGAGGCATCATCCAGCCTGGGATCGAACTCCAGGTGGACGGGGAGAATAAGCGCAGCGAGTTCCAGCCATGCCGCCAGGCACCACCGGGCTCTTCCTCTGCGTCGAGGAAAACGAACGAAAGTTGAGTTCGGCGAAGAAAATACGCTACCGCCAAGGCTGACTGACCCCCGCCGATAATCACTACATCTCGTTGGTCGCTGGGCGAAGGAGTCATGGGGAAAACCTTGAGTTGATATTGGGCGGTAGCCAGTATGGCGATCCAGATTTGAACTCAACTGATCCAGCTCATAGGTTGAGGATGCTGATCGACATTGATTGAATGCTTCGAATAACTGCTTACCAGATTCTCGACTTAGTAGCCGCTTGAATGCCTGTCCGCCGCTACTATAAAATGAACGCCGGAGATGGCATTCCTCCTTTAACCGCCTTTGTGCTGATGATGCCTACGTGAACCCTGGACAGGGTGCGTAGGTGTGTCTCCCTGTCCTCCAATTTAGGACAGGATCGTGACTCAAAATCTTATATCAGCTCCCTCTCATAATCTGCGGTTATCAGCATCTCCTCAGCTCTACGAGCTCAGAGGAGACGTGCAACCATGCTGAAATCACTTCTAGTTATTGCTATCGGCGCATCGCTTGGTGCTTGGTTGCGCTGGCTCCTAGGCATGAAGCTCAACGCGCTGTTCCCGACGATCCCTCTAGGCACAGTGGTCGCGAACATGGTTGGGGGCTACATCATTGGGTTGGCCATCGCGTTCTTGGCCGCATCTCCCTCCCTAAACCCTGAATGGCGTCTGCTGATCATCACGGGTTTCTGTGGGGGACTTACTACCTTTTCTACATTTTCAGCCGAAACAGTTGCCCTAATTCAGGAGGGCAGGGTGCTCTGGGCATTCGGCTCTATTTCATTGCACGTCATGGGCTCGTTGGCGATGACGGCTGCCGGGCTTCTGTCCTATCAAATGATTGGCACACGTTGAGGAAATGAACATGAAAGGTTATCTGGTGATTTTCTTTACCCAGCAGAACCGTCGTTATCAGGGGAAAATGCTGGGTGAATGGATCGTCGATGTGGCTAAAGAGATGGGGTTGCGCGGCGCGACCCTCTGCACAGGAATTGAAGGATTTGGGCACACAGGGAAATTGCACTCATCGCATTTTTTTGAACTGGCGGATCAGCCTACCGAGATTCGCATGGCTATCACCGAAGACGAATCCGAAAGGTTATTCAAGAGGTTGGGTGTTGAGGAGATTTCCGTGTTCTACATAAAAACCCCTATTGAAATGGGCACCATCGGAAAAAAGGCCAACTAGCCCAAACCTTGCTAAGCCTTGGAGATATGAACAAGATCTATGCGGATATCCCGGCTGGTGACGCGATTCCCGATGACTTTTTCACCGTTATCGAGATCCCTGCATACCAATCTCCAACCAAGTGCGAGATGGACAGGCGCTCAAGCCTGCCTGGTTTGTAAAGACAACTCGGAGAGATGACCGTGCAATTCAAGGATCACTGGGGAAATGTCTAAACAATCCAAGCCGCCGCGGAGGTGAGTTGGTATCAAGAGCATGCCGCGCTCTCGCTGAAGTTGATTCAAGAGGCGGCTGTACCGCTTACGGTTTCTATCATTGATGTTGGCGGCGGCGCATCAACGCTGGTTGTTGATCTTCAGCTAGCGGCTATGAAAATGTGACGGTTCTCGATCTTTCTAGTGCAGCGCTGGCTGCGGCAAAGGACAGGCTCGGCGCTCGCGCTGCTGACGTACGGTGGTTAGAAGCTAATATCATTGATGCCGAGTTAGGTTTGAACACCTACGACCTTTGGCACGACAGGGCGGTATTTAATCCTGACCAGTGCACAAGAGCGCCAAGCTCACGTCCGGGCGGTATTACTGGCGGTCTGGTTATATGGCAACTTTCGCCGAGGACGGGCCCAGCAAGTGCAGCGGGTTGCCGGTTATGCGCATGCTAGCCTACACGGCTCGGGCTTAAGTCGTAAACCACTGCCTTGAGCGCTGAAGAAGGCGTGATGCAGTAGGCCCAGATGTAAGCATGGTGGATTTTCTTATCGCCTGGCGCGAGCATCTGTACAGGCGTTTCGTCAGCGTGAATCACACCTTGAGAAAGCACCGTTTCGCGCAGCGCATCGACCAAGGGCTGGAGCTGCACATCAGTTTGGCCGACCCATTGCGCCGGTGTCGAGCGTTAGCCAGGCCAGCGCGGCCGAAGATTTTCTCTTGCCGATACGGTGGTAAATGGTCTGCTAACTTGGCCACCATCACGTGAGCCGGTAAGCCTGCAGTCGGGATGGATCCGCATTGCTCAACCCAATTCGTGAGCTCCATGATGGCAGCCTCCAGGGCGAGTTGTTTTTGGTTAATTTTCAAAAGCAGGGAAGGGAACAGTAGATCAAATAGTGCATAAGAATATTCACTTGATATTTCAATTTTTTTCAAGGGTAGAAAATTTTTAGGGTGACAGATTTAGCTCGGCTATACTAAGTGGGTAATTAGTGTTGGTGAGTGCGTTTAGCAAAGAATTGAAAATTATAGAAATTTAAAAGCGTGAGTATCGTTGCTTGTTGAAAGTTCATCTGTGATGACTTAGTGTCGTGACGAGGATTTAATATGAACGTTTTATTGAAAGAACTTCATGCCTATCATCATGAAGTGGCTGTAAAAATTACTCAGATCAAAGAGTCGCTGAGGAAGTTGAGGCATGAGTCCAATGGTGCTGATGACTGCAAGCTGTTGTTCACGATGCTGGAAGCCTTGCATGACGATGCAGAGCGGCACCACCATGAAAATGAAGAACTTATTCGGCTGGCCTTGCTAGCGACTGAGGCACCGATCCATCAACGGGTTAAGGATATCGAGCGAGATCATCAGGCATTTGGGCGCATTGCTGGGCAGCTGAAGATGTTGGAGAACACCACTCAGGAAACGAGTGTGATTGCTGATACTGTCGATGACTTCATAAAAAAATATTACGATCATATGGAGGCGGAGGAAAATATTTTCTTTCCTGTGGCGGATAAGTGGCTGTCAGACAGCCAGTGGCAGGAAATAAAACGTCAATGGCATTAAATGGAGCTGGCTGTATACCTTAAAATTAAGTTGCTAGTTAGTGATCGATATCGCTAAGTAATTGCGTGGTTGCTAAGTAGTTTGCCCGGGGCTTCATCTACTCGCCGGGGGGGGCGTATATCGCTTGCTTCTTGCTGCATGTCCCTTCGCTCTGGCGCTCGTGCCGACTACACAAAGATCTAGGCTATTTATCAATGGTTGCATGCAGTGCGAAATAGCGATTGCGCTGGATAACTAAACTCCATCAGTTAAATGGTGGGCTGGTGCCAGTTCTGGTCGAAGAAAAACTTACCATCGTATTCGGGATTAGTTGATCACTATAAGCTGTCATCAATTTAATCGGTCGACTGAAGAGGGGAGAGCTCGTTTGAGTTTCGTCACGCCCTTCAGTTCGCCATAGAACCTGACGTTGTTGCAATCGCTCATTCCGGCAAGGCCCGGCGTACTTAGCTCCTCGGCGAGGGTAGGGCCTAGTGATGCGGTATCCTATGCAATACCGCTCACAATCATGGTCGGTGCACCGATGTACCTCGATGGTTATGCAACGCTTCCATTGGTGCATTAGGTGATCTGGCGGCTGCTTTATGTGCCTTGGTGAGGAGCGCTGGATTGGCGTAGATCCGTTTTATCAGGTCTACTTCTGGCGTTTCACTGACTCTGGTCATGACTAGCCTTAGGGTCGATCTATGTGCATAATATTATCATTCGGTGATAATTCTAGAGCATTGGATTCGCTCTTGTCTCAGCTCTCGGTGATGCTCCCTGATCCGTTGCCGGGATGCAAAGTCACGCGTAAGAACAGAAAAACGTGAGCGCTCGGAGACCCGCATGAAACGTGAGGACGTAAAAACCAGACACGAAGAAGGCATTCAGTTTGACACCCATTTGATTGCCAACCCAGCCAATACTCAGGAGTGGATTGTCTTCTTCAAAAAGGATGCTGGAAGAAGCTTTTTCCTAGTCAATGACAACGAAGAAATCGAATCATTCCGGCATCTTGATAACTTGATTCATGAGCTTAGAGATATTGGTATCAAGGTCGCCGAAATTAATTTTTGAGTGCTTGCGTAAAGAACGGTTCTGTCGGGAGGACAAAGTATCGAATGGCATGCATGAGACGTTCTCGTATCACGGGTGCCGCGTCGAGTTGCTCCAGCAATGTTGACCTCGCTCAAGCAACGCCTTTCCAGTCAGTACGCGGAGTCGAGTAATGAGGGCGAGAGTTCCAATTAAAAAATCGGCAGCAATTGCCTTGTTACGTGCAGCAGGCAAATTGGCTGCCGAGGTTTTGAGCATGATTGCCCCTCATGCCACACCCGGTGTTTCTACCGATGAACTCGATCAGTTGTGCCATGACTACATAGTCAGTGTGCAGAAAACTATTCCAGCTAATGTCGGTTATCACGGTTTCCCAAAGACTGCATGCACCTCCGTCAACCATGTGGCGTGTCACGCCATTCCGTCGAATAAGAAACTCAGAGATGGCGATATCGATCAATATCGACATCGCAGTCATCAAGGATGGTTGGTTCGGTGACACGAGCCGCATGTACTTTGTTGGTGAGCCAAGCCCTGAGGCTCGCCGACTGGTGGATACTACCTATGAAGCTGTGTGTGCCGGAATTTACGCAGTAGGCCCAGGCGCCACGCTAGGTGATGTCGGGCACACCACTCAAACAGTGGCGAAGCGGGAGGGCTACAGCGTTGTCCGCGAGTGCTGTGGTCACGGCATCGGAATGGTTTACCACGAAGAGCCTCAGGTACTTCACTTTGGGAGCCCTGGTGAGGGGCTGAAACTGAACCCGGGCATGATCTTCACCATCGAGCCGATGCTGGGCGCAGGAAAGCACGATGTCAGAGCTTTAGGTGATGGCTGGACGGTAGTCACCAAGGATCTTTCGCCCTCGGCACAATGGGAGCACATGGTTCTGGTGACTAAGGAGGGCTTCGAGGTTCTGACTCTTTGGTCTGATCCGTCCGAAGAGTATCCGGCGATTTTCTGAGTCGACAATTCATTCCACACGCTAGGGTAACGAATAGGCCCCGGAGCTTCGTTCGCGGCCATCGACGCATGTAGTTGGCCGCAAAGTTACGCCTAAAGGTGGACGGAGGCGGGGCGATGAGTGAACATCAGGGCGTTACATGTTGAGGTGGCTTTTAGGCAGGAATAGTAAAGGGTGCGTGGTCGTTCGGATCATTCTTGAGGTCGTACTACCAAGCCAGAAACGGTGGGCTCGTGAATGACTAAAAGCGCCCATGACCAACAGGTCTATATTGTGCTCGGTCTGATAGGCCTGTAGGGCGAGATTCACTTTTCCGTCGCAGATAGCTGTCCGGACATCACACCCGACTGTCTTCAGAATGGCTTCCGCTGAATCGAGTTGCTCTAAGTTCTTAGGCGTTTTGGCCGCAACCATGACGAGATGTACCGCTAGATTTTTGAGTATTGGACTGGCGGCCAGCATTTCCACTCCCATGTGCGTGACCTCGCTCGCGTCATACGCGAGCACCAGGCTTCGCGGAGCCTTGAAGGTGGTTGGGGTGACCAGAATAGGTTTGTGTAAAGCATCGATGATCTTTTCGAGTTGGTTGAGGAGTGGGTAAAGCGAGCTTTGCTTTCCCATCACTAACCAGCGCATGTCATTTTCCATCTCTAGCAACTGACACAAGAGCTCTCCGTTTTTTTGGCGTAGTTCCGGCTTCATCACGCCATCAGTAATTGCTCGTTCCCGTGCGTTTTGCAGCATCAGGTAACCTTGTTTGAGTGCCCGCTCATGGCGCCGTTCGTCCAGCGTCATGCTGTCCAGCATGTGCGCCAAGCTACCGGGTTGAGTTTCCATACAAGAGGGGCGATTTACAACATTCAGGAGGGTCAGCGGAAGGCCGAAGTTGAGACTGGCCCACGCGGCGTAGTCGCAGACGGCCGGAGACGCGTTCGTGCTATCGATACAGGCTAATATGCGGGTCATTCATACCCTCTTCTCTGCGACCTTGAAGAGCCTGTCAAGATCACGTGGGCTATAAACGAAAGTGCTTGTCTCGACCCGGCTCGTCACGTTTGTATAGATAAACTTGATCAAGTGCCAGTATAGCAACTCTGAAGAGCCTCTTAGCAGGCCAGCCTAATCAAGAGACGATGCCGGTCATGTGTAAGGTGTACTGATGCACTGTCAGGAGCCCGTCGGCGTTGACTGCCCCCTCCCGCGACGAAGGCTAAGGCAAACCCTCGATGCTGGTTTGCGTCTGTTGTCCGTCGTCGGCCAGTGAGGCTTCTCGCATATTTGATAGGCATTCATTCACCCTTGTAGCAAGAGCGTGAAGCTCAATATGGCCAACCGAAAATGCTCATCTGGCATCACACTCTCCTCGCGAGATCGATGTTGCTGCTCATTGATCCTTTGAGCTGCTCGCAAGTGCGTTGGCTGCAAACCTCACAAGAGGTCACGCAGCCTCGGCTTTATTTGTGTCAGTTCAAAGCGGGTAGTGCTTCGGATAGGGCAGTTGTGCAACGCCGGTATTGACAGCGGCCTTGGCTACTGCACCGGCTATTGCTCCGAGCAGGCGAGCGTCGAGGGCTTTGGGGAGAATGTAGTCGCGTCCGAACTCAAGTTTGTCGATATTGAACGCTTGCAATACTTCCACCGGGGCCGGCTCTTTGGCCAACTGGCGCAGTGCTTCAACCGCCGCGATCTTCATCGCTTCGTTGATCTGCTTCGCGCGAACATCCAGGGTTCCACGGAAAATGAATGGGAAGCCCAGGACATTGTTGACTTGGTTCGGATAGTCGGAGCGCCCGGTCGCCATGATCAGGTCGTCGCGTGTCGCCATGGCCAGCTCGTAATTGATTTCAGGATCCGGGTTCGAGCAGGCAAACACGACTGGATTGGGTGCCATGGCTCTCAGTGCTTCCACCGGCAGAAGGTTGGCCCCGGATAGTCCGATAAACACATCGGCACCTTGGATGGCGTCCATCAGCGTGCGAGGGCCACCGTCGTTCACAAATTGCTTTTTGTACTGATTGAGGTCTTCACGTGCAGAGTGGATAACACCGACGCGGTCAACCATGTACAGGTTGCTTTGTTGGGCGCCGAGGCTGAGTAGCAGGCGCATACAAGCAGTTGCTGCAGCTCCGGCACCGAGGCAGACGATTCTCGCGTTCTCTAGAGTTTTTCCCTGAATCTCCAGTGCGTTCAGCATGCCGGCGGCAGTGACGATAGCGGTGCCATGCTGGTCGTCATGGAACACCGGGATGTTGCATTGTTCAATTAGCGCTTCTTCGATTTCGAAGCACTCAGGGGCTTTGATGTCTTCCAGGTTGATACCGCCAAAGGTATCGGCGATACGTACGACAGTATCGATAAAGGCTTGAGAGCTCTCGGCATTGACTTCGATGTCGATCGAATCGACTCCGGCAAAACGCTTGAACAACAGAGCCTTGCCTTCCATAACTGGTTTGCTGGCCAGGGGGCCCAGATTGCCCAGGCCCAGAATGGCGGTGCCGTTGGTTATGACTGCCACCAGATTACCTTTGCCGGTGAAGCGGTAGGCGTTCTCTGGGTTCTTGGCGATTTCGCGCACAGGCTCGGCTACGCCCGGACTGTAGGCCAGTGCAAGTTGGACGGCAGTGTCTGCTGGCTTGGTCAGTGCTATGCCTATTTTTCCTGGGGTTGGGAATTCGTGATAATCCAGTGCGGCCTGCTTGAAGTCGATAGTCATACGAACCTCTAATTAGACATTGATTACAATTGCATGCTAACATTATTATAACGCTTGGCAACTAGGTTCCTGAACTCCAGGGCTGGTTCCAAATTGCCGGCTTGAACGCTTCTGACGAATAGGTTGGTCAGCGAGTGGATCGGTTCTATTGGTGCCAAGACTTCAGGGCGGGCCTGTATTTTTGGGTCAATAGAACGCTTTATATGCTTGAACCCATCTTAGGCCACCTTGTGTGGCCTTTTTTTTGCGTATTTCGAACGTGATGGGTGTGGTGGTGGGAGGGGCTATGAGCTACTGACAGTCCCAAGCGGATGCCGTGTAGTGGTTCAATATACTGGCGAGCGGAAGGGGAGGTAAGAAAGGCGGAGGCGACTTCGATTGATTAATCGCGATCGATTGCTGATTCAGCGGCTACTTCAGGCAAGGCATGCGGCGCTTCGATTCTTTCTTTTAGTGTGGCCGCATAATCCTTGGCACTCTGCTCATTGCGAAACTGAATGTTACGGCCGCCGAAGCAAACCGACCAAAGCTCTTCGCGCTGGTTAGACAACTGCTTAACCTTGACTGACATGATCAAACTCTCGAAGTGGGGCAATTAGAAGTGAACTTCGGCAGATTTGATGCCTATGTCCCGAAGCTCATGAATCGCGTCATCCAGGTGCCCAAATGACTCGATTTCTTCGTTGTCATTGACCAGGAAGTAGCTTCTTCCCGCCTCTTTTTTGAACAGGATGATCCACTCGCTTGTTTTGGCCGGGTTGGCGATCACGTGCGTGTCGAAGCGCATGCCTTCACCGTGTTTGGTTTTGACGTCTTCGCGTTTCATGTGCTTCTCCGAGTGTGGACGCATTCTGTCCACGAGTGTGATTGAGGTCTTTCTGTGCTGGATTTTTAGCGCACTTAGTGACTGTACCAAGGTAATTCTATGGCTTTACTGTTATCACTGCATGTGAATATTATGCACATGCCAACCGAGAGAGGCTAGTCATGATTGCGATACGAGAGGCATGGAAAGCGGGCCTGTTAAGGCCTGAGCACTGGCTTCGAAATATCGTCTCTGGGGTTATCGTCGGCGTCGTGGCGTTGCCCTTGGCCATGGCGTTTGCCATCGCCTCAGGTGTCAAGCCTGAGCAAGGGATTTACACGGCTATTATCGGTGGCCTCTTGGTTTCTCTCTTCGGAGGTAGCCGTCTTCAGATCGCTGGCCCGACAGGGGCATTCATCGTCATTCTGGCTGGAGTGACCGCTAAGTACGGCGTTAGTGGCCTGCAGCTAGCAACGATTATGGCCGGGGTGATCCTGTTGTTGCTCGGTACTACCAAGCTTGGGGCCATCATCAAGTTCATTCCCGACCCTGTGATTGTCGGATTCACTGCCGGTATTGGTGTGATCATTTGGGTGGGGCAATGGAAAGACTTTTTCGGGTTGCCGAAAATTAGCGGTGAGCATTTCCATGAGCGACTCTGGCACCTGCTCCAGGCGCTTCCCCACGTTCATGTGCCCACAACACTGTTGGCGCTTTTGAGTTTGCTGCTGGTCATCACGGCACCCAAGATACCTGGCATAAAGCGTGTGCCGGGGCCCCTGATCGCCATGGTCATTGTGACGGTAATTCAGTCTTATTTTCAGTTTGCCGGCGTTGCAACGATTGGCAGTGCGTTTGGGGGGATTCCTCAAGGGCTGCCTGCAATTGGCCTACCTGAAATAACCATACCTCAGATGGTCGAGTTGATCGGCCCAGCGTTCGCGATTGCGATGTTGGGGGCTATCGAGTCATTGTTATCTGCTGTCGTCGCTGACGGGATGGCGGGAACCAAGCACGACTCCAATCAGGAGCTGATCGGCCAAGGCATCGCTAACCTAGTCACTCCTTTGTTCAGTGGTTTTGCTGCGACAGGCGCGATTGCTCGAACAGCCACTAACATCCGCAATGGCGGAAACAGCCCGGTTGCGGGGGTTGTCCATGCGCTCACATTGATTTTACTGATTTCTTTCCTGGCTCCTCTGGCCTCGGACATTCCGCTGTGCACTCTGGCTGCGATCCTATTTGTCGTTGCTTACAACATGAGTGAGCTGAAACATTTCAAACGCATGGTCGAGCGGGCCCCAAAAGCCGACGTCGCGATACTTCTCATAACCTTCAGTCTGACCGTTTTGAGTGATTTAACGATCGCCGTGAATATCGGTGTCATTCTCGCCATGCTGCAATTCATGCGTCGGATGGCGTCTTCAGTCGAAGTGCAGCAAATGGTCGAAAAAGAGCTTGAGGTTGAGTTACGGATCAATGGGCATGTTCATCTTCCGCCTGGCGTTCTGGTTTATACCATTGAAGGGCCGCTCTTCTTTGGCGCAGCAGAAACCTTTGAGCGCGTTCTGGCTCAAACGCACACGGATCCAAGGACATTGATTATTCGCCTAAAGCGAGTGCCGTTCATGGATATAACAGGCTTACAAACACTACTTGAAGTTGTTGAACACTTACATAAGCGTGGCATCGTCGTAAAACTGTGCGAGGCCAACGAGAAAGTTCTTGGCAAGTTGGACAGGGCGGGGATACTCCACGCGCTCGGTTCAGAGCATTATCATGCCGATTTCAATGGTGCACTGAATAGTCATGTCGCGAGTGTGAAGCCGTCCGGCCATAGCTGAGCTGGAATGCTGCAGGTAGAGCGATGAGCTGACCCCTTTTCACGCCAGCCCATTCGCGAAAGCATTATTTAGCCGCAACTTTATTGTTTTTGGTCGAATAGGACACGCCATGCGTCTCCAGGTAGTCTCGAATAAGCTGACGGACGACCTGTGAAGGCGTCAGATCCTGAGCTGAACAGAGCTCCTCAAGGGCTTTTTTCTTGATGGGATCAATGAGCACAGTCAGTCGTGCAGTTTTGTTTTCCATGGAGTCGCCGGAACCCTGATTTGATCAATGATAATCAAATTATAATTCCGAGGGCTTTGTTTGTCACCGTCTAGGTGCGTCAGGGTCAGCTGGATTGACTGTGAACAATACTATCCGATTCCGCGCAGCCACCCGTCAAGATGACTTGGCCAGTGGACAGCGCAGCCTCCTGCGCAAGCTTTCTTCGAGAGCTGTTGCGATGATCCGCATCGATGCCATCTGGCTCGCCACCGAGCCGATGGACATGAACGCTGGTGACTGGCAGCAGCGCTTCGCGCTCAAACGCTTTGCGGAGAGTTGAAGCATGGCCAAGGATATCGAAAACCCCCTGTATTTCTGTTTGCCAACTGAACAGCGAACTTTGCCTGAGCTGTGGTCGCACCAGGGACGACATCAAAAAATGGAAGCGCATGAAGCGCCCAGAAAAGATGGCCGCCGTGCAACGTGCGACTCTGCGTCTGAAAAGCCTGCAAAAAAAGAACACCTAAATCTCTGTGATTATCGATTCTGAGCAAGGCTGTTTGTGCTTGTTATCGGAAACTGATGAGCATCGCTTGATGTGATTCGGTGATTGCGCGCAGGCGCGACTCTCTAAGTTGCAGGGCGAGCTCTGTTCGTTTGCGTTGCTCGATCTCTTTAAGCATCAAACCAAGTACAACTGTTGCAACCGGCATGACCAGCAGCAAGGGAACAGCTGTCTGTTCCAGGCTGGATGCTGCTTGTGCTGTAGGCAACAACAGCAGTAAGCGTCCGCCCAACACCTCTTGCGTGGTTAAACGGGCGTCCACCTATGCGGCAGCAACTCGTCAATTTCACTCGCCCGCTGCATCGGCGGGCGTGTCAGGACGTCCTTCAAATACTCGTATGGATCATGCCCATTGAGTCGCGCCGACTGGATCAAACTCGTCGCAGTGGAGGAGCTTTCCGATTGGGTAGAGCAGCGCGGATCGACCGGCATCGCCGATAACGTGCGCTGCGCGCTTACCACGGGATGCAAACCTGGAGTTCATCAGCACCGAATCACAGAGCTTTCAACCTTTGGCCGCCACGTACCTGACAGCAGGCTGGAGCAGGTCAAACCGACGTCGCAGCGTGATACGGTAGAAAACCGCATTGGAGTAACCATCGCGGTGATAAGGACAGGAAGAGAGCGCATGCAACTCGAAGTTAGCGGTAACTGGATTTTCGGAGAGGGGATAAGGTTTCATTAGACCACTACATTTTCTAACGTTGGGTGCCGACCTCGGTTTGCCAAGTCGGCCCGCGATAGACTGAGGGTTGTACCGCGCGACCGATTGCGTCGCAGTTCAACGACGTGTACAGCATGTTGATGAGCGTTAGGGGAATTGACAGCTCATAGGGGCACTCTCCAGCTATCCTCAAATCAACCAGAGCTGGTGATTCAAAACCTGTTCGTGCAACTGAAATACTGACGAAACATTCCGGCCATATGATTCGCGTCACCTAAACCTAGGAGGGTTGGAGATGAATCGGCCATCAAGAAGCATGCGCAAACTGCTCGACTCCGTCGCCACCAACAATGAGGCAGCGGCGCTTGATGTGATGCGTGCTGCCGAGCAGCTCCAGGATGAGGTATTGCGCCAACGATTGCTCAACCTGATTCATCGGCTCAACCAAGACGCCAGTGAGTTGCGAATGGCGCGGGACGATATCCAAGGCGGAGCCATCAAGCTCGCATGACTCGCGTCCACCACTTTTAAGGTCGTACGCCTAAGGCACGCGCTGAGTGGTACGACGAACAGTTTTATCTCAACTCAGGTAGTACTGGGCGGTGACGCTGCAAGCTGCCGTTGACTCCAGCTCTACTTGAAGAGCTTGAGCCCTCAATTGAACCACGACTAAATCACCTACTCGACTCGTATCATCCACGTTGAAGGGCGACCAGATCAATCAGGTGTCATGAGCACCGCAAGCGTCATGTTAATGAATTCTTCGTTTCGGTCGATAGCTGCCAGTACACCGCGAACGTTTCCGGCGACCTCCGCCGATCCTCGTTGCTCGACCCAGAGTGTGAGCTCCATGATTGCTGCTTCGAGAGCCAATTGATTTTGATTGATCTTGAAGAGTAAGGAAGGGAGCAGGTCTGCGTTCGACATCGTATTTCCTCCGTGAAAAGAAGACAGCGTAGCAGGCGGTTGCTATTCCCGTTCGAGCTGCCTGGCATCGGAGGTTACTGCTTCCATGATGGACACCAGCTCCTCAAGCAGTTCCGCATAATAGCGACTGAGATAGCCGGCAATAGCTTCATTGCGGAGCATGCGTACGAGATACCCCTTGGCCACAACCAAGACCAACATCGTCTCGCCCAGCGTGTCTTCGACCTGCTTGTAATCGTGTTGCAGATTCTCCATCTCGCGTTCCATTCGGGCAATGTCGACCGCACTGACATCACTTGGCTTTTTCTTAACTTCGACCAGCATCTCTGGCCGTGACGCCGCCAAGACCAACGGTGCGCCACGCCACGGCCTACATGTTCGTCCCCAAGGATGTCATCTACAACGAAACGGCGTTGCTCCATGGGTTGGATCAGGCTGACGAGGCACCGGCGATCATAGAGACGATGCCCTATTTCTTGCGTGTCGTGAACGAGGACAGCGTGCTCCAGGAGCGGCGCCTGCGGGATCTGCGCAAGCAGCTTGAGCGAGAGGAGCGACAGCAGCGAACTCGTCAGGCAGCCGGCAGCGAGTACAAAAAGCACGCCATGCGCTTACTGCTGGATGCCAGCCGCAGCGGCCTGTGCGACCTCCCGTCGGACGACGCTTCCGAGAAGAAGCTTGAGGCCGCCCTGCTGCGGGTCAAGCGTATCAATGCGAATAGCGTAACGAACCCCAATGAGAGTGAGCTCGGCAACCTATACGACAATCGACGCCGCTTGCTGAGTGACATCGAAAAGGCGCGCAGGCAATCCCGTGCGACTCGCTCGGCTCTTCAGGACATGGTGGGTTTTCAGGGCGCTGTACGACGCCAGTACGAGAAGCTGAAAATTGCTGAGCACCTTCAGCCGGCAACTGACACTTGCCCGTTGTGTGATACACCGACGGAGCGCGGCATTGCGATCTCTGAAGCCATTCGCCATTGGCCGAAGAGGCCGGACACGCAATAAGGAGCGTGCTCACCGTCTGGCAAGCGCGGTATGACATGGCCTGTAGGGCCTCGCGCAGGGCCAAGTCGAGACTGCGGGTCATGCTTTGTGCGGTCTCTGGTTGCGTCCTGCGCCCTTATGACTCAATCAAAGGGTCTGCGTGTTGCCGCTGACCGAAAACTGACCCAGTAAAGGCTGTTCTGCCGACTGAAAACTGACCCAGGTGTTCAACTGCTTCTGCTCACTTTCCGAGCAGGAGAACACAGGGTGATCAGCATGGAAATGTTGGGAAAAATCCGGCGGATGTACTTCCGCGACAAGCTCTCGCTGCACCAGATAGCCAAGCGTACCGGGCTGTCGAGAAACACCATCCGAAAATGGGTCAGAGCGCCCGAAGCCACTCAGCCGGCGTACCAGCGGTGCGCGACCTTCAACAAACTCAGCCCATTCCACGACACGCTGGAACAGGCGCTGAAAGCCGATTCGTTTCGGGCAAAGCACAATCGCAGAAGCGCCAAAGCACTTTTCGAGCAGATCAAGGCCGAGGGTTATGACGGCGGCTACAGCCAGCTCACAGCGTTTGTACGCTCGTGGCGAGGTGAGCAAGGCAAGTCTTTACGCGCTTTTGTACCGCTGACGTTTGCGCTCGGTGAAGCCTTTCAATTTGACTGGAGCGAAGAAGGGCTGCTGATCGGCGGCCTGTTTCGACGCATCCAGGTCTCCCACATGAAGCTGTGTGCCAGTCGCGCATTCTGGTTGGTTGCGTACCCCAGCCAAGGTCACGAGATGCTTTTCGATGCCCATACACGCTCGTTCGGAGCGTTAGGTGGCGTGCCGCGTCGCGGCATCTACGACAACATGAAAACGGCTGTCGACAAGGTCAACAAAGGCAAGGGCCGCACGGTCAATGCCCGGTTTTCCGTGATGTGTGCGCACTACCTGTTCGATCCGGATTTCTGCAACGTAGCCTCTGGCTGGGAAAAGGGCATCGTTGAAAAGAACGTTCAAGACAGTCGACGGCGCATCTGGATCGACGCTCAAAACTGCATGTTCCACACCTTCGAAGAACTGAATGCCTGGCTCGGCCAACGTTGCCGGTCGCTCTGGAGCGAGCTGCCGCATCCGCATTACAGCGGGCTAACGGTGGCAGAGGTCTTGGAACTGGAGCGAGCTGAAATGA
This sequence comes from Pseudomonas sp. MIL9, assembly GCF_016887925.1. NCBI lineage: Bacteria > Pseudomonadati > Pseudomonadota > Gammaproteobacteria > Pseudomonadales > Pseudomonadaceae > Pseudomonas > Pseudomonas sp. MIL9. The sequence continues at coordinate 16,600 of NZ_JAFEHE010000025.1, read as the reverse complement.
TGCCGATGCCGACGGCCTTTGATGGCTACGTCGAGCGTACCTTGCGGGTCTCCAGCACCTGCCTGATCAGTGTGGCGCGAAATCGCTATTCGGTGCCTTGTGAGCGAGTCGGCCAATGGGTCAGTAGCCGTCTGTATCCTTCTCGGATCGTGGTCATCGCCGACGAAACGGTGATCGCCAGCCACGAGCGCCTCTTTGATCGAGATCAGGTCAGTTTTGACTGGCAGCATTACATCCCACTCATCGAACGCAAGCCGGGTGCACTGCGCAATGGCGCACCGTTTGCCTATCTGCCCAAGCCGTTACAACTTCTCAAACGGGGCCTAAGACGTCACAGCAACGGTGATCGAATCATGACGCAGGTGCTCGCTGCCGTGCCCATCGCCGGTCTCGACCCGGTGCTGGTAGCGGTAGAACTGGTGCTTGAGTCGGGAAGTCTGAGCGCCGATCACATCTTAAATGTTCTCGCCCGGCTCACCGCTACTGCACCACCGCCTTCCGTAGAAACCAGCCTGCAACTCAAGGTGGCTCCCGTTGCCAACACGGCCCGATATGACCAACTCCGTACAACAGATGAGGAGAGCCGCAATGCGTGACTTGATGGCAGAACTTAAAGAACTGCGTCTGCATGGCATGGCGCAGGCTTGGGAAGAACTGGCGGCCCAGGGAGAAGCTTCGACGGCATCCTCGAAATGGCTGCTTGAGCATCTGCTCCAACAGGAGCAGGCAGATCGCGCCGTGCGCTCTGTGAATCATCAGATGAACATGGCAAAGCTCCCCATGCACCGTGATTTAGCTGGCTTTGACTTCAGCGCTTCCAGCGCTGATGCCCGTCTGGTCAAGGAATTATCCAGCCTTGAGTTTACGGAGACTGCACAAAATGTCGTGTTCATCGGTGGGCCTGGAACCGGAAAAACACACCTGGCCAGTGCCTTGGCCGTGTCCGGAATCACCACTCATAACAAACGAGTACGGTTCTTCTCCACGGTCGATCTCGTCAACCTGCTGGAGCGTGAAAAGTACGATGGTAAGGCAGGCCGAATCGCCCAGGGACTGCTTCGAACAGACCTGGTGATACTCGATGAGCTTGGGTATTTGCCCTTCAGTCAGAGCGGTGGCGCGCTGTTATTTCACCTGCTTTCAAAACTGTACGAGCACACCAGCGTGGTCATCACCACCAACCTCAGCTTCTCGGAATGGTCGAGTGTGTTTGGCGACGCCAAGATGACCACTGCATTGCTGGATCGGCTGACACACCACTGCCACATCGTCGAAACGGGCAACGAGTCCTACCGCCTGCAACACAGCACCTTGGCCGCCCAGACAAAGATCAAATCGCGTGAACGAAAGCGCAAGGACGAAGATGGTATCGAGGACGATGAACCGTTTTGATCTGCACCATAAACACCCTGCCGCATGCCTGCATGCGGTGGGGCCCGATGCGTCTTCAACCAGAACACTACTCTAAGCTTATCCACAAATGCTGGTTGAAAAATCAGCAATCCGCCCTGGGGTCAATTTTCAATCGGCAGGGTGGGTCAGTTTTCAATCAGCGCCAACAAATCAAGGGCACTTAAGGCTGGGGTAGGATTAAAGTTTGTGTTGGAAAATGGAGGGCCCACACGAGAGGCATGACATCCCACTCGATGAAGGCCGATTGGCGTCGTATGGTGATTGATGGGTGCAGACACCCATGGGGGGAGATACATATGCCGCGCAAGAATTCACCGAGAGGTGTCCTAACATCGCATCGAGTCTATTTAATCGGAGCTCGTGGGTTCGCTTATCTGGCTGTACCTCAGAATGAGCTTTCTGAGTGGATAGGAATGCCTCAATTAGCTCGGCAATCACTGCTTTAGCCACAACCCGATTATCAGAGTGACCGTATTGCTTACGGTAGACGCTCAATTGCAAGAATGGCCAATCGATAACCTGCGTTTGTAGCTTCCCGAGGTCGAAGAATTTAGCGCGACCACCACCTAACAGTTCATCACAAAGCGTCTCCATGCACTGCGCTACCACGTCTGCTATCGATGGGTAAGCTACGATTTTTGGTGAGTTTGAAGATATGATCTGATGGTAGTCGGAGTACCCGAAGCATCTAGCAAGTAGATTTTGCGCTTCTGACAGTCGGATAGGCTCGGTTCCCGGCCAATCGCGCTTTAAGCATTTCGCAAGACGCGCGAAACCGCTACCACTATTAAGATCTTGAGGGTAAATAGGAACGCGCATAATCATTCTCCAATCGTCCAGGCGGTGTCGGCTGCCCGCAGTGACTAATGTCGAATGCATGCAAAAAGAAGGGGTGCTGCGACCTGTGGGTTACCTATGCGTGCCGACCGCTCGATCCAGGGAGACCGATCTAACGCGCTAATGCTATCAGACGTGCGAGGTGGGGTTCAATGATGCCGTCGATCCTTCCACCATTCGTTCAGTCGATAGTCATCATTAAAGAATGCAAGTTTTGTTTTGCTGGCAAAAGAGGAGACTGGCGTTACACCGAAGCGGTTTCTGAAGGAGCAAACGCGATGAGAATTTCCACATTACTGATTCTTGTCGCCGTGTTGAGCTTTGGTACTGCAGCAATGGCGCCCGCCTATGGCGCAGGTGGGGATGCCTGCCATTTTCTGCCGATGGATAACAGCTCACGGGTCTTGCAGCATTCACAGTCGGTAGGGGTTCTCTACAGCGAAAACACCGTAAATACCGTCGAATACCTCGAGCAGTACCATTCCGTCGCGCTGAAAGGTGCTAAAAATGATGCGCTCGATTCCCGCATCAGCAGCGCGTTTATCAACAGTTCCGATCCAAAGCTTGCGATCGACTGGCTCAAAAACTCTCTCCAGAAACAATTTTTCTCAGTGACCGTTTACGACAACCTTGATGCTTTGGTGCAAGCGCACCCTGACGTGGTGGTAATGCTGGACACTCACAGTAGGTTGGTTACGAAACGCAATTCCCAGTTCGAGGCTCGCTTCCTTGCCAAGTTCTACGATTCGAACCTGCAATATATCGGTAAGGCTGAGGGCTCGCGCACTCAGCAGATGCCTTCGGTGTGGGTGCATGGCAAGGCCGCACCGCAGATTGCTGCGCAGATCAATCAGCAAACCGAATTGCAGATGAATGCCTTGAAGCAGTTCGATGCGTCGTTGAAGGCACTCGTTTCATCCAGCCACGTGGCTCAGCTTACAAATAACTGATGGCGTGGCCCCTAGGCTGGGTTCGAGAGACAAAATGAACCGACGCCCAGGCGTCGTAAGTTTTGCTTCAATGCTCGTTGGGTAGGTGTCCTAATTTCGATTTGTCCAGGTTTTATCTAGGCGTGCACACAGCTTGTCCCGAAGTTGACGCTATGAGCTGATTTGATAGTGTTGCCAGGTTTGTCCATCCAGTACTGACGCTCAAAAACCAGCGGTTCGATTCGTCGGTTGGATTCTAAAGTCGAGAGCCCATAGACTTTGCGTGGCTATGATTCACGGCGATTTCCGTTTTTCGATCGCTAAGGAATAGTCCAGCCGACCGGAAGGTTGCTGGGCTATATCGCTCTCTAGTTAGACTTTGATATCAGCTCGAGAGGGGGAGCTTGTAGTCACATACAAGGTGCTTGAAGCCGCTAGGAATGTGGGTAGGGGCCAGTAGCGAGAATGTCGCCAAGGTCGTTGGCTCATGCTCTTTGATTTTCGGGGCAATCAAGATCTTACTCCGCGCACTATCCAGATAGAGCACGTCATCTGTTAAAGGATCGACATTCGTGCATGGTGACTTGCTGCTGAAGTCAGCCATATGCGCGATGTGATAAAGGATCTGGACGCGGTGGCGATCCAGAGACATCACATCAGAAACTAAGGAGGCGATCACACAGAAGGCAAATAGATTTGAAATATGGCAGATTGCATACGAAGGGATTTCTTTTCTCAACCGTGCTGCCGGATAGGAGAGAAGGAATAGTAAGGTAGATGCGGCCATTATCACGTAGATCACTGGCTCTATACGTATCATAACGTGCATAAAAGTTGCAGCTGCAGTTGTCATAGGCAGTAACGACGCATCTACGCCAATCATATTGTTGACGTCCACCTGTGCGTCAATCTTTGAGAACCATATCAAAAGTCCAATCAAGGAAATCCAGATATACACGCCGGACTTCATGCTCATCAGCCTACCGGCTAGCTTTAATTCGATCAGACTCATGACGACGTACACGCTTGAAATCATCGCGGCGGTCAAGGCCAGGGCAATGTAGTTTGCGTAGTGTGCGTCCAGCTTTACCATGACCGCTGCGGGTAGGAGCAGAAGCAACGCCAGAGTAGAGACAATGGCGAGCATACGGATTTCAGGGAGCCTGGCGACTGGTTGCGAACTCTCGCTATCCGGCGTGGGAATGAGGTATTGGTTCATCGTTTACCACGTACTTCTTGCTGATCGAACTTGTTCTATCGGCAAGTCTGTCGGCGTCTTGATTAACTTTCCTAGTGCTGGAGAGGCTCAAGGCAATGCGGTGCAGGGAGTAGTCTATCCGTCCGACCAAGTCGTGTTCGCCGGCCCCTTACTGATTACCCACGTTGATTGCCAAACTGAGTCCCGAACGAGGAGGAGGGGCAACGACCTCCGTCTGAAAGATGGTGGAATGACTAGGTCATGCATTTCGAACGAGCTTGCTATTACTCACGACACATCTTTGGGGAACTGCAACTGATGTCAGATGTGTTCAAAAGTCATTTGATTACACAGGTCGTATAGCCTTGTATTTTCTGGACGTACGGGAGCTTTGTCATTGATTGGTGTTCGGAAGAAAGGCTGAGAGGCCCGTTTTAGAGCTTGTGCTCGTGATGTGCATTATCTATAATGCATACAACGGCCATGTGGTTGTGAAGGTTACGATTTAAGACGTACTGTGCATTTCGGTTGGGGTCAGGAGCTTGTTGGGGTCGCTGCAGAAACAGTTCGCCTCGGTGACGGTCTACGACAACCTCGACGCCGCCGTGCAGGCGCATCCCGATGTGGTGGTGATGCTCGACACCTACAGCCGCCTGGTGTCCAAGCGCAACGACCAGGTCGAAGCGCGGTTTGTCGCCAAGTTCTACGATGCGAACCTGCAATACATCGGCCAGGCTGAAGGCTCACGCGCCAAGCAAATGCCCTCGGTGTGGGTGCATGGCAAAGCCGCTCCGCAGATTGCCGCGCAAATCAACGAGCAAACCGAGTTGCAGGTGAATGCGCTGAAACAGTTCGATGCGTCGCTCAAGGCGCTGGTGATGACTGGCAACGTGGATCACGTTGCCAGCAACTGAGGCTGTCAACCCTCTGGGTGTCCTCTAAACAGCACACCGCTTGTGCTTCAACCGCGTTTTTTCTCCCCTCTGCGTATCAAAAACGCAGCGTGTACCCTTGTCTTACCCCATGCAGTGAAAAACCGTCACGGGCCTGTCGCCCGGGCTGACGCCTGCCTATTCGCGCGTGAATGCCGGGCAAGCTGAGGCGAACAAACACGTTGTGTCAGCGGGCTTTTGAGGGGGGTGTTTCGAGGCGGGTTCGATCATTCTTGCGCACGCGCGCGCGACAGGGCTGGCGCCGCGTGCATGGTTTGGGTGAGGTGCCAGCCAGCGAAGTGGTATCCGGCTGTTCCGGGAACAGGAAGCAGCCGTACGCTAACAGGGAAAAAGCGGGGCTCGACGCTGCATGACGCAGTGAGCGTTGTCGCAGATCAGGCGTGGCCCAGCGCAATGGCAAACGAGACCACGATCATGCAGGCGAAGGCGAAATTGAGATTCATGAGATGTCCATCCGTTGCTTTTTGTGATGGCGCTCATCTTGAACAGGTCACGCGCAAATAAGAAATTCGCCTTTATGATTTGAAAGATTGAAATAATTGATACTTGGCCTCGTCCTGTTTGTGTTTCAGGCACTGTTTGACTAATCTCGCACAAACACGCATCTAATCGCATAAACAGGCAAAAACATGCATGATCAGCATTCCGCGGCCGAACTCCCTCATGTGCGCCGGCAGAAAATCCTCCTGATCCTCGAGCGCGACGGCAAGGTCATGGCCTCCGGGTTGAGCCAGCATTTCGCCGTGTCCGAAGACACCATTCGCCGCGATCTCGCAGAGCTGGACAACGCCGGCCTGGTGCAGCGGGTGCACGGCGGGGCGCTGCCGCGACCCAAGGACACGGGCAAGGATTACTTCACCCGCATCAGCGAAACCGATGAGGTGAAAACCCGACTGGCGCAGCTCGCCGCCGAAAGGGTGGAGGACGGCCAGATCGTGATGTTCGATTCGGGCACGACCACGCTGCAGATCGCGCGCTCGTTGCCCTCGGACATTTCCATCACCGCCATCACCACTTCGCCGATGACCGCGATCACCCTGGCTGAATACAAAGGCATCAAGGTCATTCTCGCGGGCGGGCAACTCAACCTGGCGACCCTGTCCGTCAGTGGCCACGAGACCCTTCGCTTGCTGCAGGGAATCAAGGCTGACCTGCTGTTCACCGGGGTCTGCGCGATTCATCCCGAGGTGGGCATCAGCTCGCTGCATTTCGATGAGGTGCCGGTGAAACAGGCGCTGATCGACAGTGCCTCGCAAGTGATCGCCGTTACCACGGCGGACAAACTAGGCGCGGTCGAACCCTTCATCGTCGCGCCCTGCAACCGCGTGCACACGTTGATCACCGAGCGCCATGTGGCATCGGGCAACATCGATGATTACCGCCAGTTGGGCATCGAGGTGGTGCAGGTGGAGGCTTGAGCAAACTATGGGAGCAAGCTGGCTCCCACAGCTGATTCGGGTGTATCCCGTGGCTGCCTCAGCGCAGGCGTTCAAGCATTTGGTAGTACCACATGCCGGCGGCGAGCATCGGGTTGCCGAGCAGGTCGCCCATGGGCACGCGGATGTGCTGGCAGGCGGCGAAGGTGTCGAAGTGCTCCAGTTGTCCGGTGATCGCGCGGCCCATGATTTCGCCCATGATGTGCGTGGTGGCGATGCCGTGCCCGGAGTAGCCCTGGCAATACCAGACGTTGTCCGAGAGCTTGCCCAGTTGCGGGATGCGGTTGATCACGATGCCCATCGCGCAGCTCCACTGATAATCGATGGCCACGCCCTTGAGCGCCGGGAACGTTTGCTCGATGCAGGGGCGCAACTCGGCCGCGATGTCCCGTGAATCCTTGCCGCTGTAATTGGCGCCGCCACCGAACAGCAAACGACCGTCCGCAGTCAGGCGGTAGTAGTCGAGGACGAAGCGGCAGTCATAGACGGCCAGGTCTTCGGGGTTGATCTGTCTGGCCAGGTCGCCCAGCGGCGCGGTGGTGACGATGCCGCCCATGGCCGGGAAGATCTTGCCCTTGAGTTGGCCCGGTTCCAGTTTGTGGTAGACGTCGCCGGCCAGCAGCACCTGGTTGGCGTCGATGCGACCGTGGGCGGTGCGTACGCCAGGACTCTTGTTCAGGCCATCGCCGTGAATGATCTCCAGCACTTCGCTGTTTTCGAAGATCAGCGCGCCCAGGCTCTCGGCCGCGCGGGCTTCGCCGATGCACAGGTTCAGCGGGTGCAGGTGCATGTTTCGGGTGTTCTTGATCGCACCGTGGTAGAGGTCGCTTTGCAGCAGGTCGCGTACCTGGCTGCGGTCGAGCAGGCTGACCTCGTCGCCCATGCCACGGCGCACGGCTTCCTCGTAATCCTTGCGCAAACCCTCCATGTGGCCTGGCTTGTAGGCCGCGTGCAGGTGACCGTGCTTGAGGTCGCAGGCGATGCCGTATTTTTCCACCCGTTGCCGGATGATCTGGTGCCCGCGCCAGCGCAGGTGCCAGATGAAATCGTCGACGTCTTCGCCGAGGGTGCGGCGCATCTGCTTGCGCATGGCTTCGTCGCCCGAGAGGCTGCCGGTGACCTGGCCACCGTTGCGTCCGGTGGCGCCCCAGCCGATCTTGTGGCTTTCGACGATGGCGACTTTCAGGCCTTTTTCCGCCAGTTCGACGGCGGTGGCGACGCCGGTGAAGCCGCCGCCGATGATCACCACGTCAACCCGGTGTTGGCCTTGCAGGGTCGGGTAATCGGTGTCCTGGTTGAGGGTGGCGGTGTAGTAGGAGTTGCAGCGTTGGTTAGTCATGTCAGGGTCCAGGCAAAAATGAAGAGCCGTTAGCGCGGCCCCTGTGGGAGCGAGCCTGCTCGCGATAGGCCATGTCAGTCATCTCAGTGGTGAATGACACACCGCCATCGCGAGCAGGCTCGCTCCCACAGGGGGTGGGGGCTGATTGGGCTCACGCCTCAGTCAGATACCAGCGCCAGTCCTGCTCACCCACTTCGCCCATGAACTGCCGATACTCGGCACGCTTGACCGCCAGATAAACCCCTAGAAATTCCTGACCCAGTGCATCCCGCGCCCAGGCCGAGTTCTCCAGTGCCGTCAGGGACGTCAGCCAGTCGGTGGGCAGCAATTGCGTGGCTTGCGCGTAACCGTTGCCTTGCACCGGTTCGCCCGGATCGAGGTTTTCACGGATGCCGCGATGAATGCCGGCCAGGATTGCCGCCGCCGCCAGATACGGGTTGGCGTCGGCGCCGCAGATGCGGTGTTCGATGTGCCGGCTGTTGGCCGGGCCGCCCGGCACGCGCAGGCTGACCGTGCGGTTATCGACGCCCCAGGTCGGTGCCAGGGGCGCATAGCTGTTGGCCTGGAAACGCCGGTAGGAGTTGGCGTTGGGGCAGAACAGCAGCAACGAATCGAGCAGCGAGGCGAGCATGCCGCCGATGGCGGTGCGCAGCAGCGGAGTGCCGGCCGGGTTCTCGGAGGCGAACAGGTTGCGACCTTCGGCGTCGGCGATGCTGACGTGCATGTGCATGCCGGTGCCGGCCAGGTCGTCGAACGGTTTGGCCATGAACGTCGCCTGCATGCCGTGCTTGTGGGCGACGGCTTTCACCAGCCGCTTGTACCGCACGGCCTGGTCCATCGCCAGCAAGGCATCGCCGTGTTCCAGGGTGATTTCCACCTGGCCCGGGGCGTATTCGGAAATCGCCGTGCGCGCCGGAATGTCGTGCAGTTTGCACGCGGCATAGAGGTCGGCGAGGAACGGTTCGATCTGTTCCAGCTCACGCAGGCCATAGACCTGAGTGTGCCGTGGACGACCGCCGTCAGCGTCCAGCGCCGGTTGCGGGCGACCGTTGTGATCGCGCTTGCTGTCCAGCAGGTAGAACTCCAGCTCGCAGGCCATCACCGGGTGGTAACCCTCGGCTTTGAGGCCGTCGATGACCTTGATCAGCAGGTGACGCGGGTCGGCGATGCTCGCCGGCATGCCTTCTTGCGGGTGCATGCTGACCTGCACCGCCGCCGTCGGAATCTGCCGCCACGGCAAGCGCACCAGGCTGCCTTCGAGCGGGTAGGCGCGGCAGTCGATGTCGCCGACGTCCCACACCAGCCCGGAGTTCTCGACGTCTTCGCCCTGCAAGGTCAGGCCGAGGATGGTGCTGGGCAGCGGACGACCGCTTTCATACACCGCCAGCAGTTCTTCGCGGTGCAACAGCTTGCCGCGTGGCACGCCGTTGGCATCGAGGATGAACAGCTCGATCATGTCGATATCGGGGTTGTTCGCCAGAAAGCGTTGGGCATCTTCAAGGGCTGCGAATTTCATTGTTCGTCACTCACGTTGGCGTCCCGCGGACGCACGGATTCGGGCCGCGGCACGGGCACGGACAAAGATCCGTTGCGTGCGGGCAGCGATAGCAAAAAGGCTGGGGGCTCGATGCGTCGAAGACGCGATCAGGCGAGCAGGGCGCTATCCGGCGGGCGTGCGGAGTGACGCAGTTTTGAGCGGCGCAGGGCCATGGGGAGGTTGACGATGCGTTTCATCAGGCAATGCCATCCGCGACCAGCCGCGAGGGGGTCAGGATCGAGACATCCAGCAAGTGGGGCTCTGACGGCGAAGTACGCATGACTCATGTTTCCAGAAGGAAAACGTCGGTGGCCGGTAAACAGCCATCCGGGGATGGCTGGATACTAGGGGTGAACGGGGCACATGTAAATCTTTGATTCAGCGCAGCAGGTGCACGACCAGGCCGATCAGGCCACAACCGAACAACACTTCGATGACTCCGCGCTTGAACCGAAGCAAGGCGATGGCGGCCGCGATGGCGATCAGCAATGAAGGCCAGTCCAGCTGCCCGGCGAAGCCCTTGGGCCACAGCACGTGATAACCAAAAAAGCACGCCAGGTTGAGAATCACGCCGACCACCGCGGCAGTGATCGCCGTCAGTGGCGCGGTGAATTTCAGTTCGTTATGGGTGGACTCCACCAGTGGCCCGCCGGCGAGGATGAACAGGAACGAAGGCAGGAAAGTGAACCAGGTCACCAGCGTGGCCGCGAGGGCGCCGGCGACAAAAGCCTGATCAGGGCCGAACACTTGATGGACATAGGCACCGATAAAACCGACGAAGGCCACGATCATGATCAGCGGCCCCGGCGTGGTTTCGCCCAGCGCCAGGCCGTCGATCATTTGCGTCGGCGTCAGCCAGCCATAGTGGCCGACCGCGCCCTGATACACATAGGGCAGCACCGCGTAGGCACCGCCGAAGGTCAGCAGTGCCGCTTTGGTAAAGAACCAGCTCATTTGCGTCAGCGTGCCTTCCCAGCCGAACAGGGCGGTGAGGGTCGCCATCGGCAGGGTCCACAACACCGCGCCGACCAGCGCCAGGCGCAGCAGTTTCCAGCGACTGAAACGGGCATGTCCGGGGGGCGGCGTGTCATCGTCGATCAGCGCCGGGCCGAAGGATTTTTTCGCGGCGCCGTGGCCGCCCGTACTGAATTTCTCCGGTGCCAGGCGTCCGCCGAAGTAACCGATGATGGCCGCGCCCAGCACGATCAGCGGAAACGGCACGTTGCCGAGGAAGATCGCGGCGAATGACGCTGCGGCGATCGCCCACATCCAGCCGTTCTTCAGCGCACGGGAGCCGATCCGGTGCGCGGCTTGCAGCACGATCGCGGTCACCGCCGGCTTGATCCCGTAAAACAGCCCGGCCACCACCGGCACTTCCCCGAAGGCGATGTACACCCAGGACAGGGCAATCAGGATGAACAGCGACGGCAGCACAAACAGCGCACCGGCGATCACGCCACCCCAGGTACGGTGCATCAGCCAGCCCAGGTAAGTCGCCAGTTGCTGGGCCTCGGGGCCGGGCAGCAACATGCAGTAGTTGAGGGCATGCAGGAAGCGTCGCTCGGAGATCCAGCGGCGGCGCTCGACCAGTTCCTGGTGCATGATCGAAATCTGTCCGGCCGGCCCGCCGAAGCTGATGAAACCGAGCTTGAGCCAGAATCGGAACGCTTCACCGAGGCTGATCGGCGCAGGCTTGGTCAGTTCGGGGGCGCTGTTGGGGGCGGGCGTGAGGCTCAAGCGAATGTTCCTTGTGCTGGGGCGCTTTGAGCCGGTGACTGTAGCCATGAAGCGGCGCTTTGAACAGTCGGTTTTGCCCGACCGCCATCACGGGGAGACCGCGCTCCCGCAGGTTTGCTTTCAGTTCAGGACAAAGTCCACCGGTTCCAGTTGTGGCGGCAGTTCCGTCACGCCCAGTGCGTCGAGGACGTCGCGTTCGATGTTGCGCACGATGGCGTCGGTGGGCAGGTCGTTTTCGTCGCGGCCGAACGGGTCTTCCAGTTCATCGGCAATCGCATCCAGCCCGAAAAAGGTGTAGCTGACGATGGCGGTGAATATCGGTGTCAGCCAGCCCAGGGGCTCGGCCATGGCGAACGGCAGCAGGATGCAGAACAGGTAGATGGTCCGGTGCAGCAGCAAGGTGTAGGGGAACGGCAGCGGTGTGTTTTTGATCCGTTCACAGACCGCCTGGGCGCGGGTCAGGCTGGACAGGTGACCGGCGATGATGGTGTAGCGCCATTCATTGATGGCGCCCGACTCGCTGAGTGCCGAGCACTGTTGGCCAACCTGCATCAGTATTTGCCCGCTGATGTCCTGGGTGCCGCCCTCGGGAATCGGCTGCAACCAGTCACCGCTGGCGGCCAGTTCGTTCTCCTTGCGCAACCGGGCATTCAGCGCATGGGCGAAGCCGCAGAGGTTGCTTAGAATCGCGTGTCGTTCACGGGCGTCCTTGATGATCCGGGTTTCGCGAATCATCGACCGGACTTCGACGATGATGTCGCCCCACGCCTTGCGCGCTTCATACCAGCGGTCATAACAGGCGTTGTTGCGAAAGCTCATGAAGATCGACAGCGACAACCCCAGCAGGGTGAAAGGCGTCGCACTGACCTTGGAAAAGTAGCTGGGGTGCAGCGTTTCGATCAGCACGATGGCCGAGGCCAGCAGCGTCACCATCAGGCTGCGCAAGGCAATGCGCTTGGCGATCGAACCCTTGAGTGAAGTCAGGACACCGATCAGGTTGGGTTTGGGTCTGACGATCATGGTCTTTCAGCCGCCTGTCATGTTCATGAAGCGAACCACCTGGACATCGTCGTTCACTTCGAAATGGTGCCGATAAGGTTTGAGTTTCATCGCCTCGATGATGGCGTGTTCCAGGCGTTCGGGCTGGCCGGGGTGGCTGCGCAAGACAGCTTTGAGGTCGACGGCGTGCTCGTTACCCAGGCACAGCAGCAGGCGTCCCTCCACGGTCAGCCGTACCCGGTTGCAGGTGCCGCAAAAGTTGTGGCTGTGGGGCGAAATGAACCCCAGGCGAATGTGCGGCGCTTCGGCCAGGCGCCAGTAGCGCGAAGGGCCCTGGGTCGACTCGGCGGAATCAATCAAAGTGTAGCGTTCGGCGATTTTTTCACGTACCTGGGCGCTGGAGAAAAACGACTCGGCGCGGCTGTGTTCGTGGAGGGTGCCCAAGGGCATTTCTTCAATGAAGGAGATGTCCAGGTTGCGGTCGATGGCAAAGCTCACCAGGTCATTGATCTCGTGATCGTTGCGGCCCTTCATCACCACGCAATTGAGCTTGGTGTTGCGAAATCCGGCCTTGTTGGCGGCGTCGATGCCTTTGATGACCTGCGCCAGGTCACCGGTGCGGGTCAGTTCGCGAAAGCGTTGCGGGTCGAGGCAGTCGAGGCTGATGTTGAGGCGCTTGACCCCGGCCTCGAACAGCGGATCAGCCAGTCTGGCCAACTGCGAACCGTTGGTGGTCATGCACAGTTCGCGCAGGCCGGGCAGGGCGGCGATCTTCTGGCACAGTTGCACCACACCCGGGCGGATCAGCGGTTCGCCCCCGGTCAGGCGGATCTTGCGGGTGCCCAGTGCGACGAAGCTGTGGGCCACCTGATAGATCTCTTCCAGGGTCAGCACTCGCTGCCGGGGCAGGAACTGCATGTCCTCGGCCATGCAATACACGCAACGGAAATCGCAGCGATCGGTGACCGACATGCGCAGGTAGTCCACCCGCCGGGAGAACCCATCGACCAAGATTCGCTCTGACATGATTTCCTCATACGCATTGAATGAGTAGCCGCAAAACCTGCGGCAGCGAGCTCGCTCCTGCAGTGACGAATGACGTGATGTGCGGATTTGTTGAGGGGAGGCTAAGTGCAACTCGGGAGAACGTCCAATCACTCTGAGTAACCGGTTGATCGACGGCATCTATGAAGCGCTGTTTTCCTTCAATAATTGGTTTTTAAATTGTTTAAGTTATTGATAGGTAACGATAAAAAATCCTCTGGGTTATCGTCGGCAGCGGGCTCGCAACGAGCGATAACGCGATATTAAACGCGCATTCCTGGTCCTTTCTTCGTTAAGCGATCGATGACCTCAATCAGGTCACCGTCAACGTCCGGCGCGTGAATCGCGGTGGGAGCGAGCTTGTCGGTGATAACGGTCCGACAAGCTCCCTCGCCACAGAGGTCGTTTCAGGTTCGGTTCTTATTGCGCCCCGAACATCACCGTCCAGTAAATCCCCGCATCGCTTTTCGGATCGGTCGCGTAGGCTGCGCCCAGATCCCGGAACAGCGGGTTCATCACGTTGGCGCAATGACCGGGGCTGGCCAGCCAGCCATCGACCACCTTGCGCACGGTGTCCTGTCCGGCGGCGATGGTCTCGCCGATCTGCTGGAAGTCGTAGCCCGCCAGTTCCGCCCGGTCGCCCGGTGTGCGGCCATCCTGGTCCTTGTGGTCGAAGAAGTTTTTATTGGCCATGTTGCGCGCGTGCGCTTCGGCGGCGCTCGCCAGCGTGGCGTTCCAGGCCAGCGGCGTGGCGGCGGCAAAGGACTGCGTGCCGCACTGGCGCGCTTTGCTGCGTGCGATGTTGAGTTCGGCCAGCAGTTTCTGGCCTTCGGTCTGCCAGTCACCCAGGCGTGCGCTGAGCAACGGACGGGCGACGACGATGCGCCAGTCACGGTCCTGATGGCTGACACCGACATCGACGAATTGCGGGTCCAGCACGATCTGGCAAAAACTCTCCTGTATCGCTTTCATCGCCGAGGCCGCATCACGGGGCCCGGACAGGCTGATCGCCTGCACATTCTTCATGGGGTAACCGGCGCTCGCCATGGCCTGTTGCAAATTGCCGATGCTGGTGGCGGACAGCACCAGGCGCGGGTCGGCCGACAGCGGCGGCAGCTCCGACGACACCTGGCCGGCGCAACGCTGCAACTGGCTGCGGTAGACGTTGATCGATTCGATCAGCTGTGACTCTTCGCTCGCCATCGCGCTGGAGGCGAACAGCAGACCCAGTGACAACCCGGCAAAGCGCATTGCGGATGATAGTGAACGCATGGAAATCCCCCTAGAGCTGACTGCGCCCATGATGCGCGAAATTACCCCATCAAAGGCAATGGATTTTCCAGAATGTTGTGGGGGGCATGCAATCCGTTCACTACTACACTGAGTCGATACTGCCCACTGAGTTCTTCCCATCATGCGCCTCGACTGGATTGCAACCTGCCTCGCAATAACGCTGCTGGTCGGCCCGGCCTTCGCCAGTGATCAGGATCAAAAACAACAAGTCGCCAAAGACAAGGCCGAGGTCCTGGAGCAAAAGGCCGCGGATAACAGCAGCCCGGCACCGGCACCCAAGTCTCAAGCCATTACTCAACCTGAAGTCCAGGCGGTCGATCCGGCGGGCAAAGCACCCTTGGACGACGCGATCACCTGTCTGGCCCGTTCCATCTACTGGGAGGCCAAGGGCAAGGACTCCACCGACATGGAGGCCGTCGCCAATGTGGTGATGAACCGACTGGGTCACGAAGGCTTCCCGGATACGGTGTGTGCCGTGGTCAAGCAAGGCTCGGAAACCAAGAGTTGCCAGTTCTCCTGGTGGTGTGACGGCAAGCCCGATTCGGCTCAGGAGGAGGCTCCCTACGCGATCGCCAAGGAAATCGCACGCAAGGCGCTGAACAAACAATTGCCGGACCACACGGGCGGCGCGTTGTATTTTCACGACCGCACCGTCAAGCCCGACTGGGCTGACAAGTACGTCAAAACCGCTGAAATCGGCTTGTTCCGGTTTTATAAGCCCCGTGACGGGGATGCGAAATAATCCGATTGACGCGTAAAAAAATCCTTCGAAGTTTTTCTGAACCACCGAAACTGAAACATTTCTGTTTTACAAGCTTCATGACGGAGTCACGCATTAGAAACGTCATGGGCAGGAACAGAAGCATGAAGCAGGCGTGGGTATTGAGCAGCAACACTGCACCGGTCGGTGCGTCATCGTGGCGTACTGGCCGGTGACGGTTCTCGTCACCGGCGTCGCCGGGTTCATTGGATTTCACACCGCCCGGCGCTTGTGCCAGGACGGGCATGAAGTGGTCGGCATCGACAACCTCAACGACTATTACGACGTCACGCTCAAGCGCGCACGACTCAAGGAACTGGAGTGCTTGCCGGGTTTTCGTTTCGAGAAAATGGACATTGTCGACAAGCCGGCGTTGATGGCGTTGTTTCGCGATCAGCCGTTTAGCGAAGTGGTGCATCTGGCCGCCCAGGCCGGTGTGCGCTATTCGCTGGACAATCCCGACGTCTACGCGCAATCAAACCTGGTGGGTTTCCTCAATGTGCTGGAAGCCTGCCGGCACCATCGCCCTGAGCATCTGATCTACGCCTCGAGCAGCTCGGTGTACGGCAGCAACAGCAAAATGCCGTTCAGTGTCGAGGACGCGGTCGATCATCCCATTTCCTTGTATGCCGCGACCAAGCGCGCCAATGAGCTGCTGGCCGAGAGCTATTGCCATCTATACGGATTGAAGGCCAGCGGGCTGCGTTTCTTTACGGTTTACGGACCGTGGGGGCGGCCGGACATGGCGCTGTTCAAGTTTACCGAGGCGATGCTCAAAGGCCGGCCGATCGACATCTATAACCAGGGCCAGATGGCACGGGACTTCACGTACATCGACGACATCGTCGAAAGTATCGCCCGGCTGCGCACACGACCACCGGTATCGACCGGACCGGGCGAAGGTGTCAACCGGTTGTTCAATATCGGTCGCGGCCAGCCAGTGGCACTGCTGGAGTTCATTGACTGCCTGGAAGCGGCGCTGGGTATACAAGCCCAACGCAACTATCTACCGCTGCAGGCTGGCGATGTGGTCAAGACCTGGGCCGACGTGTCGGCCCTGGCAGAGTGGGTCGATTTCAGTCCGCAGGTGCCGGTTGGCACCGGCGTCGGGGAGTTTGTGAAGTG